>JAOPZS010000005.1 GCA_025963965.1 Solirubrobacterales bacterium
AGCCGATCCCGAACACCGAGTTCCTCGTCGGTGTCTTCCCGAGCCTCGGCGAGAACCGCCGAGAGGCGTTGAAGATCGCCGCCGGGTTCCGCGGCGAGGAAGCCTTCCAGGCGGGCGTGGCCGAGGACCAGGCGCTCGACACGGTGCTGCCGCGACTTTCCCACGAGCGCGCCGTGGAACTCGCCAACGAGTGCATCCAGCTGTACATGTGGGACCGCCTCGGCTGCGACAACTAGGGCGCCGATGAGCGGCGCGAGCCGGTGTCCTCGATGACTGGCCTGCCAGCGGACTTGCGCACGCACCCGCCGTACCTGGCTAGCATCCGGCGCGATGCGAAACGCGCGCGAACAGAGACTGCTGCGACTTGGGCCGCTGCTGCTTGCGGTGGCTGTCGTCTGCGAGCTGAAAGTGCTCGTCGAAGGCGCACCGCTGGTGTCGGGTGTGTCCGCCGTGGTGCTCGCGTCGAGCGCGCTGCTTCTCGTGCTCGCCCGCCACGCGCTCCGCCGCGACGGGTAGCTCCGCGCCTCCGTCCGCGCCGCTTGTACGTGATAACGTACAACCGGTGAGCGACTCGGTCGGTGTCTTCGCGGCGCATGCCCACGAGTACCACGCTCAACGCAGGCGACTGGTGCCGTGCTTCGAGGAGTTCTACGGAACTGCGGTGGAGCTGCTCGGGCTGCGAGGCACGCCGGTTCGGCGCGTGCTGGACCTCGGTGCCGGCACCGGTCTGATGAGCGAGGCGGTGCTCTCGCGCTATCCCGACGCCGAGCTCGTGCTGGTCGACGGCGCGCCGGAGATGCTCGACCAGGCACGCCGCCGGCTCTCGGCGGCTGACGCCACGTTCGTCGTGGCCGATCTGCGCGAGGAGCTGCCCGACGGGCCGTTCGACGCGGTCGTCTCGGCTCTGGCGATCCATCACCTCGAGCACGCCGACAACCGTGATCTGGTCGGTCGCGCCTTCCAGACGCTGCGTCCGGGCGGCGTATTCGTAAACGCCGAGCACGTCGCCGGCGCGACGCCGTGGCTCGAGCTCTCCTATCGCCGCCTGTGGCGCGCGGCCTGCGCAGCGGCGGGGGCCGGCGACGACGAGATCGCGAGCGCCGAAGGGCGCATGGAGACCGACCGCTCGGTCGACGTGACGACGCAGCTCGGCTGGATGCAGCAGGCCGGGCTCGAGGACTGCGACTGCTTCTTCAGGCAGCTGCATTTCGCCGTCCTCGCCGGATGGCGACCGGCCTGATCGGTGCCGCCGCGCAACGTAGTGCTCCTCGCACGCAGTTAGACTGTGCTCATGTCCGAGCTGACCGCAGCACCCAGCGAGGAGGACGTGATGGATGCGCTCTCCAACGTGATCGACCCGGAGCTCGGCCTCGACTTCGTCGAGCTGGGCCTGATCTACGCCGTCGAGGTCGCCGAGGGGAACGTCAAGGTGACGTTCACGCTCACCACCCCCGGATGTCCGATCGGTCCGCAGGTCAACGAGCAGATCGAAGAGTTCGTGGGAGAACTGGACGGCGTCAAGAGCGTCGAGTCTGAGATGGTCTTCACTCCGGCGTGGTCGCCGGAGCTGATGAGCGAAGACGCGAAGTTCGCGCTGGGCTATTAGGGGCGCTCAGCCCTGTATCAAGCGGCTCTTGGTCGCTTGCGCGACGGACGAGCCGCTTGATACAGGGCTTCGCTTACCGTGAGGGGCAGGGCGGGGGTCAGACGGGGGCTGGTTGCTGCTCGCGGGCGGCCTGCACCAGCCTCGCCAGTTCTTCGCGGATGTTCTCGCCGACGGCATCGATGTCGGGCAGCGCGTCGAAGTCACCCAGCAGGCCGAAGTTCATCTGTCCGTTGTAGGACATGATCGCGATCGCCAGCGCGTGGTTTTCCGGGAGGAAGGCCACGGGGATCGCCAGCACCATCTTGCGGCCGAGCACGTACAGCGGGAACTGCGGGCCGGGAACGTTCGTGACGATCAGGTTGAACAGCCGCGTCGAGAAGTTCAGCCGGGACGCTTGAGCGAGGATCGTCGGCGGGGCGAAGTTCTGGGCACCGGCGATCACCTCGGCGCCGAGCGCCTGCTTGGACTCCTTCAGCCCGTCCATCGCGTGCGAGACGAACCGCAGTCTGTTCAGCGGGTCGGCGATGTAGACCGGCAGGGGCCCGCGCATCACGACGATGCGGTTCCCCGCAGTGCCCTGGTCGTCCTCCGAGCGCACCGAGACCGGTACGAGCGCACGCATCTCGACGCCCTCGGTACGGCGCCCGCGCGAGATCAGGAACGTGCGAAGCGCGCCTGCGACCGCCGCCAGGACGACGTCGTTGACCGTGCCGCCGAACGCGTTCTTGACGGTCTTGAAGTCATCGAGGCTGGCCGTCACGCCGACGAACCTCCGGTGCGGCCCGATCGGGACGTTCAGCGGCGTTTCCGGAGCCGGGTTCAGGCCGGCCCAGACCAGCTCGCCGAGCCCCTCGGCGACCTCCCGGGCACGCGCCATCGCCCGGTCGGGGTGCGCGACCGCCTCGAGCGCGCCCTCGACGAGCGCGACTCCGGTTCGCGCGGCCCCTGCGAAACCGGTCGCCAGCAATGACGTCGTGCTCGGCTCGGCGTGAGGTTTCCATGGCCGGCCCGAGTGGGGGATCTGGGGCGGGTCGGGGGACAGGTCGAACAGGACCGTCGCCAGATCGATCCCCGCGATCCCGTCGATCAGCGAGTGGTGGGTCTTGGTGATCAGCGCGAAGCGGTCATCCTCCAGACCCTCGATCAGCCACATCTCCCACAGCGGCTTGGAGCGGTCGAGCTGCTGGGAGAACACCCGTGCGGTCAGGTCCTGCAGCTGATCCCAGCTCCCCGGAGGCGGCAGCGCCGAGTGACGGATGTGGTACTCGAGGTTGAAGTTCGGGTCGTCCACCCACACCGGGCGACCGCTGTCGATCGCCGTGTGGGCGAGCTTGTGCCGGTAGCGCGGCACGAGGTGCAGGCGGCGGCGGATCTGCTCGAGAAACTCCTCCATGCTCGGCGGCGGTCCTTCGATCAGCGTCAGCCCGCCGATGTGCATGTGCGAGTTGGCGCCCTCCTGGTGGAGGAACGAGGCGTCGACAGGGGTCAGCCGATCAAGGTGCCGCTGAGCCATCGGCGCTTAGGGTACCTGGCCGCCCAATACAATGACGCCCGTGGTCAATACAGTCGAGAAGCTGCTCCTCGCCGCTCCCCGTGGCTACTGCGCGGGCGTGGACAGAGCCGTGCAGACCGTTGAACGTGCCCTGCAGATCCACGGGGCGCCGGTCTACGTCCGCAAGGAGATCGTCCACAACAAGCACGTCGTCGAGGAGCTGACCACGCGCGGCGCGATTTTCGTCGAGGAGCACACCGAGGTGCCCGAGGGCGCCGTCTGCGTGTTCTCGGCCCACGGCATCGCGCCGAGCGTGCGCGAAGGCGCTGCGCAGCGCCGCCTCGAGACGATCGACGCGACCTGTCCGCTGGTCACGAAGGTCCACCGCGAGGCCGTGCGATTCGCCCAGGACGGCTACACGATCGTGCTCGTCGGCCACGCAGGTCACGAGGAGGTCGAAGGGACGATGGGCGAGGCGCCCGAGCAGATCGTGCTCGTGCAGGACGAGCAGGACGTCGAGACGCTCGAGATCGACAACCCCGAGCGAGTCGCCTACATCACCCAGACGACTCTCGCCGTCGATGAAACGACCGCGATCCTCAAGCGCCTGCGCGAGCGCTTCCCGAAGATCGTCGGTCCGCGCACCGACGACATCTGTTATGCCACCACCAACCGCCAGGCGGCCGTCAAGCAGATGGCCTCCAGATGCGACCTGATGCTGGTGATCGGCTCGTCCAACTCGTCGAACTCGAAGCGGCTCGTCGAGGTCGCCCGCGACTGCGGCACCGACGCGCACCTGATCGACAACGCCCGGGAGGTCCAGGAGGAATGGCTCGACGGCCGCCGCGTCGTCGGCATCTCCTCGGGGGCGAGCGCGCCCGAGAACCTCGTCGCAGAGCTGATCGAGTTCTTCAAGGCGCGCGGTGTCGAGGACATCTCGGAGTTCGACGTCGTCAAGGAGGACGTGCGCTTCATGCTCCCCAAGCAGATCCGTCTCGCCACGGCCGCTGCGGCGCCCGCCACCGGGGCAGCACTCTGAGCGCCCGCCCCACGCCGGTGCGCCCGGCGAGCGCAGCGGGCGCGACGCTCCGCAGCTGAGCAGCACGCCCGGCCATGCGCACCCTGATCGTCTCCGACCTGCACCTGGGGAGCATCTCCGAGAGCGACCTGCTGCGCCGCCCGGAGCTGCGGGCGCACCTGCTGGCTGCGCTCGAGGACGTTGACCGGCTGGTGCTGCTCGGCGACGTGCTCGAGCTTCGCCACGGGCCGCTGCGGGAGGCGATGGATGCGGCGCGCCCGTTCTTCGAGGACCTCGGGCGCGCGCTCGACGGGCGCGAGCTGGTGATCACCGCCGGCAATCACGACCACGCGCTGATCGAGCCGTGGCTGGCCGCGCGCGGGGCCGAAGCCGACCCCGGGCCGCTGCAGGTCGAGCAGCTGCTCGACCCGGCCGACGTCTCGCCGGCGCTCGTCCGGATCGCCGCGTGGGCGGCGCCGGCCCGCACCACCGTGGCCTACCCCGGGCTGTGGGTGCGGCCCGACGTCTACGCGACGCACGGTCACTACCTCGACTCGCACCTGACCGTGCCGACCCTCGAGCGGCTCAGCGTCGGGCTGATGAGTCGGCTGCTCGGCAAGCCCGCCGCGCAGTTCACCGGGGCCGACGACTACGAGGCGATGGGCGCCCCCGTGTTCGCCTGGCGCGACGTCGTCGCCCGCCACACTCATCCGGGGGCGGCGCTGAACGGAATGGCGACGGTCAGCGCCTGGCGAGCGCTCGGTGGCGGCAGCGAGGAGCCGCCGGGCGTCTCAGGCTCACGCCAACGGCCCGTCAAGCGGCTCGCGCGCTACGTGCGCGGACGGGCGGTGGTGGCCGCCTTCCCGGTGGCCGTGGCTGTCCTCAACCGGGCCGGGATCGGCCCTCTGAAGGCCAACATCTCCGGCAAAGAGCTGCGCCGCGCCGGTCTCGCCGCGATGGGTGACGTCGCCGAGCAGCTGCAGCTCCGCGACGCGTACGTGGTGTTCGGCCACACTCATCGCGCCGGGCCGTTTCCCCGCGACCACGCAGAGGAGTGGCTCGGGCCGGGCGGCGCGCGGCTCGTCAACTCGGGCAGCTGGACCTACGCGGCGATCTTCCTGGACTCGGCCGGGCCGGCCAATCCCTACTGGCCAGGCACGGCCGTGCTCGTCGGCGACGATGGCCCGCCACAGCTGCTGCGGCTGCTCGGCGATCGCACGCAGGCCGAGCTGGCGCCTCCCGGGCGGGCCTAGCGGCGCGCTACGGGTTGGCGTCTGCGAACGCCTCGAGTGCCCGGCCCTGCGCCGTCAGCACGCCCCCGTGAATCTGCATCGCCCAGCCGTTGTCGTTGCGCGAGTAGACGAGCAGCGCACGCAGCCAACCCGCGCGGTGGTAGCTCGCCGCCAGGCGCAGTTCGCTGCTCAGGGCCTGGGCGGCATCGGCGCTGTCGCGCGCCGGCGCCGGGCCTCCGGCGCAGCGGCCGGCGGCGTTGTTGACGTCCGGCGCGCAGAAGCCCATCTCGGAGACGATCACGTTGCTCTGCCCGGAGGTCATTTCCGCCTGCAGCCCCGGCAGCTGGCCGACCCCGCTCGCCGGGTCGCGGGACGGGTTGTACGGGTGCACGTACCAGCCCTTGATTTCGCTTCGCAGCTGCGGACGGGCCTCGTAGAGCGACTTGATCCATCCGCCGGTCGTCGCGCCGGCGTACACGCGCTCCATCGGCAGGTGAGCACGGGCCGCCGCCGGCAGCAGGCTCGCGAGGATCGCGGCGTACTGCGCGGCGCTCCCGTAGCCCCATGGCTCGTTGGTCGCCTCCAGGAGGATCGGCGCCGCAGGATATTTGGCGAGGATTTCGCGCGCCGAGACGATGAAGCCGGTGACGTATTCGGTGATCGCGGCGGCGCTCGTCGGCAGGCACTGGCTGTTGAACTGGCAGTGGTTGTACGCCTTGTACTCGATCGTCACGACCGGGATCATCCCGGCGTCGATCGGGATGCGAAACCCCTGGCCGCCCTGCGCGAGCGTCTCGCCGGCCACCCACTCGATCGGTCCGCTGCGGTCGTACTCGACGCCGTGTTCGACGAACGCGTCGATCGGTCCGAGGAACGTGGAGTTGTTGCCGTTCAGCCCCAGCCATGGGCCCACCGGAGGCGGGTCGTAGGCATAGCGGTCGGCCGGCACCGACGGTGACGATTCCCCGCGGCCGTTCGTCAGCCGCACCTCTGCTTCGCCGCTGCCCGCCGGCGCCAGCGCCTCGATCGAGGTATCCGAGGCGACGGTGAAGCGCGCCGGGCGCCCGCCGAACGTGACGCTGCTCACCGGGCTTTCGCCCTGCAGCGCGACGCCCTCGATCGTGACCGTGTTGCCGCCCCTCGCCGTGCCGTTGTTCGCTTCAAGACGGCTCACCTGCGGGAATGCCCGCCCCTCGGCCGACGGCGCCGGTAGGAGCAGCCCCACCGCGAGGCAGCACAACACGAGCAGCGGCATCTGCCCTGAAGCGTAACCCAGCCTGCGATGCACGCTCGTCGCTATGACGCCAGTCCCGGCGCGAAGCACGTGGCGTGGCAGACGACACCTGCGCCGCAGCTCAGCGTCAGCTCGCCGGCCGTGTGCCGGGTGTGGTCGACCAGCTCGTAGGCGCCGGCGTGGCTGACCTCGACAAGGCCGGAGGCCCCGTCGGCAGCAGTGAAGGACAACTCGCCGCCGCCGCTCAGCACGGCCCAGACGCCGCCCGCCTCATACGGGCCCTGGTGGGCGCCGGGTCGGTCCTCGCTCTGTCTGGCCAGCACGGCATCCGGCGCGTCCTGCAGCCTGACTGGCTCGAGCGGCTCGCGCTCGACGCCCAGCAGCCGCTGGATCGCAAGCTCTGTACCCGCGTAGTCGCCCTCCCCGTAGTGGAACTCGAACAGCCGGGCGCGGCCGTCGAACAGGTAGCGGGCGGGCCAGCCCTCGTTCTCGTACTCCTGCCACAGCTCGAGCTCGCTGTCGATCAGGACCGGGTGTGCGATCTGCAGGCGCGCAACGGCGTCCCGCACCCCCTGCTCATCGCGCGAGGGCTCAAAGCCCGGGCAGTGCACCCCGACGACGCGCAGCCCGTCGGCCGCGTAGCGCTCGTGCCATGCCTTCACGTAGGGCAGAGTTCGCATCGAGTTCGGCCTGCAGAAGTCCCAGAACTCGACCAGCAGAGGCCGGTCGCGCTGGATGATGCTGACCTGGCCTCCGGCCGGCGCGTTCACCCACGGCAGATTCCGCGGGAACAGCGGAGCGGCGATCGTGTCTGTCGGGGCCCGCAACGGAGGGGAGCTAGGCGCCTGGAGGTCGATGGCAAGACGGCAGGGACGCAGCTGTCGCGGTGGGCTCTGCCCCTCTGAGCGACCGCATCGCGCCCTCGGGGTGAGGGCGCCGCCAGCCGCCGCCCATCCGGCGTCCTAGCCGATGGAGCCGACCATCTCCAGCTGAATCAGCCTGTTGAGCTCGACCGCGTACTCCATCGGCAGCTCCTTCGTCACCGGCTCGATGAAGCCGTTGACGATCATCGCGGCTGCCTCGTCCTCGGTGAATCCGCGCGAGCCCATGTAGAACAGCTGATCGTCGGAGATGCGCCCGACAGTCGCCTCGTGGGCGACTGTCACGTGGGGGTTCTGGATCTGGATGTCCGGCCACGTGTCCGATTTCGATTCGCCGTCCATCATCAGCCCGTCGCACTGGACCCGTGCTTTGGAGCCGGCCGAGTTGTGGCCCATCTTGACCAGGCCTCGGTAGCCCATGATCCCGCCGTCCTTGGAGATCGACTTGGCGAGGATGTTCGACGTCGTGTTCGGCGCGAGGTGGACGACCTTGGCACCCGTGTCCTTGTGCACGCCTTTGCCGGCGACGCCGACGTTCAGGTGGTCGGCGCGGGCGCCCTCGCCCATCAGGTAGGAGCCGGGGTAGAGCATCACGTACTTCGCGCCCATCGAGCCGCCGACCCACTCGACGGTGCCCTCGGCGTCGACGATCGCCCGCTTGGTGTTGAGGTTGTAGACGTCCTTCGACCAGTTCTGAACGGTCGTGTAGCGCGCCTTTGCGCCCTCGTGGACGAAGATCTCGACGACGGCGGAGTGCATCGAGTTGACGCTGTAGGTCTGAGCCGTGCAGCCCTCGATGTAGTTCACCTCCGAGCCCTCGTCGGCGATGATCAGCGTGTGCTCGAAGGTGCCCTCGCCGGCGCCCTCCATGCGGAAATACGACTGCAGAGGCAGATCGCACTTGACGCCCTTGGGGATGTAACAGAACGCCCCGCCGGACCAGACGGCGCCGTGCAGCGCCGAGAACTTGTTGTCCTGCGCCGGCACGCACTTCGTCATGAAGTATTTCTGGACCAGCTCCGGGTACTCCGTGATCGCCGTGTCCATCGAGCAGAACAGGATCCCCTGCTTGGCGTACTCCTCCTTCAGGCCCTCGTATACCGGCTCCTGGCGCCACACGCCGACGACGCCGGCCAGGTGCTCGCGCTCGGCCTGCGGGATACCCAGGTCCTCATAGGTCTGCTTCATCTCCTCGGGCACTTCGTCCCAGCTGTTGAAGCGACCCGCCGTCGGCGGCGAGTAGAGGACGAGGTCGTCGAGGTTCAGCCCGCTCAGGTCCGGACCCCAGTTCGGGATCGGCTTGCGTTCGAAGATCTCCAGCGATTTCAGCCGTTTATCGGCCATCCAGTCGGGCTCGCCCTTGATCTTGGAGAGCTCCGTGACCACCTCTCGCGAGATGCCCTGACGCGCGTGCAGCTGTCCCTGCTCGTCCTCGACGATCGGGCTCGGTTTTGCGATGCGGTCAACTGTGGCCATTGGGTCCTCGCTGGGGGTTGCGAATCCTGTGCTGGGAAGTAGGAATTGTATCGTGGTGGCCAGGCGCGTCCCCGGTCCGCCAGGTGACAGGGGGGCGTGACGCGGTCGGCCGGCGTGCGGAAACGGGGGCCGGGCGGCTGCTCACGAGGGCCACGCGTTGTCGCCCGTGACCGCTCCTCGCACGACCTTCAGGTTCAGCAGCGCGCACTTGCGCCGCGTCGCCGAGACGGGGATCCCGAGCAGGTCGATCATCCAGTCGGCGTCGAGCTGCCCGACATCGCTGAGCGCCATCCCCTTCAGCTCCTCCGAGGCGATCGAGGCGGCCGCCTGCGAGATCGCGCAACCGTGCCCGTGGAAGCGCAGGTCCTCGATGCGGTCGCCCTCGACACGGATGTGGACGCCGAGCTCATCGCCGCACAGCGGGTTGTGCTCGAGCGCCTCCAGGTCGTGCGGGTCGAGCTCGCCGAAGTTCTGCGGGCGCTTGTAGTGCTCGAGGATGTAGTCCCGGTAGAGGTCGTCCATCAAGCCGCCGCCTAAAGCCCGAACACGGCCCGGCCGCTCTGCAGGGCGCCGATCAGTGCCTCGACGTCGGACTCGTCGTTGTAGACCCCGAGGCTGGCACGGGCCGTCGCGCTGACGCCCAGGCAGCGCATCAGCGGCTGCGCGCAGTGATGCCCGGCGCGGACGCAGACGCCCTCGCGGCCGAGCAGCTCGGCGACGTCGTGAGGGTGCATGCCCTCAACCGTGAACGATGCCAGCGCGCCGCGCTCGCGGCCCGCCGGAGGGCCGACGACGCGCAGGCCGGGAACCTCGCCGAGACGCGCCAGCATCTGCTCGGTCAGCGCCCGCTCGTGGTCGCGGACCCGCTCCATGCCGAGTGCGCCGAGGTAGTCCACGGCGGCGGCGAGCGCGACCGCCTCGGCGATCGGCGGCGTGCCCGCTTCGAACTTGAAAGGAAGCTCGTTCCACGTCGTCTCCTGCAGGCCGACGGAGGCGATCATGTCGCCACCGGTCAGGAACGGCTCCATCGACTCGAGCAGCTCGCGGCGGCCGTGCAGCACTCCGATCCCGGTCGGGCCGAGCGCCTTGTGGCCGGTCCACACGTAGAAGTCCGCCCCGGCGCGCGCGATGTCGACGGGCATCTGCGGCACTGCCTGCGCGCCGTCGATCAGCGTGATCGCGCCGGCAGCGCGAGCGCGTGCGCTGATCTCGGCCACCGGGTTGATCGTGCCGAGCACGTTGGAGACGTGGGTGAATGCGACGAGCCGCACGTCGCCGCGGGCGAGCTCGGAGTCGAGCGCCTGCAGCGAGAGCTCGCCGTGCTCGTCGACCTCCAGGTAGCGAAGCTCGGCGCCGCGCTCGCGGCACACCTGCTGCCACGGCACGAGGTTGGCGTGATGCTCCATCTGGGTGATCAGCACGGCGTCGCCCGGGCCCAGCTGCGCCGCGCCCCACGAGCGCGCCACGAGGTTGATCGCCTCTGTCGCGTTCTTCGTGAAGATCGTCGTCCGCGCCTCTCCGCCGGTGAACGCCGCGATCCGCTCGCGCGCCGCCTCGAATGCGGCGTCCGCCTCCTGCGCGAGCGGGTAGACGCCGCGATGCACGTTGGCGTTGTGCGAGGAGAGGTGCGCCGAGAGGGCATCGATCACGACCTGCGGCTTCTGCGAGGTAGCCCCCGAGTCGAGGTAGACCAGCGGGCGCTCGCCGAAGCGGCGCGCGAAGATCGGGAAGTCGGCCCGGACGGCGAGCGCCTGCTCAGCGACTGGTGGCATACGTCTCGATGTCCTCCCGCGCGGCCGCGAGCTTGGCTGCGATCTTCTCGCGCACGAGCTCCTCCAGGGGCTCGTCGCCCAGCTCTGAGATCAGCGGCTCGAAGAACCCTTCGACGATGATCCGCACTGCGCTCGGCCGGTCGAGCCCGCGCGTCTGCATGTAGAAGATCGCCGCCTCGTCGAGCTCGCCGACGGTGCCGCCGTGCGACGCCGAGACGTCGTCGGAGGAGACGAGCACCGACGGGATCGCGTCGATGCGGGCTTTCGGCGAGAGCATCATCGAGTGGATCTGCAGATACGTGTGCGTCTGCTGCGCGCCCGGGTCGATCTGGATCAGCCCCTCGAAGCTCGCGCGGCTCTCGCCGCTGGCCGCGCCGCGCCAGTGCACGTCGCCGCCCGATGGCCCGGTCTCGTGCAGGTCGGCCGCGAACACGTCGAGGTGCTCGCGCTCCTCGGCGAAGAACAGGCCGCGAAAGGCCATGTCACCGCCCGGCTCGGAGACGGCGAGCTCGAGGTGCTGGCGGACCAGATGGCCACCGAGCAGCGCCGGCAGCCAGTGGCAGTAGGCGTCCCTTCCGACGCCGACGAAGCGCGTCGAGACGTCGAACACCTTGTTGCGCGTGCCCCAGTCCTGCAGCTGCGCGAGCCGGCAGCGCGCGCCGTCCTTCAGGTAGAGCTCGAACGCCCCCGCATGGAGCGCCTGGGCATCGTCGCCGAAGTCCTCGGCCAGGTCGTACTCGTGGACCTTGAACTCGCTCGCACGCCCACCGACGATCAGCGTCCGACCGTACTGCGCGATGCCCGGCTCGGCGATCGCGTAGATCAGCTCGAACGGGTCCTCGACGATCAGGCCATCGGGGACGTGGAGGAACACGCCGCCCGTCCAGAAGGCCGCGTTGGCCGCCTCCAGCTTGTGGCGGTCGATCGGCAGACGCCGCGAGAACCATTCGGAGACCAGCTCCGGGTGGCGCTCGAAGGCCTCCTCGAGCGAGCTGAGGATCACTCCCCGCTCCGCCAGCGCCGGGTCGAGCTCGACCTGCACGATCGCTCCGGCGCTCTGCACGATCCGCCCGGCCCGCGGCCGCTCGGGAACGGTGCGCGTGACGATCTCCGGGACGCCCTGCTCGCTGACGCTCGTGCGCAGCGCGTCGAGGTCGAGGCTCTCGAGGCTCGTCGTCCAGAAACCGGAACGCCGCCACACGGGCAGCTCGGCGGCCTCGAACGCTTTCAGGGCGGCCTCGCGCAGCTCTCCCAGCGAGCGCCCGTCGCCGGCTCCGGCTCCGGCCAGCGCCTGGTAGAGCGTCGCGTCGCGGTGGCGGCCGGCCTTGGCTTTGACCGGGGTCGCGCCGTTGCCGTTGCCCGTTGGCTCCGCCGCGTCAGACATCCCCGTCACCAGCGCCGACGCCGGCCCCAACCTCCTGGCGAATCTGGTCGTAGCCCTCGCGCTCGAGGCGCTCGACCAGCTCGACGCCGCCCTCGAGCACGATCCGCCCGTCCATCAGGATGTGCACGAACTGCGGCTTGACGTAGTGCAGGATGCGCTGGTAGTGGGTGATGATCAGGGCGCCGAGGCCCTGCTCGTCGTGGAGGCGCTGGACGCCCTCGGCGACCGTGCGCAGGGCGTCGATGTCGAGACCCGAGTCGGTCTCGTCGAGGATCGCCACGTCGGGCGCGAGCATCGCCATCTGCAGGATCTCCGCGCGCTTCTTCTCCCCGCCGGAGAAGCCGTCGTTGAGGTGGCGCGAGGTGAACGCCCGGTCGACGTCGAGCAGCTCGATCGCGTGCTGCAGCTGCGTGCGGAACTCCTTCACCTGGATCGGCTCCTCGCGCTTGGCGTTGATCGCCATGCGCAGGAAGTTGGCGACGGAGACGCCCGGGATCGACACGGGGTACTGGAACGCCAGGAACAGCCCGGCCTTGGCGCGCTCGTGCGGCTCGGCCTCGGTGATGTCCTCGCCTTTGAAGGAGATCGACCCTTGAGTGATCTCATAGGACGGGTGGCCGAGCAGCGTGTTCGCCATCGTCGACTTGCCCGACCCGTTCGGGCCCATCAGGGCGTGAATCTCCCCGCGGCTGATGTCCAGGTCGACGCCACGGAGGATCTCGCGCTCCTCGATGCGCACGTGCAGGTCTCTGATCTCTAGGTCGGCCATGTTCTGTACTCAGGCTCCGGTTCTTAGTGGTTCGATTTGAAGTCCAGCTGCGGCATTCGCGATCGCCGGCTCCACCAGCAGCTCAGCCAGGGTCGTCTCGCGCAGGGTGCTGACGATCGACAGGCGCACGCGCGTCCACAGCAGCTTGGTGGGGCAGACGTGGTCGCGCGTGGACTCTCGCGCGCAGACGATCGTGCCGTCGGGCGCCTGGGAGATGCACTCGATCGGCGCGATCGAGCCCTCCAGCGCCTCGACGACCTCGGCCATCGTGATCTGCGCGGCGGGTCGCGCCAACAGGTAGCCGCCCCGCGAGCCGCGCCGGGAGTCGACGAGGCCGGCCTTGCGCAGCCGCGCCACGAGGTGCTCGAGGTAAGCGAGTGGAAGGCCGTCGTTGGCGGCGATCTCTGCGAGCGGGATCGGCTCGCCGTCGCTGCGCCGAGCCAGCTCCACCATCACACGAACGCCGTACTCGGCCTTTGTCGAGAACATCATCTTGATTTCCTACCTGGGAGCTAGGGTATCAGCCACCTCGCAGCATCCCGACGTCGTGAACGAGCGCCTCGGGCGTGAGCTGTTCGGCTCCGTAGAGCACGCGTTCGCGGCCTCGCGAGTCGAGCAGGCGGACCATCGCGTACTTCGCGAACGTGCTCGCCCCGGCCGCGGCCGGACGCACGCGGTAGGCCTTCCAGACCGAGTCGAGCTGCGCCTGAGTACCGGTCAGGTAGTGCACGCGACCGCTCAGCGAGACCGCCGCGAGGAAACGTCTGACGGCCTTGGCGTCGTCGCCGGCCGGGTCTGCGCTGATGATCGCGACGGCGACCGGGTGGTCGCCGAGTTCGTCCAGCGCGCCGCGGATCTGCTGGGCGATCAGCACGCATGGGGCGCCGCAGCGCGAGTACAGAAAGGCGAGCAGGACCGGTTCCCCCCGCAGCGAGTCCAGCGACACGGGGCGGCCGTACTGGTCGGTCAGGCTGAACGCGGGCGCCTGCCTGCCCCCGGGCAGCGCGGCCCCGTCGAAGCCTCCCTGGGATGGGATCGGCGCCCGGTTGGAGTCGGGCGGGACATTCACGACCGGCGAGGTCGTCGGCTTCGTCGAGCTGTCTTTGCTCGCGACGATCGCGAACGCGAGGGCCGCGAGCAGCAGCACGCCGAGCGCCGCAGGCAGCAGCAGTCTTGCCCGTCTCATCTCGGCGTGGAGCCTACGCGAGGCTCGTGAACCGCCCGCCACCGGCTTCGCTTACGTGCTCGCCTCCAGCCCTCGGGCGAGGCGTTCACGAGGTTGCGCAGGGGGTGCTCGCAGCGGCCCCGATCGGGGTCTCTTTCATCGCCCGCGAGCAGGTTCCGCGGCGCTATACTTTATGAAGTTCATGAATCCCGACCTTCGTTTAGGAGTTTCGCGATGAGCACGTCCGGACCAGAGCTGCTCCGCCAGATCAAGAGCAGGATCGAGGAGGTCGACCCCTCCGAGGTAAAGGAGCTCACCCATGAGGGTGTGACGATCGTCGACGTCCGTGGCAGCGAAGAGTTCGCGACCGGCCACCTGCCGGGCGCCAAGAGCGTCCCGCGCGGGCACCTCGAGTCGCGCATCGAAGGCGTCGTGCCGGACCGCTCGAGCCAGGTGATCCTCTACTGCGCCTCCGGTCAGCGCTCCGCCTACGCCGCCAGGACGATGATGGAGGACCTCGGCTACGAGCACGTCCGCTCGATGACCGGCGGGATCACGCTGTGGAAGGACCGCGGCTACGAGGTCGACGTTCCCCGCGCGATGACCGCCGAGCAGCGCGACCGCTACTCGCGGCACCTGTTGATCCCGGAGATCGGCGTCGAGGGCCAGCAGAAGCTGCTCGACGCGAAGGTGCTGCTGCTCGGCGCCGGCGGGCTCGGTTCGCCGACGGCGCTGTACCTCGCCGCGGCCGGAGTCGGCACGCTCGGCATCGTCGACGACGACGAGGTCGACCTGTCGAACCTCCAGCGACAGGTGATCCACTCCACCGACCGTGTCGGCGTCCCCAAGGTCGACTCGGCCGAGCAGACGATCCACGCGCTCAACCCGGACGTCAAGGTCGTCAAGTACCAGACGCGCATCGACGCCTCGAACATCATGGAGATCATCGAGGGCTACGACGTGATCGTCGATGGCGTCGACAACTTCCCGACGCGCTACCTGCTCAACGACGCGACGGTCCGTCTGAGGATTCCCGTCGTCTCCGCCTCGATCCTCGGCTTCGACGGTCAGCTGTCGGTCTTCAAGCCCTACGACGGCCCGTGCTACCGCTGCCTGTTCCGCGAGCCGCCGCCGGCGGAGCTGGCGCCCTCGTGCGGCGCCAACGGCGTGCTCGGCGTGCTGCCCGGGACGATGGGCCTGCTGCAGGCGACGGAGGTCGTGAAGCTGATCCTCGGGATCGGCGAGCCGGCGATCGGCCGCCTGCTTCTCTACGACGCGCTGGGTGCGACGCTCACCGAGGTCAAGGTCCACCGCGACCCCGACTGCCCGATCTGCTCGCGCGACCCGGGTGAGATCACCGATGAGGAGATGGGAGTCTTCCCGGACTACGAGGCGTTCTGCGCCGCGGCAGGCTAACCTGCCGCGAGTCATGGCGACGATCAAGATCCCACCGGTGCTGCGCGCCTCCGTCGGAGGCGACAAGGAGGTCGGCGCGTCCGGCGCGAACGTCGGCGAGGTGCTGCGCGACCTCGCCTCCACCCACCCGGCCACCGAGAGCCAGCTGTTCGCACCCGACGGCGCGCTGAACCGCTACGTCAACGTCTATCTCAACGACGAGGACGTGCGCGTGCTCGACGGGCTCGAGACGGCCGTCGGCGAGACCGACACGCTGCAGATACTGCCGGCGATGGCCGGCGGCGCCGAGTAGCGCCGGCCCATCGCATCGGGCCCCGGCGCCGCATCGGCCGGTTGTCCACTGCGCGGCGGCTCTGGCTGTCCGCGCCGCTACGGTGCTCGCGATGACCTCGCCCCGCCGAGCGCTCGCCCCCGCCCGCCTGCTCGCCCTGCCGCTGCTGGGGGCATGGATGCTCGCCTGCACCGGAGTCGCCTTCGGGATGGCCAGTCACGAGGGCTGGCCGCGTACCAGCCACCACGTCGGGCATCCCAACAACGAAAGCGGCGTCGAGCGCGGGCTTGGCGGCGTCCACAACATGCTGCTGGGCGGCGATCGCAACGACACGATCTGGGCGGGCGACATGGGCGACGTGATCTGGGGTGACTCGCATCCGAATGACCCGCCGAACCAGAGCGACCAGCTGCATGGCGGCGCCGGTCCGGACTGGATCTACGCGAGCATGGGCCACAACGTGATCTGGACGGGTGCCGGCAACGACCACGTCGCCCTCGTCTACGGCTCCGGGACGGTCTTCTGCAACGGCCCCGGGGTGAAGACGATGGTGATGCGCTTCCTTCCCGCCAACCGCCACTTCAACCTGGTCGGCTGCGCACACAAGGTGATCGTCCCCTACCGCGCGTAGCGCGGCCGCCGATCTCAGGCTGCCGGGGCGGGCTCGTCGGCCTGCGGCGCAGGGACGAACGGCGCGGCCGCGGCGCGTGCGACCTGGGCCGGCGGGTCGATCCCGGCGGCCACGTCGATCCCGGCGGCCGGGATCCGGCTCATCGCGTGCTCGGCCAGCGCGGTGATCGTCAGCGACGGGTTCACCCCGACGTTGGCCGGCACGGCCGCTCCGTCGCAGACCAGCAGGTTCTCGTAGCCGAACACGCGCTGGGAGGCGTCGACGACGCCCTGCGACGGGTCCGGGGCGATCACGGCTCCGCCGAGGATGTGGGCCGTCGAGGGGATGTTGAAGAGCGCCTCGGTGACCGAGCTCTGCGCGATGCCGCCGGTGCGCTTGGCGAACCATTCGGCCGCCTCGTTGGCGACCGGGATGAACGTCGGGTTGGGGCGCTCAGGGTCCTGTTCGGTCTGCAGCCAGAACGATCCGAACGGGCCTTTGCGAGGCCGCAGCGCGATCGCGTTGTCGAGCGTCTGCATCACGAGCACGATGATCGTGCGCCGCGACCAGTGCTTTGCGAAGAGGACCTTCGCGAGCCGCCCGGGGTGACGTGCGATCTGGGCGAGCAGCTTCAGCGGGCGGGTCAGGCGCGTGCCGTCTCCGGTCAGCAGCGTGTAGAGCAGCCGCATCGAGTCGCCGTCGTCCCCGTAGGTGACCGTCTCGATGTGCGTGTTCGGATCGGGGTAGATCGAGGAGGTGATCGCGACCCGCTTGATCAGATCGTCCTCGTAGTCCTCGGGCACCGTCACGGTCAGGATCGACTCCGAGTTGGTCCTCACCAGCTCGCCGACGCGCTCGGAGATGTTCGGCAGCGACCCCTCCAGCCGGCAGCGCTGAAGCAGCCGGTTGGTCCCGAGCGGGCCGGCTGAGACAACCACGCCGCGCGCACGCTGAACGCGTCGTTCCTTGCGCAGCCATGCGCCGGAGCGCACCGATTCGACCTCGTAGCCTTCGCTGCCGTCGCTCGCGCCGATCGGCCGCACGTCGATCACCGTGCGTTCCGGCATCACGTCGGCGCCGTGACGCTCGGCGAACCACAGGTAGTTCTTGACGAGCGTGTTCTTGGCGCCGTGGACACATCCCACCATGCAGCGCCCGCACAGGTGGCAGCCCGTCCGGTCCGGCCCGTCGCCGCCGAAGTACGGGTCGCCGACCGTGCGTCCCTGCTCACCGAAGTAGATGCCGACCGGCGTCCGTTTGTAGGTCTCGCTCACGCCGAGCTCCTCGCCGAGCTCTCGCAGCAGCTGGTCGGCCGGATCCTCGTGCGGGTTCTCGACGACGCCGAGCATCCGCTGCGCCTCGGCGTAGTGCGGCGCGAGCTCGGTCTCCCAGTCGCCCATGCCGGCCCACTGGCGATCCTCGAAGAACTGCTTCGGCGGCACGTAGAGCGTGCAGGCATAGCCGAGGCTGCCGCCGCCGACGCCGCAGCCGGAGACGACCGAGACGTCCTTGAACGTGGTCAGCCGGAAGATCCCCTTCATGCCCAGGCGGGGATTCCAGAAGTAGCGCTTCAGGTCGGCGGTCGACTTCGGGAACTCGTCGTCGGCGAAACGCCGTCCGCACTCGAGCACTCCGACCGAGTAGCCCTTCTCGGACAGGCGCAGCGCCGAGACGCTGCCGCCGAACCCCGAGCCGATGACCAGCCAGTCGTAGTCGTATGAGTGCTCGCCGGAAGCCATCGCTCACCCCTCCTCCGGGGCGCGATTGATCTTAGTCGCTGACTGGCCGGCTGGCCAGTCGGACCGGCACGATTTCGGCGCGCGGGTGGCAGCGGGCCATGTCGAGTGTGAAGCCGGCAAGCGGAGCATCACGCCGGGAGATCCTGCTTCTCTCGATAGGGCGGCGCTGAAGCCGGCACGGGCCAACCTGTCGGCCGATTGCGAACGCCTCTGGCATCGGCGTCACCTGCGGGCGCTCGATAGGCCAAAGCGCCCCCGCTATATTCCGTAAAGTAATGGCGGTTGAGAGGGTCAGAAACCGGCCGTGCGGGGGGCGCTACGGCGACGTGGTTCAGTCGATCGGCAACACGCCGCTCGTCGAGCTGCCGGGCCTCTCGCCCAAGCCCGGCGTGCACATCTGGGCGAAGCTCGAGTCGCGCAATCCGACCGGCTCGGTCAAGGATCGCGTCGCGCGGGCGCTGATCGAGGACGCCGAGGCCAAGGGCGCGATCTCGCGCGGCTCCACGATCCTCGAACCGACCTCGGGAAACACCGGCATCTCGCTGGCGATGATCTGCTCGCGCCGCGGCTACAACCTGAAGGTCGTGATGCCCGAGAACGTGACGCCCGAGCGAACGCAGCTGCTGAGCATGTACGGCGCCGAGATCGTCTACTCGCCGGGCGACCAGGGCTCGAACGGCGCCGTCGCGATGGCCCTGGAGATGGCCGAGGAAGACCCCTCGGTTTACATGCCCTATCAGTACGGCAACGAGGCGAACCCGGGCGCCCACTACAACGGCACGGCCGTCGAGATCCTCGAAGAGCTCGACGAGGTCACAGCGTTCGTCGCCGGGCTCGGCACCGGCGGCACGCTGATGGGCAACGGGCGGCGCCTGAAGGAGGCGTTCGGCGACAGCGTCAAGATCGTCGCCGCCGAGCCGATGCAGGGCGAGCCCGTGCAGGGCCTGCGCTCGCTCGACGACGGCTTCATCCCGCCGATCATCGACATCAGCCTGCTCGACCGCAAGATCTTCGTGACCAACCACGATGCGATCGTCTGGACGCGCAAGCTGCTCGACGAGGAGTCGCTGTTCGCCGGGGTCTCGACGGGCGCGATCGCCTCGATCGCCGTCCGTATCGCGAGCGAGCTCGACGAGGGCAACGTCGTCTTCGTCGTCGCCGACGACGGCTGGAAGTACCTCTCCAGCGGCATCTACACGCTGCCCGTCGAGGAGATCGCGAACCTCGATTCGACCGTCTGGTGGTAGGCCGCCCGCTCTACGCGGCGTCGCGATGAAGATCTCCCAGGCGCTGCTCGACGAGGTCGTCGCCCACGCCCTCGAGGACCCAGGCAACGAGGTGTGCGGCCTGATCGCCGTCGCCGACGACGGCCAGCGGACCGCGACCGGCGTGCTCCGCGCGACGAACATCCACGCCAGCCCGATGAAGTTCGAGATCGACCCGATGGAGCTGCTGGCACTGCACAACCAGATCGAAGAGCAGGGGCAGGTGCTTGGCGCGATCTACCACTCGCATGTGCGCAGCCCGCCGTACCCGTCGCAGACCGACGTCAACTTCGCCCGCTCCTGGCCCGGCATCGAGTGGCTGATCGTGGGGCTCGCCGCCGGCGAGGAGCCCGAGACCCGCTCCTACCTGATCGACGTCGACAGCGCCGCGATCGAGGAGGTGCCGATCGGCGTGAAGCCGGGGTGAGCGAGCCGCAGCTCGTCTGCCCCGGCTGCCAGCGCGCCCATCCCCGCGAGGCGCGCTTCTGCGAGTCCTGCGGGATGCCCCTCGTGGAGCGCGGCGCCGAGCTGCCCGAGCCGAGCGCGGCTCGGCTGCACGCGCGCAAGATCAAGCCGCAGTACGCCGAAGGGCAGGCCGTGAAGGTCGCCCAGGCCGCGAACCTCGCTCAGGCGGAGTTCCTCGCCGGGCTGCTGCTCGAGGAGGGCATCCCCAGCTTGCTGAGCAGCCCGATCGGCGGGCACGGCGCGCTGGCGGGCCCCCGGGACATCCTCGTGCCCGAGTCGGGCGCCGAAGCCGCCCGGGAAGCGCTCTCGCCACCGCCGCCGTCGGGCGGCGCCGCCGCCTAGACGAGGACGGGCTGGCCGGCCTGCTGGCCGCTCTGCTGGCCGGCGTCGCGGATGATCGAGCGAATCTCCTCGGAGGCCCGCTCGAACTCGGCGTCGGAGAGCACCGGTGTGCCCTCGAAGGGAAGTTCGCGCGCCAGCTGCACCCAGGCGTGGGGACCCATGTACTCGTCCTTGACCTTGACGGTCACCGGACGCGGGATGCGGTAGGTGCGCAGCAGCAGGACGTGCAGCGGCTGGCGGCCGCCACGCCATCCCAGGCGCTTTTCTGCGTAGTCCGGCGTCCAGACGTAGAACGGCGAGAGCGCGTCCACGCAGCGCGGGTCGATGATCGTGAAGTGGTCGGTGACTTCTGCCCACGCGCGGATCCGCACGCGGTCCGGCTGCTGCAGCGGCGCGCCCGAGACGAACGTGTGCAGCGGAGGCTCGCCGTCGCTCCAGACGCCCTCCTCGAGGGCCCGGCGCAGCTCCGGCTGGTGGGACTCGCGCACGAGGTCGCCGGCCTGGTGGTCGAAAGTGGGATAGAGGAAGAACCGCTCGTGTGCCAAGCGGAAGGGTCGGTCGGCCTGTGGGGCGACGCCCTTGCGAATTGTCAGAAGCTGCTCACCTTCCGCCAGGGCGCGGACCGTGACAGCCCATTCTTTGAAAGCAATTGGCATTAAGTCGATACCGGGGACAGCCTCTACTTCTCCGCGCTCACAGCCCTCGGCAGTGGCGCGACGGCTTTAAAGATACGAAACCTGGGCGAAAATCCCAAATCGCCTGCAAATCGGCATGTTTTTCAGCCGATGCTGACTGACTGGCCAGTCAACCAAGGCCGATCTTGTTGTCAAGGGAGCCGAGTCGTGGGTGCACCTGTGGGAGATGGCGATAGCGGTGGTGACTACGCCGCCGATGCCATTGCTACGGCAGTGGCTCGACGTCGATGACGCTGCGGCTCAGCCGTAGATACCAGTGCTATCGCCGCTGCTCTTCGCAGTCATCTAATGGGCCTCGGCGGTAAATACCAATGCGCACACAGCGGCTGCGCCAAGCGACACAGCGCCGCGAGCGTCCTACCGGCCGATGATGATGCGCCCTCAGCCGCGCAGGCGCCGGCCCGCCAGCCCCTCGGCCGGCTCCACGATAGAGGCGTAGTCCTCCTGGCCGAACCCCCGGCCGGCCGCGGCGCTGAGCAGGTCGCGGGCGTGCCCGGCCGCCGGGAACGGCACGCCGGCGCGCTGGGCCTCCTCGAGGCACAGGCGCACGTCCTTGAGCATGTGGTCCGTCTTGAAGAACGTCGTGTAGTCGTGCGAGCGCATCGCCGCCGACTTCAGCTGAAGCTGTGCCGAGGCGCCGGAGCCGGCCGAGGTGACCTCGACGAGCGCGTCCAGGTCGACGCCTGTCGCCTCCGCCAGCAGCAGCGCCTCGGCGACGGCAGCGGCATTGGCAGCGCCGAGCGAGTTGTTGATCAGCTTCAGCATCTCGCCCTGGCCGAGCTCGCCGACGTGCACGATCAGCTTGCCCATCGCCTCGAGCACGGGCAGGGCCCGGGCGAAGTCATCCTGCGAGCCGCCCACCATGATCGTCAGCGTGCCGTCCTCCGCGCGCGGGGAGGAGCCGGTGACCGGTGCATCGAGCATGCTCGCCCCGCGATCGGCCAGGGCCGCGCCGATCCGGCGTGTGTCGACCGGCGCGATCGTGGAGCAGTCGACCACGAGCAGCCCGGCCCGGGCGGACTCGACCACGCCATGCTCGCCGAGCAGGATCGATTCCACCTGCGCGCCGTCGACGACCATCGTGATCGCGATGTCGCTGTTCGCCGCCACCGCCGCCGGGGTGTCGTGGGCGACCGCGCCGTGCTCCGCCGCCCAGGCGGCAGCCTTGCCGGGCGTGTGAGTCCACACCGCCAGCTCGAACCCCGCGCGCGCGAGGTTCGCGGCCATCCGGGAGCCCATGATGCCGAGCCCGAGGAACCCGATCCGCTCAGTCTGTGGCGCCATCGCCGAATCCTCCCCCACCGGGCGTTTCGATGCGCAGCCGCTGGCCCGGCCTCAGCGTCCCGGTCGACTTTCCGGGCAGCTCCTCGCCGTCGAGCTCATCGCGTCCGGGCAGCCCGTCGGCTCCGCCGGCCGCGCCGCGCGGCGGGTGGCGGCGGCGCTCGGCGATCAGCGAGTAGCTCATCTCGCTCAGCGCCTGCAGCTCGCGGATCACGCCGTCGCCTCCGCGATGGCGTCCGGCGCCGCCGGAGCCTCGCCGCAGCGAGTACTCGAGGACCCGCAGCGGAAATTCCCGCTCGAGCGCCTCGACGGGCGTGTTCAGCGTGTTGCTCATCGCGACGTGCACAGCGCTCGGTCCGTCTGAGTCGGCGCACGCGCCCTGTCCGCCGCCGAGCGTCTCGTAGTAGGAGAAGCGCTCATCGCCGAGGCTGAGGTTGTTCATCGTCCCCTGCCCCTGCGCCAGGCCGAATGCGCTGAGGACCATGTCGGCCACCCGCGAGGACGTCTCGACGTTGCCGGCCGCGACCGCTGCGCCCGGCCGCGCGTTGAGCAGGCTGCCCTCCGGCGCGCGCACCTCGATCGGGCGGTAGGCGCCTGCCGTCGGCGGGATGTCCGGGTCGGTCAGGACCCGCACGGCGAACATGCACGCCGAGGAGGTGACGGCGAGCGGGCAATTGAGGTTGCCTGTGTGCTGCGGCGCGCTGCCGGTGAAGTCGAGCACGAGGCTGTCTCCGGAGAGCTCCGCCACGAGCCGCAGCGGCAGGTCGCCCTCGCGCGCCTCGAGCACGTCCTGCGCCTCGCGTGTGCCGTCACCGAGCGCCGCCAGGCACGCCCGGGTGCGCCGCTCGGAGTAGTCGAGCACCTCGTCGGTGCCCGCTCGCAGCAGCTCCGGCCCGAGCCGCTCGGCGAGCTCGCCGAGGCGGCGCGCGCCGGCGCGGTTCGCCGCCAGCTGCGCG
>JAOPZS010000059.1 GCA_025963965.1 Solirubrobacterales bacterium
ACGTGGGGGCCATCGTCGACGTGCTCGAGAAGCCGTTCGTGATCGTCGGCCAGAGCATGGGAGCGGGGATCGCCGAGCTCGTCGCAGCGGCGCGCCCCGAGCGCGCCCTGGGCCTGGTCCTGCTGACCCCGGTGCCACTGGCAGGCATGCGCCTGCCCGATGACGCGATCGAGCCGTTCCGCTCGCTCGGCGGGGATCGGCAGGCGCAGCGTGCAGCCCGCGCGCAGCTGACCGTGGGGTTGTCGGAGCTCTGCCTGGAGCGCCTCGTCGCGACGGGCCTGCCGATGCGCTCCGAGGTCGTCGGCGCGATGGCGGATTGCTGGAACTCGGGCCTCGCGGATGCGCCGTCGAGATCCGCGTACGCGGGTCCCGTGCTGATCGTCCGCGGCGCCGACGACGACTTCGTCACCAAGGAGCTCGTGTCCGCGACCGTCGCGCCGCGCTTTGCGTCGGCCAGGACGGTGACCGTCGAGCGCGCCGGGCACTGGCCTCACGTCGAGCAGCCCGGGGACGTCGGAGCACGGCTCGACGACTTCCTGACCAACGCCGTCGCCCCTCGCTCGGCAGGCTGGAGGGAGGCGTTCGCGAACAGGTCGGCGGAGGCCTTCGAGGAGGCGCTCGCGGACGACATCGTGCTCGAGGCGAGCGCGCTCAACCGCCCGATCGAGGGCCGCGACCGCGTCATGCGTGTGCTGGGCACAGCGAGCGCGATCTACGACTCGCTCGTGTTCACCCACGAGGCCAGCAATGGCCTGCGCACGTATGTCGAGTGGGAAGCCACGGCCTTCGATGGCATGGCGCTCGACGGCGTGACGATCCTGACCAAGAACGACGATGGCCAGATTGTCAGCGCACGCATCCATCACAGGCCGCTCCGCGCGGTACTGCGGTTTTCGAGCGAACTGCGCGAGCGTCTGCACGGCGTCGTCGATCCCAGCTATTTCCACGGAGGCTCGAATGCGGCGCGATGACGTCGAGTTCGATGCGGACCGCGGCGTGAAGCTGCACGGGTGGCTGCTGTCGCCCGCGGGCTCCGGCACGTATCCGGCGATCACCATGGCCCACGGATACGCCGGGGTCAAAGAGCACGGCCTCGAGCCGTTCGCACGCGCCTTTGCCGAGGCCGGCTTCGTCGTCCTGGTCCACGATCACCGCAGCTTCGGAGCCAGTGACGGCGAGCCGCGCCAGGACGTCGATCCGTGGCAGCAAATCGGCGACTGGCGGCGCGCCATCTCGTTCCTGGAGAGTCGCCCCGAGGTCGACGCGCAGCGGATCGGCCTGTGGGGCACGAGCTACGCCGGCGGCCATGCGATCGTGCTCGGCGCCACCGACCGGCGGCTGCGTTGCGTCGTCGCCCAGGTGCCGACGATCAGTGGCTACGAGCAGGGGTTGCGGCGGATCCCGCCCGACGCCGTGGCCGCGCTCGAGGAGGCCTTTGCCGAGGACGAGCGAGCACAGGCACGCGGTGAGCCTCCCCGGTACCAGGCGATCGTCAGCGCCGATCCAGCCGTGCCGGCGGCCTACCGCGCGCCGGACGCGATCGACTTCTATCGTCAGCCGGTCCCCGACGGCATCTGGGAGAACACGGTCACCGTTCGCTCCACCCGTTCGGCGCGCATGTACGAGCCCGGCGCGTGGATCGGCCGCGTCTCGCCCACGCCGCTGCTGATGGTGGTCGCCCTCAACGACACGATCGCCCTCACCGAGCTGGCGCTCGCCGGGTATGAGCGCGCGCTCGAGCCGAAGCGGCTTGAGGTCATCCCCGGCGGTCACTTCGACCCCTATCTCTCGAGCTTCACCCAATCCAGCCGTGCCGCGCTCCAGTGGTTCAGCGAGCACCTCGCCTGAGGAGACCCCATGTCACATCTCACCCACACCGTCGAGGACAGCATCGCGACGCTGGTGCTGCACAACCCGCCGCAGAATCGCATCGACGAGCAGATGGCCGACGAGCTCGCCGCAGCCCTGGACGCGATCGGGCGCAGCGACGCGCGCGCGGTGCTACTGCGCGCCGACGGCCCCGACTTCAGCTTCGGCGGCGATATCGTGACCTGGCCGGACACCGACGTGCGCGAGTTGCGCACGCTGTTCGAACGGCACATGTCCGTTTTCAACCAGCTCGAGCGCCTGCCGCTGCCGGTGATCGCAGCGGTGCACGGACTGTGCTTCGGCGGCGGGTTCGAGCTCGCGCTGCGCGCCGACGTCATCTTCGCGGGAGAGTCGGCCCGCTTCGGCCACCCCGAGCAGTCGATCGCCATCGTCACCCTGCTCGGCGGGATCTACCGCGTCGCCGAGCGCGCCGGGCGCTCCCGCGCCTCCGAGTGGGCGCTGACGTCCGAACAGGTTCCCGCAGCGGTCATGGCCGCAGCCGGCGTCGTGAACCGCGTCGTCGCCGACGAGGCGCTCCTCCCCGAGGCCACCGCATTCGCCCAGCGCGTCGCGAAGGGCCCCACCCGCGCCTACGCCGCGCACAAGGCGCTCCTGCGTGCCTGGGCGGTCGGCGGCGTCGCGGCAGCGGACGAGGCGATGTTCGACATCGCCATGCCGCTGTTCGAGAGCGACGACGCCAAGAGCACGCTGCCCGCGGCGGTCGACGCGTTCAAGGCCGGCAGACCGCGGCCCGCCTTCGACTTCCAGGGCCGCTGACAACCCAACCCAAGGAGCACGTCATGCCGATCGCCGACAGCCCGTCGCACAACGTCACCGCCCCTGCGGCGGATGCCGCGACGGCCAAGGAGTTCGCCGGCCCGGCGATCACCGAGCGCGCCATGAGCGCCATCCCGGCCAATAGCGACTCCCTGCCCCGGAGCTCGACCTCATGAGCGAGATCGCCTCGGTCTCTGCCCAGTATTCGATCGTCCTTCGTGTCGAGATCGATCACCGGCCGGGCATGTTGGGCCGGGTCGCCACCGCGATCGGCGACGCCGGCGGCCGAATCGGCTCGGTCGACATCGTCGATCTCGAGGGCCGCCACACGATCCGCGACATCACCGTCGACACCGCAGGCGAGGACCACGCCGGGCGCATCGGCGAGGCAGTCGAGCAGGTCGACGGCGCGAGCCTGATCGGCAGGACGGATCGCACCTTCCGGCTGCATGTGGGCGGCAAGATCGAGCAGCGCAACAAGCTCCCGCTACGGACCCGCGACGACCTTTCGATGGCCTACACGCCGGGCGTCGCGCGGGTCTGCATGGCGATCGCCGAGAACCGCGACCTCGCCTTCCAGTACACGATCAAGCGCAACACGGTCGCCGTCGTCTCCGATGGCACCGCCGTGCTTGGCCTCGGCGACGTCGGCCCCGAGGCGGCGATGCCCGTGATGGAGGGCAAGTGCGCGCTGTTCAAGGAGTTCGGCGGCGTCGACGCGTTCCCGATCTGCGTGAGCACAAAGGACAGCGACGAGATCGTCGCCACCGTCCGAAACATCGCCCCGGCGTTCGGCGGCATCAATCTCGAGGACATCAGCGCGCCGCGCTGCTTCGAGATCGAGGAGCGGCTCAGGCGCGACCTCGACATCCCGGTCTTCCATGACGACCAGCACGGCACGGCGGTCGTCACGCTCGCGGCGCTCATGAACGCGGCCAAGCTGACCGGCAAGCAACTCGAGGATCTACAGGTCCTGATCGTCGGCCTCGGCGCCGCCGGCATCGCGGTCGCCGAGATCCTGCTCGCGGCCGGCGTGCGGCACGTGATCGGATGCGACTCGCGCGGCGCGGTGCACACCGACCGCGAGGACTACGTCGCCGGCTCGATGCCTGCCATGAAGCGCTGGTTCGCGGAGGCGACCAACGCGGAGCGGCGCCGCGGCGGCCCGGCCGACGTGATCGAGGGCGCCGACGTCTTCATCGGGCTATCCGGCGCGCGCGTGATGCCACCGGAGGCGCTGGCGAAGATGAGCCGCGACGCGATCGTCTTCGCAATGGCCAACCCCACACCGGAAGTCACACCCGAGGAGGCCGCGCCCTACGCACGAGTGATCGCCACGGGGCGCTCCGACTACCCGAACCAGATTAACAACGTCCTCTGCTTCCCGGGCATCTTCCGCGGCGCGCTGGACGTCCGCGCGCGGGACATCACCGAGGAGATGAAGATGGCCGCCGCGCACGGGATCGCGTCGATCGTCGGGGGCGAGGAACTGCGCGAGGACTACATCATCCCCTCCGTCTTCAACCGCGACGTCGCCGACGTGGTCGCGGCCGCCGTCGCCGACCAGGCCAGGGCGCAGGGCGCAGCCGAGGCTCACCGCAACGAGATCGCCTACTCCCCCGGAGAGACCGCGGAGTTCCGCGCCGTCCGCCCGTGAGCACGGATCCACTGAACGTCCACGAAGGAGACACACACATGTTGAAGACCGTGATTCTGGGGACCGCTCGTACGCCGATCGGCAAGCTCGGTGGCGGCCTCTCGACCGTTGGTGCCACCGAGCTGGGCGCCACCGCCATCAGGGCGGCGCTCGAGCGCGCCGACGTGGCGCCAGATCAGGTGCAGCACGTGGTCATGGGCCAGGTCTTGCAGGCGGGTCAGGGACAGATCCCCTCCCGCCAGGCGCAGATCAAGGCGGGGATCCCCAAGGAGGTCTCGAGCGAGACGATCAACAAGGTCTGCGCCTCGGGACTGCGCGCTTCCGTGATCCTCGATCAGGCGATCCGCGCCGGCGACGTTGAGGTCGGCGTCGCAGGCGGCATGGAATCGATGTCGCGCGCCCCCTACCTGCTCCCGCACGCGCGCTTCGGCTATCGGATGGGCGACGCCGAGATTCTCGATGCCATGGTCAACGACGGGTTGAAGAACCCGTTCAGCGGCCGGCAGATGTACGACGAGGCGACCGAGGCCGGCGTCGAGCTCGGGCTCACGCGCCCGGAGATGGATCGGTGGGCGCTGCGCTCGCACGAGCGGGCGGTCGCCGCGACCGACGAGGGCCGGCTGTCCGCCGAGATCGTCCCGGTCACGGTCACGGCCCGCAAAGCCGACACCGTGGTCGAGATCGACGAAGGCCCGCGCCGTGACACGAGCCTTGAGAAGCTGGCCAAGCTCCCCGGCCTCGTCGGCAAGGACGGCTCACACACCGCCGGCAACTCACCCGCGGTCAACGACGGCGGCGGCGCGCTCGTCCTCGCCAGCGACCAATGGGCCGCCGCCAACGGCAAGACGCCGCTGGCTGAGATCGTCGCCCACGCCCAATCGGCCAACGACTTCGCCTACCTGGCCACCACCCCCGCCACCGCCGCGAACAAGGCGCTGGCGAAAGCCGGCCTGACGGTCTCCGACATCGACCTGTGGGAGATCAACGAGGCGTTCGCCTCGGTCACCCTGAACGCGATCAGGACGTTGGACATCGACGAGGACCGCGTCAACGTGAACGGCGGCGCCGTCGCCCTCGGCCACCCGATCGGCGCG
>JAOPZS010000064.1 GCA_025963965.1 Solirubrobacterales bacterium
CTGGCCTGGCACATGCCGAGCGACGTGATCGGCGGGATCCTCCTGGCCGGTCTGTGGATGGCGCTGGCCGTCGCAGCGCTGCGCGCATCCGAGCGGATTCGCCCGCGCCGCCTGCGCAACGATCGCGGAGCGCCCGCCGGCGAGCCCGGCCCGTAAGCCCGTAAATACCATCGCGCTCGCGCACTTCGACGAGAGTGGGGCGGCGGCGCCGAGCAGGTCGAGCGGGCGCTACCCGCCCGCCGCGCCGGTGCCGGTGCCGTGGGCGCCCGGGTCCCACAGCGGCTCGGCGCCGTGCTCGCCCGGCTGGGCGTTGGCTGCGCGGCTGAGAATGAACAGGAGGTCCGAGAGGCGGTTCAGGTAGCGCACGGCCTCGGGGTTGGCCTCCTCGCCGACGGCGATCGTGCGGCGCTCGGCGCGCCGGCACACGGTCCGGCAGACGTGCAGGTGCGCGCCGGCCGGTGTGCCACCGGGGATCACGAACGAGCGCAGCGGCGGCAGGGTCTCGTTTACCTCGTCGCAGGCCTGCTCGAGCCAGGCGGTGTAGTCGGGGCCGACGCGCAGGCGCGCCCGGGCCTCCTCGGCGGATGCGTCCTCGGGCGGCGGCACGGACAGGTCGGCGCCGACGTCGAGCAGGTCGTTCTGCACGCGCGCGAGCCACTCGGCGAAGCGGGGGGGCATGCCCTCGGCGAGCAGCGCCAGGCCGATCGTGGCGTTCAGCTCGTCGACGGTGCCGTAGGCCTCGACGCGGGGATGCAGCTTCGAGACGCGGCTCATGTCGCCCAGGTGCGTCTCGCCGCCGTCGCCGAGCTTCGTGTAGATGCGGGTCAGATTGACGGTCATGGCGAACCCCCACGGGTGCTGCGTCGGGTGGGTAGGTACCCCATTCTAAGGGGGCCGGGCTCGGCCGGCTCTCCGTGCCGACCTCGGGCGAGCCGCCGTGCATCGCCGCGATCGGATACGTTCTCGCACCTCAGATGCGGATCGGCGTACCGAAGGAGACGGCGGCGGGGGAGCACCGGGTGGCGCTCGTGCCGGAGGTCGTCAGCAAGCTGCAGGCGAAAGGCCTGGACGTGCTCGTGCAGAGCGGCGCCGGGGCGGACGCGCTGCTCGGCGACGACTCCTACACGGCGGCCGGTGCGAAGATCGCCTCAGACCCCACAGAGGTGTGGGGCTGCGACGTCGTGCTGACGATCGCCCCGCCCGACCCGCAGGCGATCCGCGGTCTCGGTCAGGGATCGATCCTGATCGGCTTCCTGGCGCCGCTGACGAGCCCCCAGACGACGAAGGCGCTCGCCGACGCCGGCGCGACGGCGTTCGCGATGGAGGCGATACCGCGCATCTCCCGCGCCCAGGCGATGGACGCCCTGTCCTCGCAGAGCAACGTGGCGGGCTACCGCGCGGCGCTGCTCGGCGCCGATGAGATGGGGCGCTTCTACCCGATGCTGATGACCGCCGCGGGCACGATCCCGCCGGCGAAGGTGCTGGTGCTGGGGGTCGGCGTGGCGGGCCTGCAGGCGCTTGCGACGGCGAAGCGCCTTGGTGCCCGCACGACCGGCTACGACGTGCGCCCGGAGGTCGCCGAGCAGGTCGAATCGCTGGGTGCGCAGTGGCTGGACCTGGGCCTCGAGGCGAGCGGCGAGGGCGGATATGCCCGCGAGCTGACCGACGAGGAGCGCGCAAAGCAGCAGCAGGCGCTGACCGATGCGATCAAGGGCTTCGACGTGGTGATCACGACGGCGCTCGTCCCGGGGCGCCCGGCGCCGCGACTGGTCACAGCCGAGGCCGTCGAAGGCATGAAGCCCGGTTCGGTGATCGTCGATCTGGCGGGCGAGGCGGGCGGCAACTGCGAGCTGACGGAGCCCGGCCAGACGGTCGTCCGGCACGAGGTCAAGATCGCCTCGCCGCTGAACCTGCCGGCCACGATGGCCGAGCACTCCTCGCAGCTGTTCGCCCGCAACGTGCAGGCGCTGCTCGAGCTGTTCGTCGGCGAGGACGGGGCCCTGCAGCTGGACTGGGAGGACGAGATCGTCAAGGGCGCCTGCGTGGTGCGGGCCGGGGAGATCGTCAACGACGGTGCCCGCAAGGCTGTGGAGGCATCGCAATGATCCTGGCGAGCACCCTGACGACCAACCTCGCGATCCTCGTGCTGGCCGGCTTCATCGGCTTCGTGGTGATCTCGAAGGTCCCGAACACGCTGCACACGCCGCTGATGTCCGGCACCAACGCGATCCACGGGATCGTGCTGCTCGGCGGCCTGCTGATCGTCGGCCTTTCGGGCAACGGCACGTTCAACAAGATCATCCTCGTGATCGCGATCGCGTTCGGCACGATCAACGTGATCGGCGGCTTCCTGGTCACCGACCGGATGCTCGAGATGTTCAAGGTGAAGCCGAAGCCGCCGGCCGGCGGCGACTCGGCTCACGACGGGGACGAGGAGGCGCGATGAGCGTGCCTCTGGCCTCCACGTTCCTGCAGGACCCGAACTTCCTGGACGTCCTCTACATCATCGCCTTCGGCCTGTTCATCCAGGGCCTGCGCGGGCTGTCCGGGCCGACGACGGCGGTTCGCGGCAACCGCATCGCCGCGGTCGGGATGACGATCGCCGTGATCGCGACGCTGCTGAACCGCAACGAGGGCAACTGGGGGCTGATCGTGCTGGGCATCGCGCTCGGCACAGCCGTCGGCGTGCCGGCGGCGCGGCAGGTGAAGATGACCGCGATGCCGCAGATGGTGGCGCTGTTCAATGGCGTCGGCGGCGGCGCGGTGTTCCTGATCTCCTGGGCGGAGTTCCGGCTCTCCGGTGGCTTCTCGCACACCCCCACGTACGTGACGGTCTTCTCGCTGTTCGCGGCGATCGTCGGCTCGGTCTCCTTCTGGGGCTCGAACATCGCCTTCGGCAAGCTCCAGGAAGTGATCCCGGGGCGCCCGATCAGCCTCGGCTCGGCCCAGCAGATCGTCAACCTGCTGCTGCTGATCCTGGCCGTCGCGGCGGGCATCGACATCGCCGCCGGTGACCACTCCGAAGGAATCTTCATCGGCATGCTGGTGGCCGCCGCGCTGCTCGGCAACGCCGTCGTGCTGCCGATCGGCGGCGCCGACATGCCGGTCGTGATCTCCCTGCTGAACGCCTTCACGGGCCTGTCGGCGGCAGCGACGGGGATCGCGCTGAACAACCCGGCGCTGATCGTCGCCGGGATGATCGTCGGCGCGTCCGGCTCGATCCTGACGAACCTGATGGCCAAGGCGATGAACCGCTCGATCCCGGCGATCGTCGCCGGAGGCTTCGGCGGTGGCGGCGCGATCGAGGGGGCGAGCGGAGCGGGGGAGCACGCCGGCACGGTGCGCTCGACGACCGCCGCCGACGCGGCGATCCAGCTGGCCTACGCCAACCGCGTGGTGATCGTGCCGGGCTACGGCATGGCCGTCGCCCAGGCCCAGCACGCCGTGCGGGAGCTGACCAAGGAGCTCGAAAAACGCCAGGTCGAAGTGAGCTATGCGATTCACCCGGTGGCGGGGCGCATGCCGGGGCACATGAACGTCCTGCTGGCCGAGGCAGACGTCCCGTATGACCAGCTGAAGGAGATGGAGGAGGCCAACCCGGAGTTCCAGCGGACGGACGTGTCGCTCGTGATCGGCGCCAACGACGTGACCAACCCGGCCGCCAAGAACACGCCCTCCTCGCCGATCTACGGGATGCCGATCCTCGAGGTCTCAGACAGCCACTCGGTGATCGTTATCAAGCGCTCGATGAACCCCGGCTTCGCGGGCATCGAAAACGAGCTGTACTACGACCCGAAGACCGAGATGCTGTTCGGCGACGCGAAGGCGGCCGTCACCGACATCACAGCCGAGCTCGGGCAGATCTAGCCGACGCTTCCGAGCGCAGCACGCGGCGCCGGACTGAACGACTGAAGCCCGCGCACGCGTTCCGGGCCTCGCCGCGAGGCCCGGAGGGCTCTCTGCGAGACTTGCGACCGTGATTGCCCGCAGCCAGGCTCTCGCCGCCCTGCACAGCGAGGAGTTCGACGTGGTCGTCGTCGGCGGGGGCATCACAGGCGCCGGGGTCGCCCTCGATGCGGCCTCGCGCGGCTACAGCGTCGCGCTGCTGGAGCGCGCCGACTTTGCCTGCGGCACATCGAGCCGCTCGAGCAAGCTCGTCCACGGCGGCCTGCGCTATCTGCAGAACTTCGACCTAGGGCTGGTGCGCGAGGCGCTGCTCGAGCGCCAGCTGATGGTCGCCCTGGCTCCGCATCTGGTGCGGCCGCTGCCGCTCGTCGTGCCGGCCTTCGAAGGCGCCAAGCCCGACCGCCTGGTGGGGGTCGGGCTGAACCTCTACGACGTGATGTCGGTCGACCGCGACCGCCTGCGCGGGCGGCGCGCCCGCCGCGCGCGTGCTGCCGGCAAGGGCGCCGCCGAGCGCAGCCAGCCAAACGGCGGCGCGGCCGAGGTGGCCGAGGCGGAGGAGTCCTGGAGCCCGGCGCGCCACCGGGTGATCTCCGGCGATGAGGTGATCGAGCTGCTGCCGGCGCTGGCCGGGCGCGAGCCGACCTCGGGATACCTGTTCTACGACTGCCAGACCGACGACGCGCGGCTCGTGCTGACGGTGCTGGGGGAGGCGGAGCGCTTCGGCGCCGTCTGCGCGAACCGTCTCGACGTGACGGGGCTCGTCGAGGACGAGGGGCACGCGAGCGGTGTCAACGTGACCGACGTCGAGACCGGCGAGCGTTTCGACGTGCGGGCCGCGAACGTCGTCAACGCGACGGGCGTGTGGGCCGACCAGCTGCGCCCGGACGAGCTGCAGCTGGAGGCGGAGCTGCCGTCGATCCGGCCGAGCCGCGGCACGCACGTCACGATCCGCCACGAGGACCTGCCGCTGGTCGGCGGCGCGATCGTGCCGGCGGGCAGCGGCCGCTCGATCTTCGCGCTGCCCTGGCTCGGTCACGCGCTGATCGGCACCACCGACAACGACTACGAGGGGCCGCTCGAGCACATCGAGCCCTCCGGCGAGGACATCGCCTACCTGCTCGACGCCGTCAACCAGTTCTTCGGGAGTGAGCTGGGTGCGAACCAGCTGACCGGGGCGTTCGCCGGGGTCCGGCCGCTGATCTCGACGGGCGACCCGAAGAAGTCCGTCGACATCTCGCGCAAGGCCGAGCTCTACGAGACCTCATCGGGGATGATCACGATCACGGGCGGCAAGCTCACGACGTGGCGGCGGATGGCGAAGATGACCGTCGATCGGCTGGTCGAGCGCGACGCGCGCGAGGCTGCCTGTCGCACCCACGAAATCCCGCTCGGACAGGCTGTTCCCGCCGAGGAGCTGCCGCGTGTCGAGGGCGTCGCCGAGGAGGCCTACCAGGCGCTGGCCGGCCGTTACGGGCACGGCGCGCTGACGGTCCTCTCGATCGCGGCCGAGCGCGGCGAGCTTGCCCAGGCAATCGTCCCTGGCTGCCCGGACCTGCTCGCCGAGGTCGCCGTGGCGGCACGCCACGAGCAGGCGCGCAGCATCGGAGACGTGCTGCTGCGCCGCACCCGCCTGGGGCTGCTGGCGGCCCGGGAGGTGAGCACGGGCGCGGATGGCCCGGCCGGGCGCGTCGCCGACGTGTTGGCCCGCGAGCTGGGCTGGGACGACGCCCGCGTCGCAGCCGAGCTGCAAGCCTTCTCGGCTGAGGCGCTGGCTGAGGGCATCGTCGCGGGCGGCGCCGGGGCGCTCGCCCCGGCCGCCGGCGAGGCCGTCCCCCGGTCACACCATGAAGCGGCAGATCGAGGGGCCGAGAGCGTCGGCGAGCCACCTCGGGAGCGCCTTCCAGAGTCGAACGCCCGCCTGGATCGCAGGGGCGCCGGGATCGAGGCGCGGCGGCTCGCGCGTGCGGGCATAGACGTACGAGGCGACGGGCTCGGCGCGCGCGCCCCAGCCGAGCTTGAAGGCGAGCACGCTCGTGTCCCGGAGCGAGG
>JAOPZS010000084.1 GCA_025963965.1 Solirubrobacterales bacterium
TCGGCAGCCTCGTCGTGAGCTACGGCCAAGGCCTCTTCGGGTGGCACGAGGGCGGCTTCCGCACGCCCGTCGAGCTCGTCACGATCGCCGAGGTCGCAGCAGTGCTGTTGCTGTCAGCAGCGCTCGCGGGGAGCCTCGCTGACCGCAGCTCGGGCTGAACGCGGAGACCCTGGGCAAGGCGACCCGTGCGTCGTTGGAAGCGATCGCCACCGACGCGGTTCCGCTGTCCGTTGAGCTTGGAAGCGCTGCTCGAATGGACGGGGAGTCTGGGGTCAGATCGCCGTACGCCCGCCGTCGGCGGCGACGATTGCCCCGGTCACGTAGCTTGCGCGCGGTGACGCGAGGAAGCTCACAACCTCCGCTATCTCCTCGGGCTGCGCCGCACGGCCGACAAGTGTGGTAGCCCCGAGCGCCGTGATGAGATCATCCTGCGAGCCTTCGGTATACACCGGACCGGGCGCGATCGCGTTGACGCGAACACCACTCGGGCTGTACTCAGCGGCCCAGGCTCTGGTCATTGCCGACAAGCTCGCCTTGGTCGCCGAGTAGGCAGCACCGCCGGCGAGTCCGACCTGAGCGGCCATGCTGCTGATGTTGATGATGCTCCCCTCGCCCCGGGCCGCCATCCCCGGCGCGAAAGCGCCGACGAGCACGAACGCTGAGCGGACATTCGCTGCGAACATCGCGTCGAACGTGTCGACCTCGAAGTCCGCCGTCGGGGCCCACGCGGAGAACCCGCCGTTGTTAACCAGAACATCGGCATCTCCGACCAGAGCGGCCAGACGCGTCACGTCCGCAGCGTCACCGAGATCGGCCGCCTCAAAGCGGGCGCTGCCACCGACGGTGCTGATCGCGTCTACGACTTCCGCGCCGCGCTTGGCGTCTCGGCCATGGACGATGACCTCGACGCCGTCGAGACCGAGTCGCAGCGCGATCGCCTTTCCGATTCCTGAGGTCGCGCCTGTCACCAGCGCCTTGTGTCCCTCGAAGTCGTCGTTCCGTGCGGCTGACATTGCTCGCTCCTTAGGTGGATGGGACAAGCCCCTCCCCACATATCGCTCGGCTCAGCGTGCCACTAGCTGAACCTCGTCGTGTTAGCCAAAGCTCTAATGCTTGCGCCCGATTCCTGTCGGAAGCGCTAAGCGCGAGTGCGTGGTCCCAGAGCACGAATACGCCCCGTAACACGGGCCGGCAACGAACGGCGATCTGCCGCGTGACGACACGATCATCTGTCGCGCGGGGCCCCGTTTTGGTCGAGCGAGTCGTCCTCGAGCGTGTCGATCAGGCAAACCAGCTCGAGGAGGCCGGCGAACGTCCGCGGGTCATAGCCAGTCGTCTCGGCGATGCGCCCTAGCCGATAGCGCACAGTGTTGGCATGCACGAACAGTGTCGTCGCGGCACGGTTCACGTTGAGATCACTGGCCGCAAAGGCGCGAACCGTCGCCTTGACCATCGCGAGCTCCTCTGAGGGCAGAGCTTTGAGTTCGGCCCCTTTGGACATGATCATCGCTTTCGCGGTCGAATCTGAACTGATCAACGCGCACTCCAACGAGGACAGGTCACCTAGCGCGACGACCGGCCGGGCCGCCGAGGAGTAGGAGAGGGACAGCGTGGCCTCCCGGTAGGCATTTGCGACGCCCGCGAAACCGGACGCGGGTCCGCTGACGCCGTAGCGGATGTCCGTCTCCTGATCGTCGAGAGCCTGCTGCCGCGCTGCTCGGATGCTGGTGGCACGACGCGCCGGAGCAGCCGCCGGCGTGATTAGAACGATCTCGCCTTGACGGATCGCGATCAGTGGCCGGGCGCGACCCACCGACATTGCGTCCCCGAGGGTTTCACGGGCCGCCTGCAGCGCATCAGGGACGGGCGCGGCGGCCCGGTCAACGCGTCCGACAACGACGATCAACGGCCCAGCAGGGTCGAGCCCCGGCGCCGCAGGGTGGCGCCCTCGGTCCGTCGGCGGATAGCCGCCGATCAGGCGCTCAATGAGGTCTCGCTCGGCGCGTCCACTCTGCATGCGCACGCGAGCTTCCTCCCGGGCGTACGCCTCTGCAGCCTGAGTGGTCACGACGTCCATGGCCTGCATCGCGAACCGGGCCAGATGCAGCGAGGCCTCACGTGGAACCTTGAGGCGTGTCGCTTCTCGTGCGCACGCGTCCCAAAAAGCAAACAGCGCTGCACGATACGCATGCTGGAAATCCTCGGGGCTTACGCCCTGGTGGACGCGTCTGCGAGCAACTTCTCGCACCACCTCAACATCCTCGCGACGCAACTCGATGCCCTCCGCGAGTGCGCGAGCCAGCAGCTGACCTGTCGCCGTTGCACCGGCAAGCACATCCCGCAGCAGCTCGGGTGAGCTGGCTCGATAACGCGGGATCTCCTCGACGATGCGATGGGCCATCGCTCCGCCGAGCTTGTCCTCCTGCGCTAGCAGCGTCTCGCCGACCTTCCGGATCGCGCCAAGCCGCAGCGCCTCGGCAGCTTGGGGAGATGTTGTAGAGCGCGTAGCCATAGGCCGCTGGTTCGATCCTACAACGATCTCTGCGATGCATTGGAGGTTTCGCGCACGCCAAGGGGTCAGGGGCGGTAACGCGGCCCGCGGGATCAACGGCCTGCGATGATCGAGAAATGGTGCGTGTGATGATCGAACGGTCAGCGTGAGCGGCGCCGGAGACAGCCGAGGCGGTGGGGGGGACGGCGCATTTCCGGTGCTGGGAGCGGCGCAGCTGGCGGAAGCGGCGCCCTTTGGCAGCGAGCGACAGGTTGCTGTCGGAGACTTGCTGTTCGAAGCCGGCGCAGCAAACTACGAGTTGTTTGTCGTCCTCGAAGGCGAGGCGGAGGTCGTCAGAGTCGAGGGCGACGGGGCGGATGTGATCGCGACCTTCGGGCCCGGCGGATTCGTGGGCGAGCTCACACTGCTGACGGGGCAGCGCCGTTTTCTTACCGGCCGCATCACGAAGGCCGGCCGCGTACTCGTTATCGAGCAGGCGGACTTTCGGAGACTGATGAGTCTCCGTCCTGCGCTGGCTGAGACGATCTTCGGTGCGCTTCTCGCCAGGCGCGAGATCCTTCGCTCCGGAGGCGGTTCACTCGCGATCCGGATCATCGGCTCGCACCACTCACCGGCGGCGATGAGCTTGCGCGCCTACGCGGAGCACTCTCGCCTTGCCCACACGTGGATCGACCTCGAGGAAGCCGAGGACGTAACCATGCTGCTGAGCAGCATGGGGCTAACCGCCGATGACACCCCGGTGGTCGTCACCCCGACTGGGCTGCTGACGCACGCGACCCCCGCGGGGTTCGCGGAGTCGCTCGGCCTGACGTTCCAGGCCGTGCCAGGCTTTGTTTTCGACCTGGTCGTCGTCGGTAGCGGTCCGGCCGGGCTGTCCGCCGCTGTCTATGGGGCTTCCGAGGGCCTTCGCACCGTCTCACTCGACGCCGTCGCGATCGGTGGCCAGGCGGGATCGAGCTCGAGGATCGAGAATTACGCCGGTTTTCCCGACGGCATCTCGGGCGGTGATCTCACCGCCAGGGTTGCGATCCAGGCAATGCGGCTGGGCGCCCGTCTGAATGCGCCGTGCGAGGTCGCTGGACTGCGATCAGAGGCGAGCTTCCACGTCGTCGTCCTGAAGGACGGCAGCGAGATCCCGGCCCGCTCCGTCATCATCGCCTCTGGCGCTCAGTATCGGCGCCTGAACGTCGAGAACCTCGCACGTTTCGAGGGAGCGGGCGTCTACTACGCCGCGACCGATCTTGAGGCGCGGGCATGCTCCGGGTCGCCCGTGCTCGTGGTCGGCGGGGGAAACTCCGCCGGGCAGGCCGCGATCTACCTGAGCCAGAGCAAGTGCGGCGTCAAGCTCGCGATCCGCGGCGGCGACCTGGATCACAGCATGTCCCGTTACCTGATCGAGCGCATCGACGCAGACCCCAGCATCGAGCTCGTCACAGGCGTAGAAGTCGACGCAGTCGCCGGGACCGACAGCCTGCAGCAGGTAACACTCCGTCACACGGCGGCAGGAGAGAACGAGACGTTCCCGTGCTCGGGCCTGTTCTGCTTCATCGGTGCGCGCCCGCAGACCGGCTGGCTCGACGGCGCCATCCAGCTCAATCCAGACGGTTTCATTCTCACCGACCGCCAGCTCGAAGCAGGGACGAGCCGCGAACTCTTCCGACCGCTGCCCTTCGAGACATCGCTCGCCGGAGTGTTCGCAGCGGGAGATGTCCGCCACGGGTCGATGAAGCGGGTCGCCGCCGCCGTCGGCGAGGGATCAAGCGCCGTACGCTCCGTCCACCAGCGACTCGCAAACGCAGCGGCTGCCTGAGCCTAACGGCGCGTTCCGCTGATCGACCTGGGTGTCTGATGACACCTCGCGTTGGTCCGGTAGCCGAGGCGAGCGCTACGACCCGAACGTTCTCCAGGCCCCGAGATACGCTGGGGCTTGTCCCGATTCGGTCCCGGGGGAACGTGAGACGATGGTCTGGGATGGTGAGGGGATCGGAACAGAGGGTGCCTCTCTTCGGCCGCGCCGAGGAGCTCGGTGTAGTGCGGGGCTTGCTGGACGGCGTCGAACGCGAGGGCGCCGCGCTCGTCCTGCGGGGCGAGCCGGGCATCGGCAAGTCGCGGCTCCTCGCGGAGGCAGTCCAGGACGCTCGCGAGCGCGGGATGCTCGTCCTGACCGCTGCAGGTGTCCAGTCTGAAGCGAGGCTGCCCTTTGCGGGGCTGCACCAGCTGCTGCGCCCGGTCCGCGACCGCGCGGTGCATCTGGCCACTGTTCAACGCCAAGCCCTCGACGCCGCCTTCGGTCTGAGCGAGGAGGTTGTGCCCGAGCCGTTCCGGATCGCGATGGCCGCGCTCGACCTCATCTCTGAGGTCGCCGCGGAGAGTCCCGTGCTGGTCGCCGTCGAGGACGCTCACTGGCTGGACCGCGCATCCGCGGACACGCTCGCGTTCGTCGCCCGGCGCATCGAGTCCGATCAGGTGCTGCTGCTCGTCGCTGCACGCGACGGCTACCCGGGGGGTCTCGCCCACGCCGGGCTCTCGGAGCTCAGGCTTACCGCCCTTGACGACGCGACCGCCGCAGCGCTGCTCGACTCGGTCGCACCCGACCTCTCGCTGGGCGTCCGCAGACGCGTCCTCGATGGTGCGGCCGGTAACCCTCTGGCGCTGACGGAGCTGCCGGCAGCCTTTGCTCGTGGCGCCAACGATGAGGGATGGCTCGCCGGTGCGGCTCCACTCACCGAACGTCTCGAGCGCGCATTCGCCGACCGCGTATCCGACCTTCCCGACAGGACGCGCGTACTGCTGCTGGCCGCTGCGCTCAGCGACGAGGACCGTCTCGACGAGATCTTGGCTGCAAGCACGGCCGTGGCGGGCACCGCCGTGGACCTGGCCAGCGCAGCGCCGGCCGTGGAGTCTGGCATTGTCGACGCCGATCTACGGACTATCCGGTTTCGTCACCCGCTGATCAGGTCGGCGATCGTCCAGAGCGCAGATCTGACGAAGCGGCGGCGCGTGCACGAGGCATTGGCCGACCTGCTTCACGATCAGCCTGACCGGCGAGCGTGGCATCGCGCGGCCCTGCTCTCAGGCGAGCATGAGGATGTCGCGGGCGAACTCGAACAGGCAGCCGACCGGGCGCGGGGGAGGGGCGCGGCCGCGATCGCGGTCACCGCGCTGAGACGCGCAGCCGAGCTCGGCGAGCCGGCAAGCCGTGTGCGTCGCCTGCTCGCTGCTGCCGGCCTCGCTGTCGAGCTCGGGCGACGGGACCTCGTGGAACCCGTACTCCGCGAGGCCCGCGAAGCAGACCTGGGAGAGCTTGAACTCGCCAGGGTCTCATGGGTCGAAGAGACATCGATCACCCGCCCACTGGCTGCCGACCGATACATGTCGATCATCGCTGCCGCTGAACGCTCCGCGAGCGCAGGCGAGCATGATCTTCACGTGAATCTCCTGTGGCTCGCTGTGTCACGCGCATGGTGGGTAGATCCGGGCCCCGAGGTGAGACGAGCGCTGGTCGCTGCTTCCGACCGCCTCGGCGATGAGAACGCCGAGGACCCGCGCGTGTTCGCGGTCCACGCCTACGCCGACCCGCTCGCCCACGCCGACGGCGTCCTTACACGGCTGCGGCGCGCCGCACACGAGAGGAGCGTTGACACCGACACAGCCCGGTTCTTCGGGCCGGCCGCGCTTGTCGTCGGTGCGTTTGACCTCGGCGCCGACTTCTTGAAGGTGGCAATCGAAGGGCTGCGCGCGGACGGAAGACTCGGTCACCTGCCACGGTTGCTCGTCCTCTACTCCTCGATGACGGCCCGGACCGGCGACTGGCAGGCGGCCGTCACCTCCGCAGCCGAGGCCCGGCGGCTGGCGGAGGAGTTCGCGGACCCGCAGTGGGCAGCCGCCGCCGACACCGCCACCTCGATCGTGGCCGCGATGCGCGGGGATGAGCAGACAGCCGTCGAGATGGCCACCCGGGCGGAGCTGATCGCGGAGCCCGCGGGCGCGAACATCACGATGGCTTTCGCCCAGTTCGGGAGGGTGCTTGCCGCTCTCGCCGCCAGCCGAGACGATGACGCCTACGTGACGGCCGACCGTCTCTTTGACCCTGCCGACCCGGCTTATCACCCGGTGATCTCGTCGTGGCTGATCGCCGACCTCGCCGAGGCGGCGTCCCGCACGAACCGGCTCGACGCCGCCCGCGCTCGGGCCGCGCAAGTCGAGTCGACCGTCGGAGAGCGGCCCGGCACCTGGATCGCGATTGAGCTGAGCCACGCCAGAGCACTGCTCGCAGACCCCGCCGAAGCTCGCGATCGATACGAAGAGGCACTGTCACGAGATCTCGCCAGGTGGCCGTTCCAGCGCGCCCGGATCCAACTCTCGTACGGGCAGTGGCTGCGGCGACGCCGGCAGATCGCGGGCTCGCGCATCCTGCTGCGAGACGCTCGCGACGCTTTCGACGCGCTTGGATCTACGCCCTGGGCGGAGCAGGCACAGCGCGAGCTTCGCGCCTCGGGGGAAGGCACCCGCCGCCAGATGCCGGAGGCGCGCGACGAGCTGACCGCCCAAGAGCTGCAGATCGCCCAACTGGCCGGCGAGGGCCTCACCAACCGGGAGATCGGCCAGCGCCTGTTTCTCTCGCACCGGACGATCAGCACACACCTCTACCGGGTGTTTCCCAAGCTCGGAGTGACCTCGAGAGCCGAGCTGAGCATCGCGCTGGCGTCGCAGGTGACCCAGCCCTAGCAGTACCGCGGCAACGACGACCTACGTATGCGGCGCGCGAAAACGGGCGTCAGCTGACGGATGACTCAGCTGCAGGCGCGCGCGAGAGTCAGGCAGACGAGATCTTGGCTTCGAAGCGAGGCCGACCGAGACAAACGGAGGTCACAATGACTGATGTAAAGAACGTCGTGCTCGTCCACGGTGGGTTCGTGGATGGCTCCGGCTGGGAAGGCGTCTACCGCCTGCTCAGGCAGGAGGGGCTGAACGTCAGCGTCGTGCAGAACCCGACCCTCTCGCTGGGGGACGACGCGGCCATCACGCGGCGCGTGCTCGACCAGCAGGACGGGCCCGCGATTCTGGTCGGGCACTCCTACGGCGGCGCAGTGATCAGTGAGGCCGGCACTCACGCGAACGTCGCGGGGCTCGCCTATATCACCGCGTTCGCCCCCGACCAGGGCGAGTCCGTCAACACGCTGATCGAAGGCTTCCCCCAGGACGGTCCGCAGCCACCCATCTTGCCGCCCCAGGACGGGTTCCTCTTCTTGGACCGCGCGAAGTTTGCGGACTCGTTCGCCGCTGACGTCGACCCCGCCCAGGCAGCCTTCATGGCCGACTCGCAGGTTCCCTGGGGCCTGGACGCGCTCGGCGGCCCGGTCACCGACCCCGCGTGGCGGCACAAGCCGACCTGGTACCTGATCGCGACCGACGACCGGATGATCCCGCCGCCCGCACAGCGGACGATGGCGGAGCGCACCGGCGCCACGATCAGCGAGGCGCCCGGCAGCCACGCGATCTACGTCTCCAGGCCCGCTGTGGTCGGCGACGTGGTCATCCAGGCAGCCGAACGGGCACTCCAGGCAGCTTCGGCGTAGGAGCACCGCGCCCGGGAGGAACCTGGTCGACAGGGCTGCCGGCCCTGTCGACCAGCACCTCCGGCCCCCGGAGGAGTAGGTGAGCAGCACAGGAGTCCGAGGCTCGTGCCCCTCCGAGCGGGGCGGATATTCAACCGCTTGGCTGTCCGGGGGCACGCCGCGGTCTTTTACTGCAAGAAGCAGAATGGCCTGACGCCGTTGCCACGGTCCGCCTGCCGGAACTCGCGCGCTACCGCGCGTCGGCGCGATCCCCCGGATTCCAGCCCAAACTCATGCGCTCGAGTGGACTCGAACCACCACGGGCCGTTAAGCCCACAAGGCCCTCAACCTCGTACACCGCCGCCATATAGGTCCGCGGGCGTACAGATCGTCCAAATAGCACGCTTTCGCGGACGCATCGGACGCATCTTGCGCAGCGAGCGTTGCCACGATGTTGCCACGGGGCTTGCGCAACTCCTGTCCCCGGCCCGCGACAACGACGGGCCTGAGGGCAACGCCGAAGTCGTCGGGTACTGCGACGACGGCTGGCCCGATTCAATACATCGATGCATTCGCGCCGCACCGACATCCTTCGTGAGCTTCAGGCCCCTGACGAGGCGACGCTCGTCTTCAACAGCTTCGGCCTCGGAGGCCGCCTTGAGCCCGAGCACGCCGCTGCGTTTCAGGCCGCAACGATCGCTCGCGCCGTGCTCGCCGACAACGTGCCCGAAGACGTACGCGACAACTTCGAGCGCACACGCAAGCTGCACCTTCACGGCGTACTGGAGTACGAGTTCTTCACGGCGGCCGGCGATTACGCGTTGCTCGTGCTCGAGGGCGCCCTCCGGGTGCGGTTCCTCGCACTCTACAGCGACGGCATCCCGCTGATGCGCGGAGACGCCGAGGAGCTGCTCCACCCGGAGACATTCGAGGACGTGCTCGCTGCCCGTGGCGCCCGGCTGAGAGGAGGCGACGGTTCGACCCATCGGCTACCGCTGAGCGCGGACGCTCTGCTCGCATGGGCTCGACGCGAGCAGCTGCTCGCCGGCACACGAGTGAAGATCATCGAGGGCATCCTGACCGAAGGTCGCAATCACGCCGCCCACCCCGTCGGGCACGCGATCAACACGCCCGTGGACTCCGCGCGAACCCTTGGCGACGTCGCCGAGACCATCAACAAGCTATGGGGTCACGACACGCCGGGAGGACGCCTCTTTCCCGGCCCAGTAGCGCGCCAGCCAAAGGTCGCCGCTGTAGCACCGGACGGCAGCGGCGGCTGCCAAATGCGTCTCGAGCAAGTCCATGAAGCCGACGAGGGCGAGCGCGTCTTCAACTACGCAGTGTTCCTCGCCGTCGAGGCCGAGCGGCTGATCGAGCCTCGCCGGGGCAGTATTGGCTTCGCGTCCGTGCCGGGCTTCCAGACCACCCGGTTCCCTTGCGAGCGGATCTGGGAGGGCAACTGGGACGACTTGACGCGAGCCATCGAGAATGGCTCGTTCTCGGGATTGGGCGACATCGCCGATCACCTCGACCGGGTCTTTCTCATCCGCGTGGGTCAAGGACAAATCGACCTAGCATGCTCACCCGCTGATCTGCTCGCCCTTGAGGAGCAGCCTCGGCCGGTGGTACGCAGTCACAGCCGACGCGCCCCTGGATGCCTGGGTACACATCCGCGACCACGAGCCCGACATCGCCGGCGGCAGAGAGATCTGCCCCGAGTGCTTTGTCAAGATCACTGCGAGACGTGTACCGACCGATCAAGCGATCGCAATCGCCCGCTACTCCTCACGCAGTCGTAGCGACCATGATGCAGCCAGATCAACACCGCAGTCGTGACTCCTAACCCAGACTCGGCACGACTACGCGAGCTGCTCGGAGAGGTGAAGCTGCTCGCACGCGAGTATTACCTTCTCACCGGCCGCCCGCTTGGAGTGACCGGCGAGATGGCCGAGTACGAAGCAGCGCGCATCCTCGGCCTGAAGCTCGCTGTCGTACGCCAAAACGGATACGACGCGATCCGCAAAACGCCCGACGGAGACCAACTCCTAGAGATCAAGGGTCGCTGTGTACCTGGCGGCAGGGGCTCACAGCGCGTCGGCGCGATCAACCTGGAAGGTGCGTGGGAAGCCGTGCTCCTAGTTCTGCTCGACGAGGAGTTCAACGCAACCGAAATCTATGAAGCAGACCGCGAGGCGATCATCGAGGCGCTTCAGCGCCCAGGCTCTAAGGCCCGAAACGACCGGGGCCAGCTCGGCGTATCGCAGTTCAAGGCCGCCGGACGACGGATCTGGCCGATGGGCCACGATCAGCGCGCGTTGGCCTCCTCCGGCTGAGTTCTGCGCTGGGGAGGGGGAGGGTCCCGCCGCTGACCGGCTGCTCCCATCCGGTCGGCCGGCACCCGATGCCAGCCGACAGGCCCTCAGAAGTTCCGGTGCTCGCCGCGTCTACACTCGACCCAACATGAGCGACCCGTTCCTTGACCGACTCATCGACTGGAAAGACTTCGAGCTGTTCATCCACGACGTCTACGCCGAGGACGAGCAACTCAGCGTCGAGCACGACGTCACGGTCACCGGCAAATCGGGTGCCAAGCGCCAGATCGACGTGCGTTTCACCCACCACGTCAAAGGCCACACCTACACGACCGTGATCGAGTGCAAGCGCTGGAAGGAGCCGGTCACCCGAGAGCGGATCGACGTTCTCGCCTCCACGATCGAGGACACCGGCGCCGCGAAGGGCGTGATGTTCACGACCACCGGCTACGAGGAGGGCGCACAACGCTACGCGGCGGCGAAGAACATTGACCTTTTCTTGGTCCGCGACCTAACAGACCAAGAGTGGGGCCTGCCCGGCCGCGTGGTGTGGCTGTACCTGCAGATCTACGCCGCAGAGACCCGCGACATCGCAATGCCAGGCGCGCAGCTGATCACCACCGATCCCAACCCTCCGACCAACATTTCCCTGGACTTCGTAATCGCGCCCGACCGCCCGGAGGACCCGAGCTTGACCCTCTACGACACGATCGACGGGAGCGCCGGACCGAACCTCCTCACGGTCCTCAACGAAGCGCGCAACGCGACGCTTGCCCAACTGCCCCCGCAAGTCGGTCTGCTCGACGACGGCGCGGACACAAGCCGCTCCTACATCATCCCGCTCGTGATCGACCTGGCCAGCGCCCGGCACCGCGACCTGCAACGTCCGTTCGGGATCGTGCGCCTGGCGCAGATCACTGGTGAGCTGCACGTTCACATCAGCCAGTCACGGATGGAGTTCGACAGAGGAGCGCAACATGACCTCGCTCTCGCGCTCGAGAACTACCTAACCCGGCAGCGCAACATCGTCACCCGCGCAAGCGCCGGCGGCCCGCTAGCCGTCGCCGAACTGACCGACACCGCTCCTCCCGCCCCAGAGGAAGATGTGCTGCAGAATGGTACGGTGTTGCCAGTCATCACCGAGCCGTGGGTCAGTATCGGCAAAGCGCTCACCAACGCGCAGCGGCTCAAGACGGCCACCGTCAACATTCGGACCGAGGACTCGACCGCCCCGGCGGCCGGACCCGACACCCAGCAGCAAGACGGCGAGGCCTAAGCGTCGGTCACGGCTGAGTCACGATTGCCGTCTCTGGTATCGGCTCGGCCGATCGCAACGGGCTCGGTAACGAGGAGCTTATAGTTCGTCCTTCACTGTCCACTGTTCTCATTCTTCTTGGGAGCCTCCGTGCGTGGGAATCGTGCTCACCGTGGCGCTGAGCTCAGCCTGGGGGCTCGGTCGGGATCTCATCCACGAACACTTCAAAGTTCATCGCGCGCAGCCGCTTCACAGTCTGGCGCAGAGCGATCTTTGAGAAGAACGGAAGCGCGGCGGCCGGGCGTTTGCTCGGCGTCGATGCCTTCGTAATCAGGCCGAGCACGACGGGCAGGCTCGCCGATTTCGGCGGCTCGGTGATCAGAGCCGCGAGTGTCGCGTCGGTTTCGCTCAGTTTTCCGCGCAGAGCGACTCGAAACGCGGGCTCCTCGAGCAGTGCTTCGCCGGAGACGGAGGCTTGCGCGAACAGGTGGCTCAACGGCGCGGAGCCACCCTTGCGTCGCTTCACATGAATGAAGTGGCCTCGTGGCGAGAACAGATCACAGGGCTCGATCGCCGACAGCCCGGGCAGCCGGATCAGGCGCTGGTCAAGCAGGGCCAGCGCCCGATCGTTGGCCGCCCGCGCGTTGTACTGGCCCTCGTTCTCTGTCCGCCGGGCTGCCGGCAGGTCCAAGCCTGACGAGCTCAGTTCGCGCGCGAAGTCGTCCACTCCCTTCGCGAAGTTACGCTGAACCCGATACCACTGACCGTTGTCGAGTACGAGCGTCTCCGAGCCGCTTCTGCGCTCGTGGTGGAGACACTCCCAGAGCGACCAGCGGTCGATCTCGTCACCGTTGTCGTCGACGCCGATCACTTTGAAGTAACGCAGCTTCTCGTTGGCTTCCGCGCCGCTCATGGCTCTAGGGATCGCGTGGCGAAGTAGGGACGAGTCGGGCTCCACTAGCACCAAGCCACCGAGCGGGGGGTAGGTGCGGAACTGAACGATCTCCCCCGTGACGAGCTCAGGCGGGAACAGGTCGAAGTCGGGAAACCGTCGTTCGCCGAGCCGGGTTGCGGCCGCCTCGTCCAGCGTGCTCACCTTCGTGGGATCGACGATCTCCTCGACGTTGTCGATCCACGGGTAGTGCGTCCGGTAGCCCGTCTTTTTGTACTCCCGTAGAAGGGCGGTGCAGATGCGGCCCAACGCCGAGACGCTCAGCTCGGCCGTTAGCCGAACCGCGTCCCGCCCCTCGATGCGCTTGCCCAACGCCGGATCGCCCACTGCCCCGGCGAGCGAGGTCACCAGATCCCGTTCGATGTCGAGCTCGAGCGCCTCCACGCCCGACAGCCTGGAGACCTGGCGTTGCGTGTGAAGCGCGTATTCGTTGAAGCTTCTCGCCTGAGCTCCACGGAGTTGGGCTGGGTCCGCCGCATTGAGCGCCACACGCAGCCCGAACCGTCGCACATAGGCGGCGGGGTCCAGCAGGTGCCGTCCCTGGCCGAACGCGATCGCAAACCACCGCCGGCTCGTCCGCAACAGCAGCACCGCGCTCGACGTCCGGGTGCGCTCAGCGACCGGAGGCTCGGTCACCGGGGCCAGCAGACGGACCCACGGCGGTTCCCGGTCATCTACCTGGGCGACATACAGCGTCGCGGTAGTACGCCCTGCGCGCACGGCATGCTCGCGGTATTCATTCGGCTCGACGCGCAGCGCATCCGTCGCGGCGGTGACGGTGTCCTTGAGTAGGTAGACGGTGATCGTCTCCGTGCCCACTTCACGAGCCTATTCGAATGCTCGGATTCAGCACGCTCCGTGCGTGCAGCCGATCCGGCGGGAAGGCCGTTTCGATGGCGCTGCGGTCTATTGAGAGGTATGGAGTGGAAGCATCCGTTGCCACGCCGTTGCCACGGTCCGCCTGCCGGAACACGGGTGCCGCCTCGCGTTGGCGGGATTCCGTCGATTTCCGGCCACTTCTCATGCGCTCGAGTGGACTCGAACCACCACGGGCCGTTATGCCCACAAGGCCTCAACCACGTACACGCTCGCAAGATGCTTACAGGAGCGTCCAGATCGTCAAGTTAGCGCGGTTGGGCGGACGCATCGGACGCGTATGGAGGAGCGAGTGTTGTCACGGTGTTGCCACGATTTTGCGCACGAGAGGGGCCGCCGACTCTGAGGCTGCGCTCCTGGGGCGCGCGTAGTTCCTGGATCGGCAGCCAGCAGCCCGAGCGCGAGACGTCGAATCAGGGACGGCCGGCGTTCCCCAGGGCGCCCTCGGTCTCCACGCGACAGATTCAAGCTGTCAAAACCCTGGGTAGGATGGGCGTCCATGGGCGAGGGGGATGCCGAGGACGAGTCCATCGTGCTGAACGAAGCGCAGCTTGGTGCGATTGCAGTCCAGCTCGCGCTCGACTTCCCGACGTGGATCGAGCGCCGAATCGAGCGCGTCAGTTATCTCGACCGCTCCACGGTGTCTGTCTCGGAGGGCGTCATGTTCAGGCTGCCCGAGCCGGAGTTTTTTGCCGCGGCGAGCCGGCCGGAGTGGGGTACGCGGATTTTCGCTCCTCTCGACCTGCTGAGCAAGGACTCTCTGGCAGGCCTTGACGGCTATCGCCCGGACGGCAGCCCCGTACCGATTCTGCCATACGCCCGGAGCGCACGTCTGGCGAACGCCGGCGTCGGGGGCTTCCTCGTTGGCAAAGCGCTGATGGCCCTCGGGAAGCCGCTTGACCACGCGAGCCAACGAACTGTGCAGGCGATTGTGACGGCAACCGCACGACGAGCAAAGCCTCTCGCGCGCGTCGCTCTCCAGGACCCCAACCTCCAACTTCGCCGCATCTTTGAAAACGAGGATCCGATCGAAGGGCTACTCCGGGAGCTCGCGAGCTCGGTCATGATGCTCGTCCCAGTCGACTACGAACCTGGCGAGGAACACGTCTACCGCTACAGCTACGGCCAGACCATGGAGCAGCCCCGCGCTCTGATCCGGCTCGCCGAACGCGCGGTCCACAAAGATCTCGAGGTCAAACACGAGCCGCTAGCCATCGGCTGGAGCCGGAGCTACCACTTCGAAGTCGATGTGCCCGCCGAGGTTTACGTTGCCCGTGCGCAGCTCTTCGGCATTTACGACTTGCAGACCGAGCAAACACCTGCGCCGATCGCCGAAGCTGACGGTGGACCCGTTGTCGACCTGCACGCCACCCGGCCCACCCAGCTTGCGCTCGACGACGGGAGCGCGATCAAACCGGTGACGCGCCCGCCCGTCCTTCCGCCGCTGCCCACCCGGAGGGCTACGGACAGCTACCTAGATTCCGCAGAGAAGTCGCGACCAACACCTACCCAGCGTTCCGACACGGGCATCGCAAAGATCCGGTTCCGGCTCGAGCCGAACGGGACGTTCCTCGCAACGATGCTCGTTGCGTGTCTCACAGCAGTTCTACTGTTGCTCGCGAGGGGCCGCCTGCGTCAGCTCGACGGTCAGACGGACGCGGCGCTGCTGCTCGCGCTCCCAATCCTGACGCTCGGGTACATGACTCGCCCCGGAGAGCACCGGTTCGCGACGCGACTGCTCGTCGGGATCCGCGGCGCGTCCCTGATCGTTGGCGTCTGCGCACTTGCTCTCGCCTGGGTGCTCGCCAGCGGGGCCGTCACCCATCAGGGTCCGGGCGCTCTGAGGTACGAATGTGGTGCGGGCGTAACGGACCTCCCGCCGCACAAGGCCGCCGGCCAGTCCTGGGCCCGTACACGAGATCCGGATAGCGTCCACATGGACTGCCACGCGACCCGTACCGGGAAAGGGTCGACGAAGGTACGTCCTTGGGCGCAAGCTACCGCCGACGCCGCGGCCTACGTGGCAGTTGCGCTCGCGATCTGGTTGCTCTCCGGGTGGCTGATCAGCCTCCTCTGGGCGCGCGGACCCCTCAAACCGGAGCCTCAACGGGAACCTGATGACGAACGCAGGCGGCATCCCGTGACCGGCAGCGCCGGGGGAGGCGTCTAGAATCCAACATATGCAGATCTCAGCCCACACGAAGGCGCCAGCCACACCGATCCTCGGCAGCGGGACGGTAAGTGCCGGATTGGTAGTTCCCAGCGCCACGGGCGTGGCGTTTCCTGTCCAGAAGCGGTATACGCCTGAGCAGGTCAACGAGCTTTTGACCGATGAGGCGATACGCATCGTCTCGGAGAAACTCGCCAAAGAACCGGCCTGACCGGCCGCTTTCCGTCCGCGTAGATCCCTACGCGGCGAACTCCTTCGTCGCCGCACGACCAGGCCGCACAGAGCGCCTGGGGTGAAACCCTGCTGGCGATCCACGCCCCACGCTGCGCAAGCGCTTCTCCAAGCTTGGAGTAACGGGCACGCGGATCCCGATGTCGCGGCGGGCTCTCAGCGGGTGCTGCTGGCTGAGCTGATCGCGCTCGTCCCGCAGGATGCGTGCGGTCGCCGCGACCAAAGATCGAGAGGGTAGCGTGATCGCAGTAGGCGGCAAAGGCGTCCGTTCCCTCGACCAGAGCGAGATCAGCGGCTTCGTGCAGACCACCGGTTTGGCGGTTCGGCTGGACGTGGCGGTCAACCGATGGGTCGGACAGGCGGATCACGCTCGCCGACGAGATCGCAGAGCACGCTCGCAGGATCGTACGCAGGCGAGTCGCCATCCAGCCGCAATTGCAGGCGCGGGACGCACACTTGACCAGGAAGTCGAAAGTGGGTCCGATACGGCTGCGCGGGGCCACAGTCTCTCCTCGCGCCGGGTGCGCCGCCTTCGTCGGCGGTGACGGCACCGCCCGCTTGACCCGCTGTGGCGGCGTGCTCCCGCGTCACGCGCTCGGCATCGCAACATCGGCACGGCATACGTGTTGTGCGTATCCCGAACGGATGTTTCGATCGACCAGGAGCGACGGGCTGCCGGCCCTGCCCCAGCGCGCAAAGAGAGCCCGCCATTCGCCTTCCGTCCTTGTGGCGCTGCGGGGTCTAAACCTTCGCCTTGAAGCTCAGCGAGCCAGCACACACGCCAACGTGTCGATTCTTGGAGCGGATGCGGGCCCGCATGCGTCCTTCGAGCGAGCCAGCACCATTGAAGAACAGGTAGACCCCGATGCGACCAGCTCGCATGTACCGATCGCCTTCGGTTTCAATTGTCAGCGTCGCGACGTGATTCGTGACGAGGACGTTGTCGGCATAGGAGAGCGCTGATTCGGCGAGTCCATAGGTGTAGCCGTGCTGACAGGGGATCGTGGTTTTGATGCCGACCCTGACGAGATGCGCTCCGTCGCCGGAGACGCGCGCCGTGATGCGCCGGCCGACCTTGCTGTGCCGCGTGACGTACAGCCCCGGCGTATTCGGCGGCGCCCAGGGTGGGGGAGGAGGCGGCGGGGACGGAACAGGAGCAGGGCTTGGCGGTGGCGCGGGTGGAGGCGGCGGAGGCGGTTTAACGGCTTGAATCCAGCTGTCAGCCCAGGAAGCGATGAGATCAGCACGGGTCACGACTGTGGGGCGGGTTGTGCTGCATTCGCCGTAGTTATGGCTTATGACCCCGGTCTCGATCACACCACTGCCCGACGGATTGAGCGAGATCAGCGGACCGCCGCTATCCCCTTGGCAACCTCCCGTTTCATCTTCGGGCGGGTCGATGACGCACAGCTCATCGCTAGGAAAGAAGGTCGGCGCGTTCGCTTCGCAGTAGGAGGGGCGTTGCATGACGGTTTCCGCCCAGCGCAGGCGTTCCGTTGCTTCTTCTTGGGCGAAATATGTTCTGCCCCAACCCGCAATAACGGCTGGCCTTCCGGCTTCCAGGTCGGTCGAGTCCGAGGGCCAGGTCCCGAGGGCAATAGGCGGCACGGTCGTTGGTGTTGAGAGCACAAGGAGCGCCGCGTCGCCAACGAGATAACCACGCGAGAAGCCGGGATAGATGACAACTTTGGAGACCCCGGAGACCTGACGCGACGGCGAGGCCCAATCAACGTTGCCCGTGACGACTGCGTAGCCGGAAGGTTCATTGGTCACGCCAGTTTCAGCGTCCTCGCCGCAATGCCCAGCGGTTAAGACGACGTTCGTGGAGATCACGGTTCCCGTGCATAGCCCGAAGCCGTCGGCGTCTTTGTGGATGACGAACGCCAGAAACGGGAAGGTGCCGCTCGCGGCTTCAGTCCCGCCGATGATTGAGGCGAGCGCCCGAGGCCCCCTGTGAACAGGTGCGCGGTGACGCGTGTTGGGCCGCGCCCGATGGACTGGCAGGCTAGGGGCCGCTGAAGCTGGCACCGTGCCAGCGAGAAGAACGAGGCTGAGCGTCAATGACTGCGGCATCCCCCGGCCGAGGCGAACACTGCTCATCAGGTCGGTCGGCGACGGTCGCATCGCGGGAGCCCTGTGTCGGCGGCGAGAAGAGGACGTTTTAGCCTAGTGAACGGGTTCTAGCTGGTTATCCGACGCCGACGTCCAATTACTTGGCAGATTCTATCGTCTACGAACGCAGAGGGGCGGCCCCCTATCCTGGAGCTGGCGGATCTAGCGCGGCTCCGGGTGCGCGGCACACACAGCTGTTAGCTCTCCGTCGTCTGCGGTGAGGGATGCGGCACAACTATTGTCGATACACGACGCGCGACGTTGCCTCACGCGTGTCGCCCTGAGCAGCGGTGACCTCCGCCGCATCTGAGCAGACGACCTTCGCGCTCGAGGCGCGTGAGCACCCTGGCGAGCAGTCCCTCGCTGATTCTGATCTCGCCGGCGATCTGCATCGACGTCATGCCGAGGTTCGCCGTCACGATCTCGACCGTTCTGTCCGAGAGGGCCGCAACCGGGCTGCGTCGATCCGTCGCCGCGTCGTCCAGAGCCACCTTCCGCAAGCCCCCGAGATGTCGGGTGGCCGCCGCGAACCTGCCGACCGGCTGGTCGACGAGGCTCGGCGGCCGCATCGGACGCGGGGGGCCCACCGGGGGAGGGCGCCGGCTCGTCCGCGCCGTCCGCCTCGACCGAGGGTGAGCTCGTCGCCCTGCTGGTGCGTCACGTGCATCTTCACGGCCTCCGGAGCGAGCGGCCGCTCCTCCCCTGCGGCCGTCTCGGTCCCACTTGCGATGACATAGTGGGTGCCGCGGCTTACTCCGCGCCTGGCGAGGATCCCGAGATCGACGAGTGCCATCAGCACCGCGCGCGCGTCCTGTGGCCGCATCGTGACCGCTTCCCGGAGGCTGATGTTCCTGACGCGGCCGGTCTTCTCGGCGATCGAGATGGCTGCCTCGGAGGGGGTGCCCAGCTCTTCGTGCTCGGGGTCGCTCGTCCTCGTGTTGACCGGGTAGACGTAGGCCCGCCGCGACCCGTGTCAAGTTGGGCGACGGCTCGGGAGCGTCGAGCGCGATCGGGTCGGGGACGGCGGTCCGGACGCCCCCGAGGCCGTCGGTTGCGGCCGCGAACGTCCCGTCGATCAGCTCGGCGATCTCGCCGTCGGAGAGGCCGCGAACGAGAGGAACGGGTCAGTCTCAGCAGGCGCTTCATGGTCTCGCGCATCAGCTGCGTCCGTTCGAGTCCGGGGTCGCTGTCCACCCCGCCGCAGGAACTCGGTGGACCCTGCAGCAACTTCGGAACCTGTCGAGCGCCTCGGATGTGGGAGATTCGACCACTCCAGGATGATCCGGGGCCAGCGCTTGGCGGCCGGTCCCGCCCGGCGATCCGGCGGGAGCTACCATCGGGTGCTCTGGGGCCATAGCTCAGCTGGGAGAGCGCCTGCTTTGCAAGCAGGAGGTCGCCGGTTCGATCCCGGCTGGCTCCACTAGTCACGGCGCATGAACGGCGTCCCGTGTCGGCTGCCCGCGAGGTCGTCCCGGCGCCGGCCGCCGCGGGTCAAAGCCCCGTCCGGAGGTGCCGCGATCGGCAGCAGCTGCACCCCGACCGGCCTCATGGCCGCCGAGCGATCGGCTGCCAGTAGCTCTGCGACGCGCCTTGCAATCGCCTCCACCGACTCGGGCGTGAGCTCCACCTGGCCCATCACCGTAGAATACAGTTGTCTGCAAGCGGATGGCGGCATCATCACCGGTCTGGTCCCAGGTTTCCTTCCACGTCTTCGCCTCGCGATGGTATGCGGAGGTCGAGCCGGGCGTGCGGCCCAAGAGCGCCGAGTCGCTCCGCTGGGCGCTGTCCCACCACCTGCTCCCGTTCTTCGCGGGCCACCATCTCGGCGAGATCACGGTCGCTGAGGTCGACCGCTACCGCACCGACAAGCTGATCGAGGAACGCCTGAGCGCGTCGTCGATCAACAAAACCCTGCGGCTGCTCGGACAGATCATGGACGCCGCCGTCGAGCGGGAGCTCGTCGATCGCAACCCGATGTGGATCAACCGCCGCCGCCGCTACGTCCGCGCCGCGTCCCCAAACGGCACGCATCTCAGCCGCGCCGTACACATCCAAGCGCTGCTCGACGCCGCGGGCGAGCTTGACCAGGATGCCCCGCACGGTCACCGCTCCCGACGCGCGATGCTCGCCACTCTTGTGTTCGCCGGCCTCCGGATCTCCGAGCTGCTCGAGCTGCGCTGGACCGACGTCGACACCAACGCGGGACGGCTGACCGTCCGGCGCGGCAAGACCCCGGCGGCAGCCCGAGAGATCGTCCTGTTGGCGGCTCTCACCGAGGAGCTCGGGATGCTGCGCGCCCGCCGGACCCGTCTTGCCGAGCAGCTCGTGTTCGAAGGCACCCGTGGTGGGCGCTGGACCGCCGAGAATCTGCGCCGCCGCGTGCTGCGCCCCGCCGTCGAGCGCGCCAACGAACGCCTCGGGGCCGCCGGCTCGGCCACACTACCGGAGCCGGTGACCCATCACTCGCTGCGCCGCACGTACGCCTCGCTCATGTTCGCGATCGGTTGCACTCCGCCGGAGGTGATGGACGCCCTCGGTCACGTCGACGCCCGCACGACGCTCCAGATCTACGCGCGAGCCATGCGGCGGGAGGAGGACGAAGTCGAGCTTCTGCGCTGCCTTACGGGCGTGAATGAATGACGTCAGTGGCAGCATGCATAAACGCCAGACATGATCGTCGGAGTCGACATAGATGGCGTGCTCGCGAATCAAATCGAGGGGGTGCTGCCTCAAATTAAGCGTCGACACGGCATCGATCTGGGCTACGAAGACATCACGCATTTTCGGTTGCCGATAGCCGGTACCGACATTGCTTTGGAGATCCTCGAGGCAATGACTGTCCCGACTACTTGCTCAGCATGCCGGTACACGAGGGGGCGCACGAGCTCCTACGGTGGTTGGTCGGGCGTCATACGGTCAAGCGAGGGGCTGCATGCTTTGATATTGTTTTGTTCAACCATTCCCCTATCAATGGAGAAGAGGATGACCACAGCACAGCTACAGAAGATCAAAAGCGCCCATGACCTGCTCGGCTCGTTGCTTACGGAGGCTGGCGGCGACTCTCAGCCAGCTGACCAGCCGGCCTGGCGGCAGGAAGAAGAAAAGCGCTGGCGGCTGATGAAGGCCGTCGATCTCCGCGGGGGCGACGTGGGGGACCAGGAGTGGATCAAGGTCGGTGCGCAGCATGGCTACCAGTCGCAAGGACTCGGTGGCTTCTTTCGGGGCTCAGCGCCGTACATGGGGATGCAGGGCAAAAGGCGCGTGCTCACAGACCACGGTCGTACGTTTGTCGCCCGCTGGGAGCCGGAGTTCGGGCCGTACCAGGCCTAAGGCGGGAGGTGCCGACCTCCTCGCGGGGTCGTCACCAACGCCTCAGCGACAGGACCCTGGCGCGTTTGCGTTCCGAAATGACACCATCCGCGGTCGGAGATAGCATACGAACATATGTTCGTATGCTATCTCGCAGGGGACGCCGCCGCGCCTAGTAGCTTCTCAGCTGTGGCGCCCCCCGGTCAATTGGAGCTTGACGGCTTCGGCAGGCCTGATGGAGCGGTTGCTGCTCGGCGGAGCACGCCGCTCTACGGCGTCCATGCCTACCACACGAAGGTGCCCGCTGAGGCGATCGCTGGCTTCATCGTCGACCACACGAGCCCAGGGGACACGGTGCTCGATCCGTTCTGTGGCTCGGGCATGACCGGCGTGGCGGCGACAATGACCGGACGCAAGGCCGTGCTCAACGACTTGAGCCCCGCGGCCGTTCATATCGCCACGAACTACACGACGCCTTGCGAGCCAGGCGCTTTCGAGATGGCGGTGGCCCGGGTTCTGGAGAACGTCGGGGACGAGATTGAGGCCCTGTACGCGACACGTCATTCGGGTCGGCCGGCCACAATCGAGTATCTCGTCTGGAGCGATGTTCGTCGCTGCACCGAGTGCGGCGAAGATCTCCTACTTTGGGATCACCGGACGTCCGGCCTGCGGACCGTGTGCTGTTCGGGGTGCGGATATGAGGCGAGCAAGGCCACGATGTTGGTAGTGGGCGAGGAGGCGGTCGAGGCAAATCTGAGCGCGCCGGGAGGGCACCGCCGAGTCGTGCGGAGCGTGGTCCCCGATGATCTCAGACCAGATCTCAATCTTGACTCGCTGCCCTGGTACCCGTCGACGAGGTTCGACTCCACGCGACCGATGTGGCGACGCGGGCATAGCGACTTAGGCATCTCAACGGTCGCGGACTTTTACTCCGCGAGGAATCTGAAGGCGCTGAGCCTGTTGTGGAACGCCGCCAATGGTGAGCCCGATGAGCGGGTCAGACTGGCGCTTCGGTTTTCGCTTACGGCTATCGCGAATCGTGCGAGCCGGCGCTACCAGTGGAACGCAAAGCGGCCTACAAATGTGCTCGGCGGAACCCTGTATGTGTCCAGCCTCCGTTATGAGTGGAACGTGTTGTCTCTCTGGCGTCGGAAGACTCGCGCAATCGTGCGCCTCTTCCGCTCAGGAGCAGCTGTTGAGGGCGCCGTACAGACAATCCGAGGGTCAGCGACTCGTTTGCCTCTTCCTGACGGCTCAATCGACTACTGCTTCACGGATCCCCCTTTTGGTTCCCACATCGTTTACAGCGACGCCTCGCTCCTGTGGGAGGCGTGGCTCGACGACCTGACCGACCGCGCGTCTGAGGCGATTGTCGTCCGAGGGGGCGACCACTCGAAGTCCGTGTCTGACTACGGGGATCTGCTTCAGGCGTCGTTCGCCGAGATCCGACGGGTTCTCAGGCCCGAGGGGAAGGCGACGATCGTGTTCCAAGCAAGCGATCCAGACACATGGTCGGCGGTCTACAAAGCGGCATTGCGCGCTGGGTTGAGCTTTTCTGATGCGACAACGCTCAGTAAGGGGCAGCCGTCGTTTAAGCAGGTGAAGGGCCAACGTGAAGGCGAGATGGTGGCCGAGACCGACGTCGTGTTGACTTTTTCCCGCGAGCCTGCGAGGTCTCCAGCACCGACGATCAATCTCGCGGAAGCGGTTCGAGCGGCGGTGACCGCCCGATCGGATGCGGGCGAGATCAGCGCCGGCGCGATCTTCGGCGACGTCAATGCGCGGCTCCTCCGTGGCGCGGCTGAGCCCGTAGGTATTCGGGAAGTCCATGACGCGCTCGCCACATAGCGAGATGACGACATGAAACCACCTAGCTTCGACCATCTCTACCCGCAGTTCGGACACCTGGCGGTCGAGCCGGTTGGAACTTCGCCGCTCGATGTCGAGCCGCTTGGGATTTCCACCCGTGGCCGCAAGAACACGCCGGCATATAACGCACACTCGTATCCGACCAAGGTTCCCGCCGAGGCGATCGAGCCCTACATCGAGCACCACACTCGGGAGGGCGATCTGATCCTCGATCCGTTCTGTGGCTCGGGCATGACGGGCCTTGCTGCGGTGAGGCTTGGCCGCCACGCGGTTCTCAACGATCTTTCCTACGGCGCCACTCATCTCGCTTGGAACCTGTGTGAGCCGTGCGACCCCGGAGAGCTCGAGGAAGCGGCCGGCGCGGTGCTGGCCGCCGTTGCGGACGAATACGCCGACCTTTACTCGACGCCTGGGCGAGGCCGAAAGCCGGCGACGATTCGCTGGACATTGAACTCGACGGTCCTGGCCTGTTCGTCTTGCGGAGAGGGATCGATGTTGTGGGACGACGCGACCGATCGAGTCCGTGGGACTGTCGCAAGAAGCTGGCCGTGTTCGCACTGCGGAGAGCTCATCGACAAGCAAAGCGCCAAGCAGCTTGGATCGGAGCCGGCATGGATGCTTGTAGAAGACGAGAACGGCACGTTTGAGCGAGAACCTAGGCCGGTTGATCTCAAGCGGCTTGCCCGACTTGAGCGGGAGGGGATCGCCGATTGGTCCCCAAGCCTGCCGTTGGGCCCCGATCGCGAGATGTACATTCGGAGCGCCCTGCATCTTCGTGGCGTCCATGACGTCGCCGACTTCTGGACGACTCGCAATCGTCGTGCCCTCGCGATTCTCTGGCGCGAGATCCAGCACACAGATGACCTGCGCCTGCGGCAAGCGCTCTCCTTTGCCTTCACTAACACCGCCTGGCATGCAACGCGAATGCGGCGCTACAACGCTCGCGGGGGCCAACGTCCGCTGACTGGGACGCTTTACATCCCGCAGCTGTCGATCGAAGTCAATCCGGCGTTCGTCTTTGCAAACAAGATCAAGCAGCTATGCCGCTTTTATGCAGACCGCCCTGTTTCCTCGTCGGCGTCGCTTGCGGTTACACAAGGATCGGCGGCGGCCCTCTCTTTGCCAGACGCGAGCATGGATTACTGCTTCACCGATCCGCCATTCGGATCCAACATTTTTTACGCCGATTGTGCGACGGTCTGGGAGTCGTGGCTTGGCCGTACGACGCCGGTCGCCGACGAGGCCGTCGTAAACCGCTCACTACGGCCACAAGCCGGGGGGAAGACCGTCGATGCATACGCAGTTCTCATGCAGAGCGCCTTCGTGGAGGTTCAGCGGGTGCTGAAGCCAAACGCGTGGGCGACAGTGGTCTTTCAGTCGTCGGACGCCGAGGTGTGGGCGGCATTGCGCACAGCCGTAGACAACGCGGGATTTGATCTCGCCAACGCCAACTATCTCGACAAGACTCAGCAATCCCATAAGGGCTACAAGGGGCGCGCTGGAACTGAGGACGTCGCGTCGTTCGACGTGGTTCTCAACCTCCACAAGCCCGGCAAGCAGAGGCGCGTGCCGCGGCCGCCCGGGGGTCTCCAAGACGCCGCCGAGGTGCTGCGGGCGCATCTTGCTGCGCTGCCCCCGATTGGTTCAGACGCCGAGCTGGATCGCCAGCGAACGCTTCCCTTCCTTCATTCGCTTCTCGTCCGCGAGCACTTCAACGGGACGATTGGGCTCGAGGTTGGACGCTACGCTCTCGTCCGCCGAATCTGTCAAGAGCGGTTCGGCGTCACTGACGCCGGCTTCTGGTATCAGCCGACGCCCGCAAGCTGAACGAGCCGAGTGAGCAACCCCGGCTTTGCCTGCTCGCCCGAGCCGAGGATAAGGACGTGTCCTGCCGTGTAATCTGCCTCCGGCACGAGGTTGAGATGGGCCGCAGCCTTGCGGTAGTTGTTGAGCGTGAATAGGTCGGCCCGGAGATCGGTAAGCGCCTCGAAGTTGGTCTCGGCCTCTGTTTCGACCAGGGCTCGAATCTGATGGTCCTCGGGCCGCTTCGGCTTTACGCACCACTTGAGGCACATCGCCGCGGTGCCGAGCGTGATCGGCCTGCGCAGGATGTCGCCCGCCCCAGTTGCAACTCGGTCAAACAACGCTTCCGGTCCGCACAGTATCCTCTCGCATGCGGCAGATAGCCCAAGGAGAGGACCGGAGAGGTCGGCCCCCGGCGGCGCTGAGGCGCCAAAGTAGTACGCGGTTGCGACTATCGTGCTCAACTCGTCGTCCAACCGGGGCCACGTTTCAGGTATCAACTGACTAAGGATGTGACGGTAGGGCTCTAGCGTATTTGCAGGCAGGTGTGACGCTCGGACTAGGAGGTCGCTCACGGCCTTCTCCTGGACTGCTGCGACCTGTCCCTCGTCGAGATCCTGCTCGCTGTCAGCTGGCTGGGCGAACGCGGTCTCGTCGGAGCGACGCAGCATTTCCATGACCATGTCAGCGATCCTGTCGAAGCCGAGCTCGTGGTCGGCGCTGGCCGGGCCGACACCAACCGAGAGCATTTGTCCGTCGCCGCCGTCCACGAAGGTCTCGACGACCGTACTTGCGACGTTGTAGTAGACAATCGCGCCACGTCGCGCCGCAGGGCTACCTGTGTTGTCAAAATATCCGAGGAGCTTGTACAGCTCCTCGGTCGGGTGGTGATCTCGCTGCCTGAGCTTTGCATCCACGTAAGCAAGCGATTCGCCCGAGCGTGCCGTAGAGATCACCACGGTGATGTCGGGTACGCCGTCGAATGGCGCTGGTGGTTCGCGACGCCGCCATACGGTTTGGCCGACGCCGCTGCTTAGGGCGCGTTGGAAGTGGACGGCCACGGTTGCAAGGCCCTGCTTCCAAAAAAAGGTCGGATTCGCCCCCCGGTCCCATAGGGGACGCGAGATCGCATGCCCCAATTTCGGGGCAAGAGCACGCTCCAGCCGGTCGAGCATCCAGATCTCGAAGAGCTTTGTATCGAAGCGCTCGTCGTAGAACGACCACTCAACGTCCGATGTCTCAGGAAGTCCTTGCGGATCAAAGTTCCGCACCCAATCCACGAGCGCGCCGTACGGCTCCGGCCGAGCCAGGTGCCCGCCAACGACGCGCGCTTCGACCGAATCGAGGAGGGGTTCGAGGTGCCCCGCCCGCCATGCCGATTCAGCGCTAGCCCGCGCCTCCGCAAGGACGGGATGATTCAGCGTACGCGCGAGCGCGACCCGCCGCTCGCGCACCTCTCGACGCTCGGGCGAGTTCGGAGGTAGGACGAGATCCTCCGCAACATCGAGTTCACGGAGGATCCAGCCAGTCGCGTAGATGGCCAACACGTTCTCCGGGGTAACGTGCGATCGCTCCACGACAACTACGGGATACCGGCGCGGTGCCTCCCGCTTTCCCTGAGACCGGAGGTACCGCTGCACGTCGAGTCGTCCGCGCACCATGCCAACCGTTTCGTCCTCGACTCGGCGGTAGCGGAAGCTGAGGTCAGCACCGATCTCGCGGAGCAAGGTGTCGAGGCGTCGCGCTGCAGATAGAGCGATTCGGAGACGCAGCGAGCGTGCCACGAGGTCGTCGTCGCTCTCCCCGGTGGAAATATCTGCTCGGTGCTCGAGTTCCCAAGTCGGGGCATCCGCGAAGTACGTCCCGAGAAGGCGGATTGCGGCCTGCGTGGCGGCAGTACGAGCCTCCGGGCTAAGTTGCCCCGGAAGCACCGGTTCTTCAGCGGCGGTGAGGCTCACCCGAACGAGGCCCGCTGGCTCCGCCGAACGCGCTGCAACGCGCTCTCACTGCGGGGCAAGTTGCCGGCCTCAGCAAGCCAAGCTTCAATCGCGTCCAGCTGCGTGCGAAGCAGACCACTGACCTGGGGAATCAGCGCGTCGCTCAACGCGAGGTCGAGAGCCTCAATCAAGTCCGCGGTGTCGCCTCGAGCAGACCTGACGATGATCTGCCGCATGACGTCGCCAGCCTGGGCGGTACCAATCGGCCAAGCGACGCTCTCGCCGTAGCGCAGAAATTCGATGAGGCTCTGCAGGTGGGCGGCAGCGCCTTTAATGTGCTCGTCATCTGCGAGTCGCTTGCTCTCGGACGGTTTCGCAGCGCCGTCGAGGTCCGGTCGATACGTCTCGACCCACCACGAAGCCGCTTGTACCGTTACCGCCACAATCTCGGCCGCCACTTGGTCCTGCTCCGGTACTCCGACATGGACGAACTGGAAGCGCCGTTGCAGTCCCTGGGATAGAGAGTAAACGTAGGCAGTGTCGACGGAGTTCAGTGTGCCGATAATGCGAAAGCGCTCCGGGATCCAGCACTCAAGAGTCTCGGGCGTATCCCCGAACCAGAGAGGGAGCCGACGGTGGGACGGGCCACCGCCCCGCCCGAGAACGGTGTAGAGCGGTCCGACTGCCTTATCGATCTCGGCCCGGTTGAACTCGTCGATGATCAGCCAGTGAGCCTGGTCGGGATTGGCTTTGTCGTCGTCTGCGTGAAGGTTGATCGCGTCGGCGCAGCGCAAGGCGGCTCGTGGTACGTGGCCGAGCCATGGCTTCAGTACCTCAGTGTCGTGCTCGCCTACGGCAGGCTGCAACCCGCCGATAACGTCAAACGTGCTCCAGTCCGCCGTGGCGGTCTCAGTGTCGTAGGAAGCGCGGAACGCGGCCGCGACAATCCCGGCGAGCGTCGTCTTGCCGGTCCCCGGTGGCCCTGCAAGAATGAGATGTCCACCGAGCAGCGACACCACCACCCGCTCAATTAGGGCCTGTGCGTCAGGAAGGAGAAGTCCGGCCTGATTGACGCCTGCTTCGACGTCGCGGACCAGGGCGTCGAGGTCCTCGACAATAAGCGGCTCATCCGCAATCACCCGAGCGGCGCGGTAGTCGTGCTCGCCGATGTGGTCCAGGTATTTGACTTGACCGGCGGCGCCGGCTGCTGACAGTGGATTGCTACTCATTCGAGCGCCTCGATCGTCGTTTTTGGTAGATCGTCCACGATGCCTACCCGCCGGCATCGGAACCGTATGAACCGACGCGGATAGCCAGCCTTTGTCTTCTCTTCGACGGGTTCGAGAGATGCAATCCGCCAGAGCGCACGGTCTGAGACGCGCTTCCGGCTATCGAGAATCAGGAGGCGGTCTTTCTCGCGCAGCCAGCTCGTCGGCTGCGAGGCATGCACTTTCCCGACGATCACGATGTTGTTCGCGTCGACCGTGGTCACGCTCACCGGAACGATCGCCGCAACCTTCGGATCGTGCAGCCCGTGGGCCCACTTGATGAAGTCGGCGACGTGCTGGGCATCAAAGCCAAGACGAGCGTCGTGGCGCTGGCCTTCAAGTATCGAGCCGTTCTTTCTGACCGCCCTGATGACCGCCCTCTTGGTGTGGACGCTTGAGGAGCCTCCCGTATAGCGCCTGGCCCAAGCGTCGAAACCGACAAAGACTTCGTCGTCGCGGTGCCAGCCGATCCCGACGGTAACCCGCGATTTCTCGTCCATTAGCGGGCCGCCGTGCGCACGGGTCGTCTGGATTCTGAAGTCGTCCTTGCCGCGGCCGAAGCCCTCAAGCGTCAGGAACCAGGAGTAGATCAGCAGCTTCGTTAGGTGCGGTCCGATCCGAAGGTCGACCCGCGTGGGGTTCAACCCACCAGAATTCGACACTGCCTGGCGGAGATCCACGCTGTATCCAACCGCTTGGGCAGCATCGAGCAGCTTCGCGAGTGGTTCTCCGGATTTTCCGGTGGCAGTGCTTGGCGATCTCGGCGAGGCGGGCACGAGTGTGGATACTAGTCGGGACGTTACGTGCCTTTCCACGACGAGTTGTCCGGCCGGACCGCGTCCGGGCACCTCGGGCGCACGTATGCAGTTGAACGCTGGCGAGTCAGGCTGCCGCCTTGGCGGCGCGATCCGATTTGCCGGCCAAACTCGACTAGCTACTCTTCCCGATCGCGGCGAACAGAGGTCTTCATTTCGCCGTGGGCACTGCGCGGTCTCGAGCGGACAGCGTTGCGGGGATTCGAAACTACGTTCGATTCCCACCGCGCCTTTCGTCGGAGTCGCCGTCATGATGGGTGGATGAGCGAGCTTGAGCAGACACTCGTGCGAATCGCCAACGCCAGCGAGCGGATTGCAAGCGCCCTGGAGTCAGTCGCACGCACGCGGCTGGATAGCGGTCCGAAGCGGAGGCTGACCGTGGCCGGGTCGCTCAATGACAGCAGCGGCCTCGGTGCCGTCAACTCACAACCACGGTACGCTCAACGCGATCATCCAAAACCTCGGCGACGCGGAGACCACGCTGCTCGAGCCAATCGCCGAAATCGGCAGTGTGAGAGCGTCAGGTCAGATCATCCAGCGCGGCGCCCAACCAGAGTCCGTCGGGGAGGTGCCCTCCGTGCCGAACGGGCCCGGGATCACCGTGACCTTCAAGCTTGAGGTCGCGGGTTCGAGACCCGTTCACCTTAGAAGAAACAGAAGCCATATTTGGCTCTGTGAAGCCTTATTCGGCGTTTCTCCTGAGCGCCGTTCGGCGGTCGATCACGGACAATAGCGGCCCCCAAGGACACTGCTCTGCGGCAACCACACGGCAATATTGGTGGCCTTTCGCGGGGCCACCCCGATGCCGATAACCGCTGCGATCGTCGAGTCGCTGCCGTCGACCGAGGAGGCCGCGGAGACGTTCAGCCGAGTGCTCAGCTACAAGGCGCTGGCCGCCGGCGAGGAGCGAACCGACGAGCAGATTGGCGCCGCGCGCGAGGAATACAGCCGACTGAGGGCGGCCGCCACGGCCGCCGCCGTAGACCTCGAGGTCGCGACGGCCGCGGCTCAAACCTTGGAAGCCGAATACGGGTTCACAGAAGCCGACAGCTAGGCCGGTAGATCCGGCGCCCAGTCCGGCGGGCCGCCAGCTAAGGGAGCGCCGCCGCAGCCGCGGAGCGACCGCCTCACAAAGCGAAAAAGCCGAACACCGACCGCCGGCGGACGGATCTTTCGCCGCCCGAGTCGTCCCAGCTCATCTGGCGGGTCGTGGTGGACGCAGGCAACCACATCGGATGGAGGCAAAGAATGTCCGCTCCGGATGTAAACCAGGTCGTTCTCGTCGGCCGGCTCACGAAGGACCCACATTCCCGACAACTCAAGGGCGGCGGCAGCGTCTGCGAGCTGCGCGTCGCCGTCAACGACCACCGGGAACGCGAAGCGCTGTTCATCGACATCGCAACGTTCGGCAACAGGCCGACGCATGCGCCACCTACCTGAAGAAGGGCCCGCAGGTCGCCGTCGCCGGCCGCCTCGTCCGCGACGAGTAGCAAAACAAGGACGGCCAGCCCCGCTCCCGGTACCTCGTGATCGGCAAGGTCTCCTTCGGCAACGACCGCAACGAGACCGGCCCGGGACCACACTTGACGGGCCGCTCCTCACCCCCGCCCAGGCCGCCGCGCTCCTCAACGTCAAGACCAGCTGGATCTGCGAAGCCACCCGCACCGGCAAACTCCCCTGCATCCGCCTCGGCCGACGCATCAGGTTCACGCGGGTCATGCTAGAAAAGTGGCTAGACGTCCGCTGAAAACGCTTCGCGCTTTCAGCAGTCCCGACGCTCCGCCCTGACGGGAACCGGCCAGGCACAATAGGATTCCGGTATGTGGGGGCACCGCAAACAGCAGCGTCTGCCTGACCAGGAGCGTCGCGACACTGAGCGCCACGTCGAGGTGTTGAAGCGATTCGACAACCTAGAAACCTCGGGCCAGTGGCTGGCGAGGGCGGCTAACCGCAAGGCGGTGATCCTGGCAGCGATCGGAGTCGCCGCAGGCGGCATCATCGCGTTCGTGTTCGCGCAGGGGTCACCAGACGTGTCACCGAGCCAGATCGCATCTCCTGTCATACTTCCTGTCGCAGCGCCTCGGGTGGGTCAAGCGAAAGCGACACTCATCCTTAACCAAACTCTACGCAGCTGGATCGACGCGGAACCAGGCTACATAAGCGAGGTAACGAGCGGAACTCGGCATGACATGACACCAGCAGAACAGAATGCTGGTCTGGACTTGCGAGGAACCGTTGTGACGTTCGAACTGAATCTCTACGGGCCGCTGCGCACCGAATTTACGTTCCATCTCTACATGTTTAGGGCCAGGGACAACTGGCGTGTGCCCGACCACTACGTCAACCCATTTTCGAAACCGCCCGCCCGTGCAATTTTGCACGGACAAGCGCAGCCCTATACCTACGCGACGTGGGTTCCGGCGCCGCCCAGGCCCGGCAAGTATTACATCGAACTTCGCGTTTACGACAACGCACGGAATCTCCTCGGGCGCCCCGAAACTCGGCGCTTCTACGCAGCGTAGGAGTCCAAAGCTGAGGCGTCTTTGGCCGCCATCTATCCGCCGCGCGCCGAGCGCCGCCTAAGCGTGACGCATACCCACTTATGCCGTCGGGTAGGCAAACAGATCGTCGTACCCGCAGCTGGCGGAGTACTGGGTTCCGTGCCGTGTTTTTTCATCGCGGGAACGCATGGGATAGTTGGAATTGGATGCGTTGCCGCCGTGACCGACTGGTACGCAACGGACGTCATTTCGCTTTCCGTTTTGTTCGGACACGACGTATCTTGTCGCGGCGTGAGGGGCGCGACGCCAGGTTCCACCAGGAGTCCGCCGCCCCCTGGCGGCCATACACCCGCCCGACAGAAGTGCGGGACGAGCCGTGGGGAGGACGTCGTCGCAAGCAGGCTGGGAGGCAGGTTGTCGATGCAAGAAGAAACGGCGACAGACCGACCGTCGGGGGACCAGTCCGGCCGAAGACCATGCTCTGGGTCGTCGGTGACGCTGGCATCCGCGGAACTCACGAGACTGACACTGACGCGGCGGGTCAGCAACGGGCTGCCCTGGGCGTGCACGACGTCGAGTTCGTGGGTAAAGAGTCTCGTTCGTTCGTCCAAGAAGCGGCCGGGGCTCACTTTCTCGAACGCTAGCCGTCCGCGAGAGCTCCATGCAGGGGTCTCGACGCCTCTCGCGCGAACCACCAGCCGCACTTTGGCCCCAGGCGAGGAGCCGGCGACGAACAGCCCTTCCGGTCGAGTGAACGCAAGTCTATTTCCATCGGGTGAGAACACGGGCTGCCGACCGGTCGTTATGTAGCGCAGAGACGAGCCGTCACTTTTGATGACGAAGATCGATACGCCGGTACCAACTCCGCGTTGAAACGCGACGGTGTTGCCGTCTGGCGAGAAGCTCGGGAACGCGTCGGTGTGATCGCTCGTAAGTTGCATCTCGTTCGAGGTGGCCGGATCGACTATCCATAGACCTTCGTTGGTCGTGTAAGCGATGACGCCGTCAGCGCCCGGGAATGATGCCCACGCTGCGGGCTGCGAAAGCAGCGCGACGATGACGAGGGCAAGCGCTGATACCCACACCACTGGGCGGCGAAAAACTTGAGCCACGGAAACACTCCCTTTCGTTCCGTTATTCAAGATACAGGAACTCGGGCGGGTACTCTCAGGAACCCTCCGGGCGATCGGGCCTGAACGCGGAGGAATCGCCCCGCGGCGAACGGCCGCCCTGGCGCCCTCTAGCTCCGGCCCGGATCTGCAGGGTCTCGGCTCGGGGCCCGCCTGCGGCTTGGCGTGGCGTAGCGTTTCGGCGGCCTTGGCGATCATCACGGGCTTGTCTCACTCCCGTCCCACGGTGAGGCGTGTCGTGCGGTCCATGTGATCGCAGTGAGCGGCAGTCGCGTTCTTGCCCTCGACGAGACCGCGATCAGCGGCTTCATGCAGACCAACGGCTGGCGCTTCGGCTGGACATGGCGAGCAACCGATGGTTCAGGCACGCCGATCACCCTGGTCGATGAGATTTCAGGTCAGGCGCCCACCGTCATCCGCAGGCGAGAGTGGACTTTCCGTTTCGACTCCACTCCGTTCATGTTGATCGGGGAGCAGATCGTTCGCGGCGCCAACTTCGCCGGCGAGCAATCACCCGACGAGAACGAGATCGGAGCCCGCGAGCTGGCGCGGACCTTTGGCTGGTTGATACCCACACCGGACGAAAGCCTCGCCGAGTACCAGAGCTAGCTCAGCCTCTTGCGCCGCCCCGTCGGTCAGAATCGGTGCCGTGGCGCTGATCATCGACCGCACGCAAACGGCGACCGCGCTCGACGCCGAAGCGTTCGCTGCGTGGGCACACACCCATACCGTCTTCGTCTCCAGCGAGATGAGCGAACTAGCCAGCGAACGGCGCGCCGTCGCCGACCATCTCCGCGCTCTCGGCTTGACGGTCATCATGTTCGAGGATCTCGGAGGTCGAGAGGACGACCGCGAAACCGCCTACCCCGGCGGTGTCGCACGCAGCGACATCTACCTCGCGATCATCACCGACCGGTATGGGCGCATACCCACGACGAGTACCGCGCGGCGCGCAAGCGCGGCAAGCGGATCGCAGCGTGGGTCGCAGCCGATGAGCAGAACCGTCAAGGTGACGCCCGCGACTTCGTCGCCGAGCTACAGGTCTTCCACTCGACTGGAACGTTCACCGACGAGCACTCCCTCATTCGGTCCGTTGAGCAACGGATCCGCGAGATCGCAGCCGAGCAGGACTCCCCCTGGCTCAAGCTCGGTGACCTGCTCCTCCGTGCAACCTCGATCGAGGACGACCGAACGCGCCTCGTGATCACGTCGCGGACCCGGGACCGCGACGTGATCAGCGTGCTGGTCTCGATGAGGCCCGGCCCTACGTGCGCGCGAGCCCGTCGCTGCGGGTGACCTACGGCGACCGCTCTGGCGAGGCTCGCATCATCGAGGTCTCTTCGCGAAGCCGCTCAGCCTCACTTCAGGACCTCACCGTGATTATCGAGCTCGCCTGGACCGAGCCTCGGCGGCCGGCGCTCGATGCAAGTCAACGGCGTGAGCTTCGAGGAGCAGCTCGAGGTTGGGCTCAACGCGGGCGTCTTCGGTCAGTCGCCGCCGCAGCAGCTGGGGGCGCTCGCCGGAACGATCGACCGGAGCGACCCGCTGGCTGCGCTCGACGCCGATCGCTCAAGCACGCCGTCTACGAGCCGGTCGCACGGCTGCTGATCGCCGAGCGGCTGCTGTCGGCGGGCGCCAGTCACGTCGACGTCGCGGTAGGAATCGTTCGCGCTGGACGCTGGCGGCTCGACCTGTCCTGGACAGATCCATCCATCTACGGTGCGTTTCTTCCCAGACCGAGTTGCGTCTCCCTCGCGAGTCTCCGGGGAGCGCTAGCGGCAAGCAAGTGCTGCCACGGTATCGCCGCGGCTTTGGCCGTGTCCGAGCGAACGTCGCTCTCAAAGCGTCCGCGCTGGGATCAGAACGTCTTCAGCAATGTCCCGACCGAGACGTGTGGCCAATGGAGGCCCTGAAAGTCGAGCAGGACGGTCTGGACGTACTGAAGCTGGAGGAAGGTCCCATTCGGGCCCTCGACCCGCTCGATCCAGAAGATCGCGCTCATAAACGATGCGTTTGCGTTCGTCGTGACGAATGGGATGTTCTGGACACCGCCGCCTTTGTCTTTGTGCGTCGTCACGGACAGCGTCGTCGTCTCGCTAATCGTCTGGTTGTGTAGGGCATGCCGGAGCGCGACCGTCGGATCGTTGACCATGTCTTGCGAGATGTCGCCGAGCAGGCTCGCATCGGTACGGAATTTGGTCGGTTTTGACAGGTCGTACTCGGGGAAGCCGTTGGCGGTTCCGGACGGGGGCGCTTTTTCGCCTTCGCCGAACGGGACGGTGTTCACAGGTTCGATTTTTGGTTTGTTGTTCGTATGGGCTATGCCACCGACTGCGCAAACCGCGTCCCCGTGTGGGATGTTCGCCAACCGCGAAACACTCTCGGGCTCGGCGGGGGCCGATGTCGCCGGAATGTGAAGCCAGATTCCCGGCTCGATGTGCAACGCGCCGTTTGTCTTGGCGTCGCTGATCTGTTGTAGGTAGGTGACCCCACGCAGGAAGATGTCTGCCTGAGCGCTGCCGCGGTTTGGTATCGGGCTCCCAATCGTCGTGAACTCAAGGGTCTCCCTGGTCAGGTTCAGCTCGATGAAGCGGTCGGAGCCTTGACCGAACTGCGGCCGCGCGATCAGATTGAAGCCGGCGCCGTTCCAACGTCCCGGTAGGTCGTTGAGCGGCCCCAGCTCTGTCGCAAGGGCGGCCCGCTCGGGCACCGCCCGGAACGACGTTGTCGTGTTCTGATCGGCGACGGGTGCATCTAGGTGCGCCGCTCCTAGCCGGGTGTCTGGTTCTGGCGTCGTCGTGGCCATCGTCTCCTCCGTGGTCGAAGCTGTTGTCGGACTTTCGAGCATAACTACGGCGCGAACCAGGATGTTGCTTGTTGCGCAAATTCGCAATAGCGGGAGGCTGAGCTGTTGTCGCTGCTGGGTGCGGGACACGTCCCGCCGACCCAAACCATGGACGCGTCGGCCTCATCTGGAGCGGCAGTCTTGCTCGCTACGACCACGGATCGACACCACGAGCGTCACTGCGGCGGTTGGTGACGCAATCCCGCCTAGCGTTCGCGGTGCGGCTCAAGACCTATTCGCGCCTGCGGTGGATGAGCGGCGTAACGACGCGCCTGCGCCAGTATCTCGACTGCTGCCGCGATATCACCCAGATCGAGCCAGTTTGCCATGCGCTCGAGTGGACTCGAACCACCACGAGGAACTCAGCGTTCAGATTGTCCACCTAGCTAGCTGTGATGCACGCATCGGACGCATCTGCAGCTGCGGGTGTTGCCACGCGACGACCGCCATGCCGGCAGGCGGCAGCTCGATTTTTGGTTTCTCGCGTTCTGCCCGTGTTCCGTTCCGAGCGCCCGCCAGTCGCGTCGCGCTCCGAGCCCGCCGGGCACGCACATCGCGAGGCTAGGCTATCCCCGTGCCAAGCGAGTTTCCGAAACGAACCCGAATAGCGCTTACGTCAGTGGGGCTCGCAGCCCTGGTCCTTGCCGCCGGACTCGTGGTCCACCTTTTCCTCGCACTCGGATGCTCGAGCGACCATCACGGCGACTACGCGCACTACTGCAGAGAACAGCGGCAGGGCACACTCCTGCTCTGGCTCGTACTACTCGGACCGCCCACACTGACGCTCGCGATGGGGCTCGTCAGTGTCAGGCGCCGCTCGATGATGCCCGTCATCGCCATCGGGATCCTCCTCGTTCCAATCGTGATGATCGCGCCAGCCTTCCTGTGGACCAGCGAATGAACAATCCGCATGGGTGGTATCCGCCCGATTCGCGGCTCCGCACGAGCCGGCTCGTGAGCTGGCGACAGGGTCGCGCAAGCCTCACGTGCCTCCGAGTGTCGGTCTCGCTCGCAAACGCATGATCCGCCTATCCAGCGCCGCTCAGCAAACGCCGGCATCTCGCCAGGGCTCGCTGGAAGGCCGGGCCCTTGGCGATCCTCCGAGTGTCGAAAATCGGGCCCTGCCCCGACGTGTTTGGGGGCGGCAGAGCGACCCCGTTCGAGCGCATGCAGCCAGCGAACCGGACGATCCGGCCCCCTCCACGCGATCGCCCTGCCCGCGACGAGCTCCGCCTCGGCAAATGCGGGCCCACCCGTCGGTGGGAGCCCGATCTATGTGCCGGCCGGTGCCCTTTGCTTTGCCTAGGGCTACTAGCCTGCTTGGGACCGCTGGCTGTCGCGGCCGGTCGAGTCGGGTTGGCGCCGCTTTGACCGGTGCCGCCTCCGCAGCCGGACGCAACCGTGCCGCCTAGGAGGACCCATAAAACAAAGAACTTGCGCAGAGCGCCTTGTTGCCTCATCCCACAAACCGTTCGCATCAGACCCTCCCGACCCGCGCCGATCAATCCAGGACCTCCCCATCCACGGCTGTCCGGTAATGTAGCCGATTAGCCTCAGCCGAACGCCGGAACAATGCTGACTATCAATCGCGCCCGACGAATGCGAACGACACTCATCGCGGCAACTGTGCTCGTATTCGGCCTCTTCGTGTCATCTGCAGCGGCGAGATACCACCGTCCTGCACACCACCCCAGCACCGACCCGGTCGCGCTCGCATTGACGCTAGGCGAGCGCTATTGGCATGCCTCGCCCTGTAACGGATCGGTCCGCGTCGTGTCAAGTACCGAATTCCCTACGGAAGTGACCGGTGCAGCAGTCAACTCAAAAATCCAGGCCGGCGCGGCCGTACTCCTCGCCTGGACGAGCTTTGAAACACCGGACGGACCTAACGAAATCAAGGACAAGCCAGCCCAGTACACGGACTGTCAGATCGCCCTAAACGGCAACCTGTGGCGCACCTGGTGGATTGATGACGGCGAGTTCCACTGGCTGTGTGACCTCATGACCCACGAGCTCGGACATCTCTTCGGCTATCCCGACGAAGGACAAACCGATCCCAGATCCGTCACCTACCCCGTGCTCGAACCAGAATCCCCGAACTTCAACTCCGTGCCACAGTGCCGTCATGTGACGCTTTGGTACGGCAATCGACGCCTCGTGGGATAACCCCGCAGTTGCTCTGCAGGGCGCGGGCCTCTATGGGATAACCTCGCAGCTGCTCTGGACGGGCGCCGGGCCTCTACTTGACTCGGAACACCACTCGGCTCACGCCCGTAACGGACTTGCTGACCTGACCGTTGGCGTCCTCAGCTTGGATCTCATAGACGTACCTGCCTGCCGTCAAGCGCGTAGGCAGCAGGTAGCTAAACGACTGGCTTGCTCCGACAGAGAAGAAGACGCTTGACCCGCACCGGCGCCGCACAAACCTGCCGCGAGTGCCGCTGAACACAAAGCACCGGCGGCCGGCGACGCGCTCAAGGCTGATCCGCACCCTCCGCAGCGTCCCGCCGTTCGTGACGACCGCTCCCGCCAGCAGCCGAGGCCCCTTGCCGTGCTTGAAAACACGCCCCGTCCCGATCCCGACGATCCGAGGGGTCGCAACGCCCGACGTGGGCGAGACCGCAGGGCCGCTCGCGACGCCGACGGGAACGGGCACGCCGCATGCGCCGTCGAGGGCGCTATGCGCACAGAGCGGGAGCGCGTTCGAGCGGACCGAGTCGGCACGCTGTGCCTTCAGCGTCAAAACGCCCCCGCGGGCGACCGTCACCGTCGCGTTTCCGCTCGCGTCCGTGGTCGCACCAGGCACCGGCATGGCGGCCGTACCCACCATTTCCACGACTTGAGCGCCGGCCATCGGATCGCCCGTCGAACCATCGGTAACGCGCACCGTGAACGGCTTACCGACGGTGGCGACGCTGGGGCCGGTCAGGCTCAGAAGATGATGGAGATTGAAATAGTTGTACGCCCACAGCACCTCGCTACCGGGGGCCAGCTGAAACTGGCAGCCGCCCACCCCGGCGGTCGTGTAGCTCACCGCGTAGCCCCAAGACGCAAATTCCGGTGGGCCACCTTCGAGGTCTGGCCCGACCTGTGTGACGAAGAAGTCGCCGAACGAACCCGACCATGTCGCGTCGAACGAAAGCCCAGCCGCTGCCGCGGCTGCGGCCAGGGCGGTCGTCGGGGTGGCAGCGGCGACGCCGAACCCTTCGTTGGCTCCATTGTCCCTGACATCGCAAGGGTGGCCGCCGCCACTCGAGGGCGTGCTGAGCCCCGGCGTTGGCAAGATCGCTTCCGCGTTAACCGGGCCTTCGAAAAGCGTATCGACAGAACCCTCGATCCGTACATTGACGGTTATCGGAGACGCCGCCGCTACGGACATAGGGAGCACCGACCAGGCGGAAGCGACGAGCAGAGCGAGCGCGACACCGACACGGACGTAGCGAGACATAGAGAGCCACCCCTTCCACGAGGGCTAATGGGCTTGCGGCTGGATACAGGTCTCCTGGCTTCCGGGCCGACCTCTCGCGCCTTCCCGAGGGCTAGAAACCCCCGGTGGCTGCACTCGAAAGCGCTACGACAGGCACCCCCGGTCACAGTGGCGGGACCGCACCGGACTCTCACCGGCTTCCCCGACAACCAACCGTGCGAACCCGGCGATCATAGCGCTGGGAGCCGCCACGTGTCGGCCGCCTGTGAGCACCTCAGGGATCCTCCCATCCAGCCGGAGCCTCCACGTCGAATGTTTCGTTTTTTCGAATGGGTCTTGACATTGGGTTTTCCGTCAGGTTAGGGTCGCCGTGTTAGGCGGACAACCGCACGGCCGGTCTAGCTCGGGGGTTGCGATGCGTGGGATGGGGCGTTGGGTACTGGGCATGGTCTGCTTCGCGGCGATCGGTGGCGGAGTCTGGACAGCGCCGGCGTTCGCGGATGGCGGGCAGGGAGAAGCGGGATTTTCGCTCGCTTCCCGTGCGCTGCTCGTACCTGCCGTGGAGATCTTGGACGGGGGACTGCAGATCTCGGCAGTCCAACGTGCGCGTCACTCTGCGCCATATGCCGTCGCGGCTCGTGTGTCTTCGCGTTCCCGGTTCAAAGGACTTGGAGCGGCTCGCGCCAGGGGACTAGCGGGTGAGCTATTCCCATGGATCGTCGACCGAGCCGCCGGGGGCTTGTTGTTGCCGAAGGGGTCGCATGTCACCGCGTTCGTCGGCGATCACGCGGCGGTCGTGGATCTTGGCTCAGGGCGCCGGGGAGTCATAGAAGCATCACAGCCAGTGTCGGTTGCCGCTGGAGACGGTCGGCGCATGCCTGTAGATCTCGGGTTACGCCAGCATGACGGCGTGTTCGGGCCACGCGTATCTGACGTTCCAGTCCTGATCCCAAAGCGGTTGGCAGCCGGTCTGGCCCTGCCCGGAACGGGGGTCTCGCTGACCCCCGTGGACCAGGCAGGCACGCCGATTTCCGGAGGAGACGGGACACTCGATCATTCCGGCGTGTTCTTCGCGAACACACAGCTCGACGCCGATACGCTTGTTAAGCCAACGAGCGAGGGATTCGAGGAGTACACGTTCCTGCGCTCGGCAGCGAGTCCACGACGTCTGTTCTTCCGGGTAAACATGCCGGCCGGAGGGCGGCTCGTGCAGCAGACACCCGGTCAAGGGGCCGCGAAGGTTCTCGTAAATGGTGCGCAGGTGGCGGCCGTGCTCGCGCCAGGCGCCGAGGATGCAACCGGGACGCAGGTGCCTGTGTTGATGCGAGTCTCAGGCAAGCAGGTGATCCTCTCGCTCGCTGACGACCCTCGCGGTTACCAGTATCCCATCGCGGTCGATCCGACGTTCGTCGAGGAACAGGTCGTCGATGCCGGGGCCCGTCGGTCAAACTGGGAATTTCACACTAATAACCCCGGCGCGTTCAAATGGAGCATGAAGGGCGGCCCGATTATCGAAACCTGGGGCGCCGGCTCCTCATACAACCCCGGTGACTTCGGCTTCTGGGGCTACCAGACGCAGGGCAACTCCGACATCTATCAGGTGACGGCGGCCACATGGGCCGCGAACGCCGGTGCGCACCTCGAAAGCATCCTGGAACTCCAGCACGGGGAAGGCGCAGCTGGGGTCACCGAAAGCAAAGAACTGCTGTCGTCAGAAGCGGCAGGCACGGCCGAATACGCGGACAAGATCACGACTATCTGCCCGACGACAGTCAACGCGTGCCTTCCGTTGACGGGCCATGAACACAACGCTGTGCACTTCCAGCAGTCCGCTGCGAAAGCCTGCAGCGGCTGCAGCTTCTCGGACTCCATCCGCGAGGGCTTGGTCTATCTCTCCCAGCCCGGACACGCAAAAACTAACCTAAACACAAGCTCGCCAGAATTTGAATTCGAAGTCGAACAAAAAAAACAAAAAAGGATCAACGCGCTGTTTGGCACAGGGCGATGGCTCAGCAGGTTTCAAGGCGCACTCGGGCTCAATGCCGAAGACGCCGGGATAGGAGTGTCACAAGCAAAACTCGAATACGAAAGCGCACCCGGGCAGTGGGAACAGGTGATCGAACACAACTATCTCGAAAAAGAAAACCTATGCAAGGGAGTGCAGTGCTTTCCTACCCATAGCGAAGTCTGGACGTTGAACAGCCGGCTGCCCAACGGAGAAGACAAGATCCGCTACAGCGCCAGGGACGCCATGCCCGGCACGGAATCAACCGCCAGCGAAGGCGCCGCAACCGTCAAAGTCGATGCCGCTGCCCCGCACGACGTCGTTATGTCGGGCCTCCCGTTCAGCGACGAAATCAGAGAAGCGCCTTACGAAATCACCGGCGAAGCCACCGACGGGGACGGCAGCACAGTTGCGAGCTCAGGAATCAAGACGCTCTCACTCTTCGTCGACGGGAAAGAAGTCGGGGAACCGGGAGGTGCCTGCGCGAAGCCAAAAGGCGAATGCACCGGCGTGGCCAAATGGACTGTCAACGGGGCAGAACTCGGCGCTGGCAACGCAACGATTGTGCTCGTCGCGACGGACAACGCAAACAACGAAGCAAGGCACGGAGAACTCGTCACGGTCCTGCACTCGAAACCCGTCCCACTCGGACCCGGAAGCCTAAATCTGGAGTCAGGAAACTTCAGTGTTGGCGCGAGCGATGTGGCGATGGGGACAGGACTGACGGCATCGCGCAACTACAGCTCAAGAGACGTCACTAGCGGAGAATCCGGGCCCCTCGGGCCGCTTTGGGGCCTGAGCGTAGCTACAAGCGAGTCACTGCTGGAACTCGGAGAAGGCAGCGTCGAGCTGACCTCCGCAAACGGGAGTCAAAGCCTCTTCCTAAGCCTTGGCCCCGGCCTCGGCTACCAGCCCCCCGCCGGCGACGCCAACCTGGCGCTGACCTTCGAAGAAGACGAAAAACACGAAAAGGTCGCGTACTACCTGTCCAATGCCGCCGACAAGTCGAAAGTAAAGTTCACGAAGATCGGCGCCTCTCCTAACTGGGTGCCAACCGTGCAAGAAGGACCCGTCACGACGGATACCGTTACCTACCGCTGGCAGACAGTCGAAGAAGAAGGCCATCAGATCACAGAGCCGATCGAAACTCGCGCACCAGTCCCACCCGGCGTCGAATGCTCGTGGAAAACGAAACCAACCGAAATGCACGCGGGCTGTCGCGCGCTCGAGTTCACCTACTACGCCAGCACCACCGCCGGCGAAGCAGAAGAAGCCTGGGGACCATACAAAGGCCGACTCAAACAAGTCGCGCTGGTTGCCTACAGCCCAGCGTCAAAAGCTATGCAAGAAATCCCGGTCGCCGAATACGCTTACGACAAACAAGGCCGCCTGCGCGCCGAGTGGGACCCGCGCATAAGCCCCGCCCTCAAGACTACCTACGGCTACGACAGCCACGGGCACCTCACAGCGCTACAGCCGGCCGGCGAACAGCCGTGGCTAATGACGTACGGAACCACAGGCAAGGACGCCGGCGACGGACGGCTACTAAAGATCGACCAGCCGCCAGCGGAAACTAAACTTCCGGGGGCGCTACCTCCCGAAAACACCGCGGCACCCCAGCTATCAGGATCACCTGTGGTCGGCATCAAACAAGGCGTGTCCAGCGGCGCCTGGAACGGCAACCCGGAAGCTCGCGGATACCAGTGGGAAGACTGCAACGCTGAAGGAGTAAATTGTAGCCGCATCCCGGGCGCGATAAACCCAAACTACACCCCGACGATGAGCGACGTTGGGCATACCCTCGCGGCCCGCGTCACCGCCACAAACGGCCGCGGCTCAACCACCGCGACCGCGCTCACCCCAACAATCACTGGCGAGCCGATCGCTACCTTCACGGCGTCGTTTGGGCATGGCGCACCGGGCCATCCCGTCCCCCCTGGGTCGTTCATGGGCCCAAAAAGCATCGCCCGGGGGACAAACGGAAACCTCTGGCTCACCGAAGGTTGCCTGTGCGGCAACTTCGCTCAGACGCGAGTACAGGTCTTTTCGGCCGGAGGCGAATATCAGTACGAATACGACCTCCACGTACTCGGGGAAGGGCGGCCACGGAACGGAATCGCGCTGGACGCAAGTAACAACTCGTTTGTGACCGCCGACAGCGGAAAGGTTGAGGAGTTCACCCAATCTGGGACGCCAATACGAACCTTTGGGATCGGTGAAAGCAGCGAAGCAGGAGGGCTGAAAGCACCCGAGGGGATTACGATAGGTGCAGGCGGAAACCTGTTTGTCGCGGACACCGGAAACAACCGCATCGATGTGTTCACAGCCACCGGAGCATTCAAAGCCGCGTTTGGGTGGGGCGTGGCCGACGGTCAAAGCCGGCCAGAGTCCTGCACGACAGTTTGCCAAGCTGGTATCGCGGGCAGCGCCGCCGGCCAGTTCAATAGACCCGACGACCTAGCTATCACCCCGGCGAACGTCCTGTGGGTCACCGACCCAAGCAACTACACCATCCAAGCCTTCACAGAATCAGGCGAATACCTCACGACAATCGGTGGACAAGGGTCCGGCGGAGGCCGGTTTCAAGGCGGCCCTGGCGGCATTTCAGTAGGACCGCGCGGGACGATCTTCGCGGTAGACGGGGGTCAAAACACTGGTGCGATCGTGCAGTTCTCAGAAACAGGCGAATTCCGTAGCGAATTCGGCCGCGGCACCTTTGGTGACGCAAACGACGTATACGTCGACGGGGAAAACAACGCCTGGATCACGGAAGGGCCAAACGAACCGAAGCTCGTGAAGCGATGGACGCTCGCCCCTGTCGTGGAAGGCGCACCATATTCGAACGTCCAGCCAGGCGCGACGGTCGAGTATGAAGTCCCGCTGGAGGGTGCTGGGGCGCCCGCCCAGCTGGGAGTCAACGGCGCGTCAGGTCAGCAGGAGTCTGCTGCCTGGGGTCAGCATGACTTTCCCGTCGAAGGAACCGCTGTGATTCCAGCGGACGCGCCGCAGGCGTGGCCCGCGTCAAGCTACTTGAGAGCCACGGCGTACTACTTGGACCAGCTGGGCCGCTTGGTGAACGTTGTCCAGCCCAGTAACGGAGCCTACGGATCGCTGGCGACCACGGAATACAACGAACTGAACGACGTGATCCGGACGTTGTCGCCGGGAAACAGGGCTGCGGCCCTGGAAGCGGGCCCGGCACGCTCAGTCGAAGTCTCGACGCTGCTGGATACAAAATCGTCGTACAACGGGGAATCCGCACAGGAATGGGAAGTGAGCGAACCCGGTACCGAGCTCTTGTCGAAGACGGGACCACAGCACAAAATCAAGTACACGGCGGGGAAAGAAGTCAAGGAATCGCTCGCCCGCGACCATCAGGAGTACTTCTACGACCAAGGAAGGCCGTCTGGGCCCGCGTTCGACAGCGAAACGTACAATGTGTTGACCGAAATCGCGGACCTGGCGCAGCTTCCGAATCACGAAGAAGTAGAAGTGCACACCACGAGGAGAGGCTATGGCGGCCAGGAAAACCTCGGATGGAAGCTCAGAACGCCCACTTCCATCACTTCCGATCCAAACGGCGCGAACATCACTCAGACCACGGTCTATGACAGCGTGACCGGGCAGACGGTTGAAGTGCGCGGTGCCGCGGGCGCTAGCGGGAACTCTCCGCACGACGCGAAGACGGTCTACTACTCTGCGGCAACGAACGGCACCTACCCGGCGTGCGGTGCACATCCGGAGTGGGCAGGTCTCGCATGCGAGACGCTCGCGGCGAAACAGCCGGAAGGAACCGTCGCACCGCCGCTGCCGATCACGGTCACGACTTACAACGTGTTCAACCAGCCGGACACGCTTACCGAAACATTCGGTTCCGCCGTCCGCGTGAAACGCAACACTTACGACTCTGCCGGGCGGCTCGAACACGCCGAAGTGACCGCCACCGGAACCACCAACACGCCATTGCCGGTCGTGACCGATAAATATAGCGCCAGCACCGGTCAGCTGGTCAGGCAGGAAGCAAGCCGTGAAGGCATCACGAAGGCGATCACGAGAGAATACAACACGCTCGGCCAACTGGTGCACTACGAAGACGGCGACAAAGGTAGTGCTACCTATCGGTACTTTGGACGGGAAGGCGATAACGCGCTGAAGGAAATGAGCGACAGCAGCAACGGTGGCAAAACAACACAGACGTACAGCTATGACCCGACGACTCGGGCGCCTACCGAACTTTTGGATTCGGCCGCCGGAAAGTTCACTGCTAGCTACGACACCGAAGGGCGCCTTGCGAGCGAGCTCTACCCTGACGGATTGTGCGCTAAGCACGCGTACAACCCCAACGGTGAAGCTGTCGGCCTGGAATACGTCAAGAGCACTAGCTGCGCCGGAGGCGGTACCGCGGTCTGGTTCAGCGAATCGCGTGTCCCGTCCGTTCACGGCGAAACGATGAGCCGCGTCAGCACGCTTGCGAAAGAGACCTACAGCTACGACCCAATTGGCAGGCTTTTGCAGGCGCAGGAAGAACCGACGGGCGCCGGCTGCACGATCCGGCTCTACAGCTACGACGAAGAATCCAACCGCAAGGCGCAGACGCTTCGGAAACCAAAGCTAAACGGGGAATGCAACACCAAAGGGGGCACCGTCACCGAACATGGATACGACGAAGGCAACCGCCTCACCGATCTCGAAATCCAATACGAAACATTTGGGAACATAACAACGCTACCGAAAGCGGACGCCGAAAAAGAAGCCATAACGAGCACCTACTTTGTCGACAACGCGGTGGCAACTCAGACGCAGGGAAAAATTACCGAAACCTACGGCCTCGATCCGGAAGGGCGCCTCGATTCGACTCTCGCGACCGAAAGTAAAGGCAAAATCGTAAAGAAGAACTACGTGTCCCATTACGACAGCCCCGGCGCGGCAGTCGCATGGACGAGCGAAGCCGGCAAATGGACGCGACAGATACCGGGAATCGACGGCACGCTGTCCGCGGTCCAAAACAGCGGCGAAGAAGCGGTGCTGCAGATACACGATCTCAACGGCAACATCATCGGGACCGCGGCGCTGAGTAACGAATCCGAAGCACTGCTCACGACATATAACAGCACGGAGTTCGGTGCCCCGAACAGCGCCGGAGCGCCGCCCCGTTACGCCTGGCTCGGCGCCGCTGGCGTAAGCACGGAACGTAAAACCGGGCTATTCACGGACGGCGGAACCTCCTACGTGCCCCAGACAGGCATGCCACTGCAGACAGAACAGGTCGAACCGCCTGGCCTGCCCGGCGGCTCTGGCGGCGGCAACGCGTACTCGCTCGAAGAGGAAGCATGGAACATCCACGGTGCGGAACGGGTCGGCGCAGAAGCGCCTGGAAAGGAAGCTGGCCGCGAACGAGAAGCCGCCGAAGCCGCCTGCCGAGCAAACGAAGAAGCGTGCGTCTTTGGAGAAGTCGTAGATCCAACAGGGCACCACCTCTACGCGCAGGGCAAGGTTCAGACGCTCGCCGTCGAACTCGAAAAAATGGCCGGATGGGCAAGCCTCGGTAAACTTCTCGAGCTGATCCCAAAAATCGGTGACCTCTTCAAAGGCCTAGAGGGCTACCAAGCAGCTCTCATCGGGTTCGCCGGTAGGCTTCATCTCTGCGCGAAACTCATCGGCGGATCCGGGCGATGCTGGGTTACGGTGTCGGCGTGGATCGTGAAAAACCCTATACACGACCTCACATTCCCGTACTTCGTCGATGCGGAACCGTGTTTCTGGCATGGGCGTGCTTTCTATACGGACCGGTACAAATGCCATGACGGAACCATCAGGCGCCACAACGAGGGTACGCCCGAATAACCATGAACCGGCGGACGCGGTGGCGCCTTGTGGTTCTCGGCGTGAGCGTCGCCGTCATCGTCGCAGCGGTGGCAGCGGGTCTCACGCTCGCGGTCAAGAGCGGGGAGCAGCAGAGTCCGGCTCGCGGCTACCTGCTCGCGAGCGAACGGCTCGCGAGCAGCATCCTTTCGAAACGACAAGTTGTGGTGTCGGGATACACCGAGATGACCCAACAGGTACGCTCGGCCTGCGGAGGAGTGCTGCACGCGACAGGTCCCGGCACGGGGCGTGAACAGCTCGAAGCGGCATTGACGCCGGCGCTAACCGCGGCCGCCTACAAACTGGAGACGAAACAGCTGCGGGCGTTCCAACGAGAAACAAGGGGTCGACACTGGGACGACAAGCTCCTCGCCAAGCTAGTCCTCATACAGTCGTCGCAGATCGATGATGGAATGCGGCTGACGCCACCCAATCTGTGCGAGGCGGCGAGCACCGTGGCTGCCGGCGGCACACCCTACAATCTGGCTCGCTTCGTCAATGCGGCCGAAGCCGCCACGAATCCGAGCTACCAGGAGGAGAACAGCCTCGGGACGCCCCTCACGTCGGTCGAGGAAACGATCCTCGTGCGGCTAAACCGTCACCTCTCGCCAACAGATGCGCGGCTTGCCGCCAGAGTAAAGGGGCTTGAGCAACATGCAGCCGAACAGGAAGTAACGACCCTGATCGAAGCGGTTAAACAGCTTCGGCGTGCCCTCGGTCTGCGCGATGCCGGCGCGAGCTAGACCGCCCAGCTTTCGGAACGGCACAACACCGCGCCGATACTGCCAGGCGTGAATTGCTACCGGTCACCGTCGCCCGGGGTGGCGATCTCAAGTAGGTAAGGGCACGAGCCTGACAACGACCACAAGCGCGCCTGAGTCCAGGGACGCTCACCACGTGCCTCCGCTCGGGACAACGCGTCTGCAAAGTGCGAGCGAAACCGCGGAAGAACCCGACCCACCGCCTGCTCCCCCACGTGGACCAGCAAGGCGGCACTGGCATTCCGGTCGGGCGCGACCGCCAGCCAGACCTCGAGCTCTAACCCCGCCGCGATGCTGCGGTGATCCAGCGTTCGAACGGTGTGTAGCAGTGGGTCCGCTTCAGAGAACAGCTCCACTCGTGTCCAGCTCCGCGTGGACCACGTAACCAGATAACTCGCATCGGCCGGTCGTCGCATCCAGCCCGGAACCTCCGGAGTGGCCGGGAGGCGCTCGATCAGCCCCGCGGCATGAGCCAACACCCCGTCCTCGAGAGGCAGCGAGTTGCGCAACTGGTTCACCACGTTCGCCACGACACGCGCAGCTCCGAAACGCTTGCGCCCCAACTCCAGCGCGTCGAGCTCACGCTCTACATCTATCGCATCGAGCGTCAAGGAACGCGCATCAAGCTCCCGTTCTAGCACCGACCTGAGGTCATCGCGGCTCCTGCCACGACCACGGCCACGGACTGCATGGACCGCCTCGCGCCGCGCTTGCGCGCGGTGGCGGACGACCTCCATCCGTTGCTCGTCGCGCACAAACTCGCGAAAGCTTGCAGGCGCCGCGCCTGCAGAGACTCCAGCCAGGACTGGCTCTCTCCGTGCATCATCCGGCGGCAGGCCGATGCGCCCCCCAGTCCGGAGCCACCGCGTCAGCCGCGCCGCGAACCGTCGATAATCCTCCCCCAAGGGCTCGCTTCCCCCGCTCGCGAGATACCCGTCAAGCGCCCTCTGGGCCGCCTGAAATTCGCCTGCAGCTCCCAGCAAGGCAGGGACCAGCTCACGCGCCGCTCTGGCGTAGGGGCCTGAGCTGCCGATTGCTGACATCGGGCCGTAGGAGCCCACCAAGGCTGGGTCGCGAACGAACGGCACGGCCAGCTCGGACTGCAGGGCCTCGATCATTTTCGGCACGACACAAAGCTTCCGTGTCGCTGCCAGCGCATCATCTACCGCGAAGCGTACGAGCTCATCCTGGGCCCGAAGGAGGTCACGGCGGCTGTTGACGAGGAACTCGACCGTCGGCTTCCGCATCAGCAGACCCATTGTCCCTAGATCAGAGTACGCGCCGAGAAGCCTCGCAGCAGGCTCAAACACAACGCCCACGCGACAGGCGACGTAGATCCCCTCAGCCCATCCGGCATGCCGATCAGAGGCCGCTGAAGTATCCTCCCCGAGGGCCGCGGCCCCCAGTGAGAGTGGCCACCACGGGAACACCGCCACCATGCGCCAGTCGCTCGAGAGCACGCGCGTGAAGCTGCCGCAACTCCCGGCCACGAGCCCAAAATGATCGATCGGCACCTCCTCCTTCCACCCCTCCTGAACCAGACGCGGCATCAAGGCGGCCGCAAGGGCGTCCGGCACCACCATCGACGGTGACATGTTTGGATGATCGCAGCAACGCCAGTCTTTCCGATGCAGCGCCTGCGTTTCCCTGTACTAAGTGCGTCCCTGTAGCCGTTATCGGGCGCCCTCGATCCCGAACTCCTGCTGTGCTGAGGCCGAACGTAGAGAGCTCGCGATACCGGTCCGAGGGCGAGGAGCCGCGGGGGCCCTTCCCGCCGAGTGCTCCTCAACACGTCGCGGCTTCGCGAGAGCTAGAGCGGCCGCTCGCTTCCGTCGCTGCGACCACGCTCCCGTTCTTCGATTGGGCGGCACCGGACGGGTAGCGCGTCGACTTGACGCGGAACCTGCGGGATGTGCGCCCGGTGAGGAGCCGACTATCCCGGCGGCGCCCGCCCCGAAGAGCGCGATGCTCGCTGCGGCGGCTCCCGCCTTCGCGGACAATCCTGTCCCGAACAGCCATCGCCGCGTCGCCGCAAAGCCAGCGGCGAGCATTGGAACTGGGGCCGCCAGCAGCTGCACCGACCGGGCTTGCGGGTGAGGCTGCCACCCCTGCGCGTGACGCAAGCGAAAATGGGCTCGCTTGCGCTCGACTGTTCGGGCGGCCCGCCGTGCCTCGTTCACGTCGACACCAAGCCGGCGTGCGATTGCACGGTAGCGGAGGCCCTCAGCCGTCAGCTCGAATACGCGTTGCTCGAACGGATCGAGCTCCCCAAGGAACTCGAGGACCACCTGTCGGTCCTCACCCCGGAGCGCCATGCTCTCCGGCGACATCGTCTCGGCGGAAGACTCCGCCATTTGATGCATGCTGGGCGCGTGCTCGGCGAGGATCTGCCCCCGACGACGCGTGTCGCGGTGCAGGTTCAGTGCGCGGTGCCTAATCCCGCGGCGCAGCGCGTTACGCAGATGCTCCTCATTGCCATACGGACGCGCGAGCAGTGCGAGCACCGTCTCCTGGTAGAGATCCTCGAGCTGCTCGGTCGATAGGCCCCTGCACTCCAGGAACCCGCGCGCGATCCTGATCTCCGCGGGCTGCCAGCTCCCAAGTACCTCCCCGGCGCTCCGGGACCCGAGCGAACTATCGCGCCAACGGGATGGACGAGTCGCTGTTGTGCTGCTGACCTCCATGTCAACACCTCCCGTCGCAGGGCGACGATCCGGGAACGGACGTATGTAGATAGGTCGAGCCGGACAGCGTGTTGCCCACCCCCGGAGTTCGAAGTGGACGGTGGGGAACTCCGAACGTCTCGACGCTTGCCGCCCCGGCGAGCAGCGCCGCTAGCGTTGCCAGCACTGCGATGCGGTCCTTCGATCTGAGCGGGCCGAGGGACAGCCCCACGGAGGCGCCGAGCGCGAGGGCCGCCCACTCGAGTGGGATCTGCGGCGCGAAGCGAGCGACCCGAATCCCGTATGCGCTGAACGCGGCGCCGACCGGGAACGCGTTTGCGCCGAGTGCCCCGCACACCAGACAACGCGCGATGCGGCGGCTTCGAGTGGAGTGGCCAGCTCCCGCCGCGTCGAGCAGCAGCGGCCACGCCGCGACCGGCAGGTTGTGGGCGGCCAGAGCAAGAGCACGCCCGGCCGATGGAGCGGGCGTCCGCGCGGCGGACAGCCTCAAGGCGAGCCAGCCACGGACCGGGACCGCGAGGCTCTCGCCGGCCCCGAGTACCACCAGGCCGACCGCGACGGTGAAAGCGCATAGGGCCAGGAACACGAGCGGCCAGCGCGCCACGGCTCCCTGGAGCCGGGTCAGCTCTGAGGTTCCCATGAGCTCACTGCCCAGCCGCCGTCGACGCGTGCGACGCGGGCGAGCGTCAGGTGGAAGCCGGCCGGGAGCGCCTCGTATTCACCGGAGCCGCCCGTTTGCTCCCGGCTCACAACCACCCAGACCCCTGGGCTGAGTCGGTCAGCTGCGATCGACACGAGCACACCCTTGTTCCACGCGTGGGCTCGCGTGAGCGTGGTATCTCGGGCGCTTTGCGCAGCCGCCTGGCGCTCCGTCGCGTGAGCGTCGCCGACCGCGATCGCGGCGAGCCGGCGCTGGCGTGCCGGGAGGTCCCGGTAGTCCCAGTTGACATAGAGAGAGCCGAAGTATGCGAGCGCCTGCTGCGGCGTTGGCTGCGCCGCCGCAGGCGCTTCGCTTATAGGTGCGCGTGGGGGAGGAGCAGCCGGCTCGCCCGGGCTGCCCGCCCCCGTCACCGGTGCCCGTGGCGGAGAGTCCGGGTTCGCGCATCCCGCGAGCAGGGCGCACAGTGCGGCCGCTGCTGAGATCAGGATCGCTCGTCTCACAGGCCCGCCGGGTGACGTATGACCCATGACGCCCAGCCGGGGACGGTGGGGGAGACCCGCCACTTCGGGCCCGGCACACCAGCGTTCGGGCCGCTGTCGTACGCCGCGGCTTCCACCGTGTCCAGCCGTACACCGGCGACGTACACGAACGCGTGCGCGGTGTTCGCGTAGATCGAGACCCACCGGCCAGGACCAGGCAGCCCGAAGCTCTCGAGGCCGGTTGAATCCAACGCACTGGCGCCGAGCAGTCCCCCGGCGTGCAGCACGAAGGACACGGCCGATGAGCAGTCATACGCCGGCTGCAGAGTGTCCAGTGACTCCCCATGGCCGCCGCCGTACAGGTACCTCGCGTCATGGAGCCGGTTGCCGGCGGCGAGCATCGCCCTGACCCGAGGCGGATCCTCGTCGCCGGCGGCAGCGAGACCGGAGGGGAGGATCCGGGCGGCCCTTCCCGGCACAAGCGGCAACGGCATCGCCCCGACGGCGGGGGGTTCACACCCAGCCGTGGCGCCGTCCTGGGGAGGTGACGGGAGCGCTTCAAGTGTCGCCGCGGCGCCGCTCTTGGGGGCGAGCGCGATCCTCACCGGCCCCTTGCTGACACCCAGGATCCGGGCTGCTTGCCACCACAGGTCAAGGCGGTACGGTTCGCCCCCCGGGACTGTCTGACCGGGTCCTTGGCCGTAGCCGATGTCGCGCTTCTCGAGCACCAGCCTGCGGCCCGCCGCTTCGACGCGCAGCGCCGTCAGATATGGCAGGCCGCCGAGGGCGTTCGCGTCAGCGAACGTGAAGCTGCCGCTGTTCGCCGGGTTCGTATCGAGGACCGACAGCTCAGCGAAGCTGTCCGGGTGCGCCGGCAGATAGGACTGGCCCGCGTCGGGGATCGCGCCGGTCGACCCAGAAGACGGGTCCGACAGGCCGCCGTACGCAGTCGCTCCAACCACATAGGTCCGGCCCGGCCGCAGCAGCAACGGCGCCGCGAACAAACCGCGCGCCGTCGAGCCCGCCGCGGGTACGGCCGGCGAGCATTCCGAGGAGCCCGTCGAGACCAGCGCGCCGCCGAGGGTCATCAAAGCCAGCAGCGCCACCAGCGCAGCGAACACCGCCAGCGCGATTAGCCATCTGCGCACCGACCCGCCGGTCGGCACCGTCGCGTTCACGACTGCTCCCGTGAGTAAACACCGGCTGAGTGATCGGCAAGGAGTCTCAGCGCGCCCCACGGATCCCCGCCGCTCTGCCGCAGCGCAGCGCGGCGGAGCGGCTCGTCTCTGGCCGGGTCGCTGCTAGCCAACCAATACTCGCCCGGGCCGACGGTGATCCGGACGTTCCCCTCACCGCGAGACCCGTTCATCAGGTAGGAGTCCGCGAACGAGCCCTTGACGGTCTTCAAATCCCCGATCGCGGCGAGCGCCGGCTCGGAGAGCCCGAGCGCGTCCTTCACATAGGAGAGCTCGCGGGTCTCCTGGCGCAGGAACAGCCGCATCGTCGCGTTCGTCAGCAGCGCCCGGCCGTGCTCGTTCTCGAAATCGGAGAGCTGTTGGCTGATCGCGACAAGCCACAGCGCGTAATGGCGGCTGCGGCGAGAGAACTCGTTGAACCAGCGTCCGGTCGCCGGACGCTCGATCAGCTTCCACGCCTCATCGAGCACCAGGAACGAGCGGCCTGCCCACGCCTCGCCCGCAGTGTCGCCGTCCAGGTGTTCGGCGCGGGCCGTCTCGATCCGGCTCTTGACGTGCTCGCAGATCACGAACAGCGCCGCGGCGGCCTTCGCGTCCGGGATCGACCGTGTGTCGAAGACCACCAACGGCGCTCCCGGCGCGAGCGTCGTCTCCCGGTCGGTCAGGTACGCGTACGGGCCGTCGCCGACGTAGTTGGAGAGCCTGAGCGAAAGGTTCCGGAGCGCCTCGGAGATCCCGACCGACCCCTCAGCGCGTTCCGCGTCGAAGCGCCGGTCGAGCTCCTGCTGGAGCAGCAGCTCCCGCGGCTGCTCGCCGGTGTCCGCGCAACGCCGGTAGACCGCGCCGATCGCGACGCCGAGCAGGCTCGCCTCCAGATCGCTCAGCCCGTAGCTGTCACGGCCCTGATGGTGCTCACCCAACAGCAGCGCGTGCAGCGCGAGCAGATAGTCGACCTTCTCCGCCGTCACCGCCCTCGGGTCCGGGACGTCCCAGCAGTTGATCGCCTCGGGCCGGTCCGCGCCGAGCGCGACGGTTCCTGCGCCGGCGATCAGGGAGGTGAGGAAGTCGAAGTGCCCGGCCCTGTCGATGATCGCGCCGGTCGCGCCCTGACTGATCGCGCGGGCGATCAGCACGATCGCGCTCATCGTCTTCCCGGCCCCCGACATCCCGTTGATCAAAAGGAGATGGTTGGGATGCGCCGGATCGAACGGGTCCAGGCGCACCAGTGTCCTGCCCGGGTGAGCGAGTCCGAGCGGGATCCCGGAGGGGCTCGAGACGGTGCTCGCCAGCAGCGGGAAGCTGTCCCCGACGTTGCTCGCCAGATACTTCCGGTGCCGTGCCGCGACGTCCTGCCCGAGCGGCAGTGTTGAGCGCCAAAGCGGCAGTTGCGCGAACGGGCCGTGCTGGACCCGCGCGTCAGAGGCCATCGTCAGCTCCCGTCCCGCCGCACGAACGCACTCATCGAGCAGGGCCTGATCGCCGGCGGGTTCGGTGAACGCCGCGTAGATGCTCATCCGGTAGATGCCGGCGCCGGTCGCGGCGAGCTCGTCGTTCAGCTCGAGTGCGTCCTGCTCATGCAGACGGGCGTCCGGGTCAAGCAGCTGCCCGCGCGCTTCAACACCGCGGTTCACGCCGTGAACGCGGCGGTAGCGGCGGCGTTGCAGCATCCGCTCCCGGTGGCGCTCGGTCGCCGTTACGTGCACAGACACTGTAAACGGCCGTGGGTCTCCCATTAGATGAAGCAGCCACCCGAGCCACGTCTGCTCAGGCGCGAGTGAGACGAACAGACAAGCCTCAGGGCGGCCATCGAGGAGCAGGTGACGCGAGCCGACCTGGAGCTCCGCGGTCCGCAGCAGACCGTTCACCGCCGCAGGATCGGCGGGGAGGCCCTCGGCGATCGCGCTGGCGGGAGGGGAGAGGTGTTCCCCGCGCGCCGGGTCAAACCGTTCGCCGAGCAGATCCAGCACCGCGCACCCGTCCAGTGGGGCGACGGTCAACCCGGCCGCTTCGAGGTCCTCCCGGACCCCGTCGGTATGCCGCGCACAGTCATAAGCGTCCACGGCTCGGTCTGGCTGCTGACGCCAACCCCTGCGGCCCGGGCTCCACGGGCACACGACGACATGCCGAAGCCACAGCGGCGAGAGCTGCTCCCCCGATGAGCGCAGCGACTGCTCAGCCACACCACCCAGGGCACGGATCGACTCAGCGAGACCCGGAGCACCGTGTGTCTCAGCGCGTGCCGCGGCCCGCTCGCACTTGTCCTCCTCCGAGGAGAGGAGCCGTACCCGGTCGGGTCGTGCGGCGGTCGTGTACAGCTGAAGGGACTGGCCGTCCTCGAGGCGTGCAGCGACCTGGGCTAGACCCGCCGATACCCGGCCGGCGTCCTCGGTGTCGAGCACCAGCGGGTTTACCGCCGACACCTCCAGGTAGCGCACCAGCTGCCCGTCTCTGCGCGTCACCAGGCCGTCTTGCTCGATCGAGATGACCCCGGGCAGCCGATCATCCACGTGCTTGGCGCGGCGCCCGAGCGACGCCCCCGACGCCGGCAGCATTCGGGGCATCGTGCGCCAGCGGAGCACGCCTACGATCAGCCCGCCGATCGTCGGGCCACCCGACTCCGACACGTACAGCAGCGTCGCTGGGACGCCGACCAGCAGCACGAGCAGCGTGATCGCGGGCTTCGCCGACAGGCCCACCGCATAGACCATGCCGCCGACCGTCACGCCGTCTGCGATCAGCGCGGCCCACTGACCGACGGTGAACCCCAGCAGCCGGGGAGCCTGATCGAGAGACCTGAACGTCCGGTGGATCATCCGCGGCTCCCGGGCCGCGGCTTACGACGAGCCCGTACACCGACAGGACGCGAACGAGCCGGTGAGGATCGGGGCTGGCTGGGCGCAGCCGGCATACCCGGCGCTCGAGTAGGCCGGGTCGAGCGCGGCGGCCTGTCCCGCAGAGCCCGGGTACTCGTTGAGGACCGTGGCTGCCCGCGGCTCACCGTGCCCGGCGCCCGGGCCGTCCCCGCCGGCCTCGGACCGCTCCCTGCCGCGGCCGCGCGTCCGGTGCGCACCGCGACGCGGCGGGTGCTCGACATCCGGTCGGGCCCGCCCGCCACACGGACCCCGGCGCTCCGTTCGCCGTCGCGTGGCTGTCGGTAACGGGACCTACCCGGGGACGCTGGCCGCTCCGCCCTGTAGATCGCTTCGCGAGCACGACGCGGCGTCTCTCCCAGCACGTCCCTTGCGGCCGTCACCCGCGCCCGCGCGGTCCGGCCCCGGTTCGCCTCCGGCCGCTCTGACGACGCTCGTCCGGTCGTTCGCGCCACGCGCCTGCGTAGCGCGCCGGCCGGGCCGCCTCTCGGCGCGCCGAGCGCGCCCGCAGCAAAGCCGACTGTGCGTCCCGCGGCGGGTACCGCGTCAAACGCGATCGACCGCAGTCGCGCCTGCGCCGTCCTCACTCTGCTCGCGCCCGGACCTTCGGCCGCGCCGCGCGAGCCAGTGGTGCCGCGAGCTGCAGCCCCAGCTCCGGCGAACAGGAAATACCGGGCCTGAGAGAAGAGGATGATCGGGAGCCGGACGGCGAGCATGAACGTGATCAGCCCGGCGAACGCCGCGGCGACATGTTCGGGCAGCCCGCCTGCGCCGCCGGTGAAGCTCGTCGCATCGAGTGCGAGCGCTCCCGCCGTCGCGAACAGCACGGTCCAGCCGACGGGGACCAACGCGACCGCGAGTAGTGCATGTACCCAGGACCGTGCGAGATGCGAGAGCTCCGGGACCGCAGAGACAGCGATCAACAGAGGCCCGGCGACCACGAGCAGCGCCAGCACGAGCGTCACAAGCACCTGTGCCGCGAACAACGCGGCCGCGAAGATCACGCCGACGATCACGAGCAGCGCACCGAACACCCCGCCGGCACCGACCAGCAACGCGCCACCGAACAGGACCCCGACGATCCTGCCGAGCCCGCCGCTGACAGCCGGGAAGCCGAGGAGCGCATGCGTCAACGTGTTCGCCCCCGCGACCGTCTGCTCCACCAGCCACCGGTAGCCGACCAGCACCCCAGTCGCCCAGCCACACCGACCAACCGCCAGCAGAGGGCTTGGCCCGCCCATGAGTCCGAGCAGCCAATACCGGAGTGCGCCCGCCGCGAGCGTCACCGGCAGCAACAGAACCGCGAGGTAGGTCATGTCGCCCTGCAGCTGGCTGACGTGCGGCCATGTCGCCGGGTCCGGCAACGCGACGAGCGCCTGGATCGTGCCGACCGTCGCGTGCTTCAAGAACCCTGGGACGAGCGCGGTTGCGAGTGCGCCGAAGAACCCGTTCGCGATCCCTTCGATGATCCCGTGAAGCGACGGGAGCCCCGGGAAGATCGGCGGCAGCATCAGGCGACGATGCCGCTGATCGACGCGAGGATCGCAAGGCCCGCGATCGTCCTGATCGCCAGGTCATGCGCGCGGCTGTGCCCCGCCATGAACATGATCCCCACCACCGCGATCACCAAGCCCATCGCCGTACCGCCCAGCCACACCAGGTTCCCGCGGAGCTTGTCCACGAACGTCTGCACACCGCTGATCGGAGTGCCGTTGAACGCTCCCGCCGCGTTCAAGGCATGTGAGCGTGCGTCAGGGAGAAACGCGATGATCACAGCGACCAGCAGCAGCACCGCGACTGTCCCTAGCGCCAGTTCTTTGAGGGCGTGTCTCGATGAGCAGCCTGAGACAGCGAGACCCGGAAGCCTCCGCTGTTTTGGCCGTAGCTCGCATGAACGCTCAACGGTCATCGGTGATCATGACCACCACCGGCCTCGGGCGGCCATGACACGCGTGGCCGGTCGCCTGAAGCTACGACGCTTCACGTTCGAGAGCGGCACGCAGCGTCAACCGGCCCCAGGATTCCGGAAGGCTTGTGACGAGTCCGGACCCGCGCTTGGTGCCGGATGCCTCTGCAGTCCCTACGGCCGAGAAGCGGAAGCCGCTGAACTCCGCAGTCTGTTGGACGCCGTGTACTCTGTTGCTTGAGCGAGGAGGGAGCCAGTGCGGAATGGTGCGTTAGCTCGGTTGGCGTGCACAACGGTCGTTCGGCGGACCATCGTCGCGGCATCATGCCTGTTGATTCTCGGAGGCGCGGTCAGCGATGCCACAGCTAGGCGTGTCGCGCCACTGTCGCCTGGGTCGGCCAGGCACCCGAGCAGAGCAGAACCGCTCGCGGGCAGCGCCTGCACGTCGGTGCCGAGTCCTCAAAACCTCGAATACCACGGGGGTCCCGTCATGCACTCGACGCGTACATGGGTGATGTTCTGGGAACCTCCCGGATTTCAAGTAGGCGAGACCTACAAGAACGGCATCATTGAATACCTCAGAAACGTCGCCGCTGACAGCGGGCGCAGGACCAACGTCTACTCACTCCTGAGCCAGTACTGCGACAACAGCGGAAAAATCAGCGACAGCGTGACGCTGGGCGGGACCTTCAGTGATCTAGCCAGCTATCCAAAGCACGGATGTCAGGTTGCCGGGGCCCTCGCCTGCGTCACCGAACGACGGATCGCAGCTGAGCTGAAGAAGAACATCAAGGACCGCGCGATGCCTACCGGGTTTACCGAGATGTATGTGGTGGCCCTGCCGAATAACGTCTCGTCATGCCACGACCTTGGCAGGCCTGTGTGCTCAGGCCCCAACTCGTGCGCCTATCACACCTGGACGGGTAAGAACGCGAAGACGATTATCTATGTAGTGCAGCCCGTAGATGCGCAGATCGGATGCGACAAGTCGCAGCACCCTAACGGCGGCGGTAGCGAAAGTGTCGATCCGACCCTCAGCTCTCTCTCTCATGAGCAAAGTGAGGCGATCACCGATCCTACTCTTCATGGATGGAAAGATGCGGCAGGCAACGAGATCGGCGATAAGTGCGAGATGTCCTTCGAACCCCCGCTTGGAGGTCCGACCGGGGAGCAGTTCAACCAAGAGATTGGGACCGGCAAGTACTGGCTGCAGCAGGAGTGGAGCAATCGGATCGGCAAATGTGCCGGGCAACCACCGGTCGCGAGGTTCACGACCGGTCGCGCGCCTGCGGCGGGAGGGGAGACGATCAGCTTCGACGGTTCGGGGTCGACCGCGACCGTGGGCGAAGTCGTCAAGTCCACGTGGGACTTCGGTGACGGGACCTCTGCCACGGGCCAGTTCGTGCACCACACGTACGCTGCGACGGGGACTTACACCACGCGCCTGACGGTCGAAGACAACAACGGCCTCATCGGGGAACATACTGCGACTGTCAGATCTGCGGGGAGGCTCGGCGGTGTCGTCGTCTTCACGAGGAATTCGGGCGGCCAGTTCACCCTCTGGCGAATGGAAGCAAACGGCGCGAACCTCCGCCAGCTCAGCAGCGGCGGGACCGAGCACCATCCGTCCCTCTCGCCGGACGGGTCCAGAGTGGCGTTCGAAGTGACCCAAGGGGCCGAAAGTCGGCTCTGGATCATGGGAGCGGACGGCAGCGACGCACACGAAGTTCCAAACGCCCCGGCGGGCGACGCACCCTCCTGGTCCCCGGATGGCACTCATATCGTCTTCGCTGCGCGGGCCGCAAGGACGATTGACACCATCAATCCCGACGGAACGAACCTCACGATTCTGACCCACATCGAAAACCCGAGCTTCCCGCGGTATGCCGCCGACGGCAACACGATCTACTTCAGCACGTACACGGGCTACTTCAGCCTCTGGCGCATGAACAGCGACGGGAGTCATCCGGTTCAACTCACCAGCAACGATCGATCAGCCTACTCGCCCGCCTCGTCGCCCGATGGTCAGCAGCTAGCGTACACCGGCTTTTCGCAACGCAACTTCGAAGGCCAACTCATCGTGAACTCAGACATTTTCGTCGCTGCGAGCGACGCCAGCAGCCCATCCGACCTCAACGAAGGACCAGCGGCGCCGCACAGCGAAGACTTCTATCCGGCTTGGGCGCCCACCGGTGGGTATATCGCTTACGCGACAGAACGTTGTGCGAGCACCGGCGCCACCTGTCTCTACGCCACCAGCCTTAGCGCGTTACCCGAACGCGTCGAAGTTCAGCTGACGCCACCCGAGTGGAACGCCGGCGAACCAACGTGGGGCCCCTAGCCGCAGCCCGTCCAGAGGCCCACGACAGTACCTGCGGCCAGCCGCCGGGGTGCCGGAGGGCCAGAGCACGGCGGTGCGCCGAGGAAAAAGGGGCGCCGAGCGCGTGGGTCGGCCAACAGTCCCCGACCTATGGAGTAAACAAAGAACCTTTGACGGGCAGTCGATCACCGCACAGCCCGCCGAATGCCCGAGGCGTCGACCTGCTCTGCGGACGCAAATCCGCCGAGGGCGGGCCCGCCTGTCGAGTCCCCGACGCGGAGCTCGGCCCATGTCGGCCATTCCTATCAGTGCGGTCTACGCCGCAACGCTCGGCGACCACCCTGGGCCTCAAACCAGCCAGGGGCTCGGACCACCACTGGCGGAAGATCTCTGTAGATCAGGATCGCGCGTCCTCGCCCTATCTGGCGTAGCCAACGCGTGGGAGCCGCCTTACGCTGCCCCGTAGCTTCACTCGAACCTCCCGTCGAACGAGACACGGACGACACAGTCTCCTCGCCGAGCAGGTCGTTCAGGTAGCCCGTGGTGGTCGGGTCCGCTAGGGGAGGAAGGAACAGCTGCGCTGTTGATGCGGCGCAGATCGCGTCCCGGGTCGGGCGCCCGTAACGCTGGTCGATCTGTGCGATTGACTGCCAGATCGTCGCGATCACGATCCCATGATCGCCACACTGTGAGAGCCACGAAGCGAGGTTCCGCACCGGGGCGATGTTCGCCGCCTCATCCAACACGATCAGCAGCCGAGGTTCGAGTTGCGCGGCCCGACCCTTGACGATCGCGGCCTCATAGATCGCAGTGAGCAGCGAGAGAAGAACTGGCCTGAGGGCCTCCTGATCGTGGCCGGCGGCGACCACATAGGCCGTGTTCGCGTCGCCGTTGAGGAATGTGTTGGGTCTCAGCTCGTCAGCGGAGGCGCCGGCGACCTGCGGATAACGGTAGGCGCGGAGCAAGTTCAGAGCGCTCATCACGGTCGTCTCCCGGTTTCGCTCATCGCGGCGGCTGACACCTTCGAGCTGGTCGGCCGCGGCGGGCGCACCGGTCTCCTTCAACGTGTCGATCGCCTCCGTGAAATCCCGGGCGTCGAGCCAACGCACCAGCTCCCCGATCTCCCGTCGGGCGATCGCGGCGGCGTGCAGCAGCGGCGCGAGCATCGAGGCTGCCTCCTTGTCCCAGAACTCGTTTGCGGCGTTACTCGCATCAGGATGGGCGGCCGAAGCGAGCGCTTCCCCCGTCCGGATCGCCCCCGGCCAGGTTCGCGCCGGGACCAACGGTGTGAACCCGGCGCTCCGCTCGTCCCCGAAGGGGTCATATACCCACACCTCGCCCAGACGTTCACGGTGGTCGACGGTCGCCTCGTGCACGTCGCGCTTGGTCGACAGCACCAGCGCTGGACCGTGATGGTCCAGTAGCCAGGGGATCACGAACCCGCTCGTCTTCCCAGCCCGCGGCGGCGCGACCACCATCGGCTGCACCTCGAGCTCAGCGGCCAGCTTCCTCGCCGGGCGCCGCCCACACCAGCCCAAGTACGGGCGCCCGGACACCGGGCCGGCAACCCACAATCGCTGCAAATCCCTCGGCGCTGCCCAGGTGCGGGGCGCTACCCATCCCCGGTCCACGCTATGTCGCGCCAAAGTGCCCGTAGCGTGTCCTAGCGGTGAGCCGATGCTCAAACGCCGCCTGAGACGAAGCGACCAGGTGCATACCGTCCCTGCTGCGAGGAGGGTAAGCGACCCGCTGACCAGGTACGCCCACACTGCAGGTGCCGTCGTCCGCTCCTCCTGTGACGGGAAGGCATCTGCTGGCGTCTCCCAGCCTCCATGCAGAAGCAGCCGCCACATTGTACGGCCGGCGTCCGCGAGGGGCAGCCGTATGCCCGGCCGCAGCTCGAGCATCGACGCGAGCTGCGTCCACCCCCAAGCGAAAACGCCGCTCAGCAGCGCCGCGAGCAGCATCACGGCGGCGAGCCCGAGCAGCCGCCGGCTGATGCTGTGACGCTGCGACCGCTCGACCCTCATCGGCACGCGACCGCATCGACGCGCGTGCGCCATTCAATGCCTGCACTCGACGGAAAGCTCCTCACGGAGAGGATGACCGCGCGCTGCTACCTTCGGCCTCGGCCCACCCCACCACCCTGCCAATGTGGTGTCAACCACCCCCTGATCCATATGCGATCGGTATGCGTCACAGCAAAGATCTTATGGCCCAAGCGCCACAGCATGCCGGATCGGTGGAATCGACACGTCATATTGAATTCGCGGTTGACACCGTCGCCTCAAGATCGTTACCGTGATCTCATGCAGGGACCGGGGGGCACTGCCACACCAGCGATCGGCGCCGAGGGCGCGGACGCCGACGAAGGCGTAAAGGACACGTCGGCCGACGCCATCGATGAGAGTGTCGCCGACACGTGGGCGAAGGCCGTCGCGCTCGCCATCCTGATCGGCGGCTTGGCGTACTGTCTGCTCGGCGCAGGCCTCGCCAAAATCTGTCATGCGCAGCCCTTTCAGGTCGATGAGGCGAACTTTGCGTTCTTCGCAGCGTTCATCGTCGTCGCCGGGGCGATCGAGCGCTTCCTCGAGCCCCTCGCTGCACTCATGCCTCCCTGGAGTAAGAAGCTAACGTCCGCCACAAAGGCCGACCGTGCGCTGCTGTCGAGCAGCATCGCACTCATCATCGGGATCATCGTGAGCTCCGCCTTCGGCCTTTACTTCCTCGAGGCCATCGGCATCAAGATCGGCACGGTCACGGGATCCGCGAAAGCACCAACAGTGATGTTGGTGAAAGACGGAGACAAGCTCCTGCGCGGCTTGGACGTATTCGTTACGGCTCTCATCATCACGGGTGGAACCAAGCCGCTGCACGATCTGATCTCCTCGGTGGAAAAGAAGAAGGAAGAGATCAAGGCCAAGGCCAAGGTTGCCGCCGGCGCCTAAGCGGCGCGCATGTCCACGGGTCCCAGGCAGACAATGACGGGACTAGAAGTTCACGCCGGCTGACGCGCGGAGCACCGCGCTCTGATCCGGGCTCCTGCGCCAGCAGCACGTGTAATGGGCTCGGAGGAGAACCTAGCCGCGTCGACCCGGCTCGCGCTACGCCCCACGCCCATGCGACGCTTCCCGGCGCCTACCTGACCGCCAGCCACACAAGGAAGCTGATCCAGCCGAGTGTCACGAGCACCGGACCGACGACCGGAAGATTTGCGGACACAGAGAAGCTGTGGCTGCGCAACGTTGGACCCGCCACGGTAGGGGCCTTCCGTCCAATCGACGATACTCAAGGAGCTCAAAGGGTCACCGGAGCAGATCGGGGTCGCATGCCGGACGCTGGCAGTCTTCTCGAGGTAGGAGGGGAATGTTCAACGAGAACGACCGGGTTCGGGTTCCGAATCCGGAGGGCGACGGCACCGTCGAAGCGATCGTCATCGTGTCCGCCACCAAGAAGGGCGAGCTCAAGACCTGCTGGGTCCGCTACCTGGATGGCCCGCAGAAGGGGCTGCCCGCAAAAGTCGCTCATGACGACATCAAACGGGCCTAGCCGGCCTACTTCGGCTTCGGCGTGTTGAAAAGCACGCTTCGCGTTCGGCCTACAGGTCCGCTTGGCCCTCGTCGCCCTTGGTCAGCCGGTCCAGCGCCTCACGATTGCGCTCAAGCGACTCCGCGAGCCGCCGCTGAAACTCGGGGTCGTTGCGGGCCCTCTCGATCTGCGCGTCCAAGTCGACGCGCTCGGCCTTGATTTCGCTCCACTTCCGGCCCGGCATCTACTCGTCGCTCCGCTTCGGCGTGTTGACGAGCTGCCGGGTCAGATCATTCGCCGCGTCTATTCCTGCGCGCTTCGCCTCCTCGCTCTCGCTCATCAACGCCTCCCAGATCATGCTCGCGGGGAGCATCAGTCCGATGCCGTAGCGGCTCGCCGCCGCTGACCCCTCATCATCGTAGTGGGCCGTGAACATGCCGACGAGGACTGCGAGCGACGCGAGTTCGTACAGGTCGTGTTCCGCAGCTTCGCGCGGCGGCTCTACTGGCATCTCCGCTGCATGAGAAAGGTTCGCGTACTGAAGGACCGCGTAGCACGGCGAGCCGCTGAAACCGTCGTAGGAGCGGCAGTCCACCAAATTGGCCTGGTACTCGTACCTGTTCGGATTCTCGCGAGTGGGCTCTTTGACGATCTGGACGGGTGGCGAGCCAAGGGTCCCGCTGCGAGCCATCGGCAACAGCAATTCGCCGGGCAGCGCGAACGTGCCGACGTAGAACAACTCCGCTCCGAGGTTCGGTTCGGTGTCGGGCGTGATCTGGCGGTGCAGGTCGACCGAATGCGACGGGCGTTGAGGGCCGCTCAGCCGCGCGTACATGAGGTCCACGCCCTCGAACGGATACTCCCAGTCGATGACCGGGATCGGGTCGTGCAGGCGGCCCGAGAACGCGTTAGGGAGAGCCGCTTCGATAGTCGTCTCGTCGCGCGCTACATGGTGCGGCGCGACGAGGTAGCGATGCCCGTCAACGTCAACCAAGAAGCCGCCACCGCGAAACGCGCCCGCCGAAAAGATGCGGGCCGTGTTCCAAAGCATCGACGCAGCTAGCGGCATCCTGCGCGCCCAATCCGGCCAGTCGGCAAGCGAGTCGCCATGTGGCGGAACTCTAACGGTCAGCATTTGTCGGGTGAGTCGCGTATGTCATTCCGGCGCCGGGCTTGTCAGCGCGCACATCGCCAATAAATCGGTCTCCGACTGGGGCATGGATCCCGCCGCACCGGAACCGTCGCTGCGCGAAGACCAGACCCCGGGGTAGGTCCTCGCGATATCCAGACGGGTGCGGCGGTCGTCGCGGTGCCCCTTGCTCGTGGCCGCCCGGCCGCTCTCGCGGTCATTGCCGCGCAAGAAACGCTATGCCCGTCGCGGCTCCGGCTGGTCGTGGCGGGCTGTGTGTCTTGCCGCAGTTTCGGCGTGGCGGCTGGCGCGCCAACCCCGCAAAGGGGGTTCCCCTACGCGCCCACGGCGCTCCGGTTCCGCGCGCCGGACCCCGCCGGTTTACGGCGGCGTCACAACCACCACCACCAGCAAGGGAGCGCCCGATGAACATCAACAAGATCATCTGCACCGGCCGCCTCACCAAGGACCCCGAGCTCAGGCAGCTGACTACTGAGACTACGGTCTGCGAGCTACGGCTCGCGGTCGACGGGATGGGCCGCGGCCGCGAGGCCGGCTACATCAATGTGAGCGTCTTCGGAGCCGGCGGCGTCGCGGCGGCGGAGCACCTCGCAAAGGGCTGGCTCGTCGCAGTCGACGGGCGCCTCGAGTACCGGGAGTGGGACACCGAGGCCGGCAAGCGCCACGACTACACGGTCATCGGGAACGTCGAGTTCCTCACGGCACCTCGCGGGGCCGAAGTGGATGAGGCCGCCTGATCAACAACGCGGTCAGAGGAGGGAGAGGGGCTGGCACGGAAGCCGGCCCCTCCCCAGTTTCGCACCCTGACGGGTGCGGTCTGGTCGGGTCCGGCTCCCGCACCCGGCGAGAGCCACCCACCGAAGGAGAGAAGCCATGGCTTCCACCACCGAAACACCCGGCCACACCCAGCCGGAGCTGGCGAGCATCCCGATCAGCGACATCGCCATCGAGGACGGGTTCAACCCGCGAGGCGAGGTCCTCGAGAACGACGAGCTTCGTGCGCTCGCCGAGACGATCCGAAACCACGGCTGCCTGCTCCCGATCAGGGTCCGCCGCGAGGGCAACCGCTTTGTGCTGGTCGCGGGGAAGCGCCGCTACCGTGCCGCCCAGATCGCAGGGCTGAGCGAGATCCCGGCCAGCATCCTCGCCGCGCACGCGGGGGAGGAACCCGCGGAGCGGCTGACCGAAGCGCTGATCGAGAACGAGCTGCGCTCACAGATCGACCCGGTTCACCGGGCACTCGCCTACCAGACGCTGCTCGAGCAGGGCCTCACGATCCGCGGGATCGCCGAGCGCCTCGGCGGCACCACAGGCCGCCGCGGCCGTGAACAGCGAATCAAAGAGCACCTCGAGATCCTTGACCTGCCCGAGCAACTGCAGGTGAGGGTCGGGGAGGGGGAGATCCCGATGCTCGCGGTGAAAGCGCTCCGGCAGCTCGCCGAGATCCACCCGGACCTCGCGAGCGCCGCGGTGAAGGCGGTCGAGCCGGCCGAGGAGTACGAAGAGCCCTACTGCTGGGCGGACGTCGCCGCCGCACCGATACAGACGGCCGTCAACTGCTGCGAGCAGCTGCCCGCCGGGATCTACTCCACACGCGAGAGCTACCCGCTTGAGAGCTTCAACCTGAGCGAGCAGGCGAGCGCGGACCTTGCGGTGCTCGCCGAGCACGGGCACGCCCCGGAGCTGATGGGGTTCACGGGCCCGCTGGTCGACCGGGCGGCTGCGCTCGGTGCGGTGCACGACGCGGGGTGGTGCCAGATCATCGCCGGCCAAGATGTCGCCGACGCGCTCGCCGCCGACTGGCTCGCCGAGGCGCGCAAGAAGAGCGACGAGCACGCCGCCACTGCGCCCTCGCGCAACGGCGTGGAGCACGGGACGGACGCAGCGGAGGCAGCCGAGCAGTTGCGTCAGCAGGCCGCCGCGGAGCGCGCCCACCAATGCGAGCAGCACGATGACGCTGTCGCTTACAACCTGCGGCTCGGGGTGCTCGCGTTCAAGCACCTCGCCCGGGTCAAGGTCGACGAGCGGGTCCTGCGGATCCTCACTGCAGTTGACGTGGGCCGGAGTCTGCGCGTGCTCGCTGCCCGAGGCGCCCGCCTGACGGCGCCGGGCTGGGTCACCCAGACCGAGCAGAAGAACGGACGCACCACGACCAGCTACCTCGAGGCGCACGACGCGCAGCAGCGGGCGTTCGAGTTCCTCGCCGGGGCGAAATCCGTGGGTGAGATCGCGGGCCGCGCACTCACGTTAATCGCGCTCGCAGTCCACGCCGACGAGGAAGCCGTCGCCGCCTCGAACCGCAGCTACTACGGGGTCAGCTTCCGTGGACCGTTCGCGGAGCAGGCAAAGAACGATCTGATGGAGCTGATTGCAGAGCGGATCGCTGAGGGCGAGCTTCCCGCGCTCGATGAGCGGCTTGGCCGAGGCCCGAACGGCCAGGACGCCTGAACAGTCGGCGGGCGCGTGGTCGTGGGTGAGCAGCCGCTGATGAAAGCAGCCCGGCCGGGCCGCGTAAAGGCCCGCCTCCGGCCGCCCTATCGGGCGGTCCCTGACGGGACGGGCCTTGACCCGGCCCGGCCGGCCCGCAGCAGCCGGGGTCGTGCTCACCCACGACCAACGGAGGCCCAGATGACCAGCACAACCCAAAGGCCCGCGACGGCGAAGCAGCTCAGCTACCTGCGAGTGCTCGCGCAGAGAACAGGGACCACGTTCACACCGCCCGCGAGCAGTCGGCACGCAAGCCGGGAGATCGAGCGGATGCGCGGCCTGAAGGCGGAGCGGACCGACCCGCGTGAGCGGGGCGAATCCCTCGACCGGTACGCGGCCGCACCGGATGACGAGGAACCCAGCGGGCGCACCGCAGTCCCAACCGGGCCCGGGCGAACGCCACACAGCCGGCAGGCGCCCGGGTCCGAGAAACCTCGCTCGCGGACAGCGCGAGCGACGGTGATCGCAAGCCACACCCGGGGCGGGAGCCCACGCCAGGTGATCACGGTCGCGATCGCCGGGCGGACCCTCGTGATCGACCGCTCACCAGCGCGCGGCGACGCCCGGGTCCTCGCCCGGCTCGAGCCCGAGGAGCCGCAAGAGAACGCGCGACTGATCGCGCGGATGTACATCGCCGACACGACAAGCAGCCCACCCCGCCGTGTCACGGCCGCGGATCTCAAGAGCCCCGAGCGGGCACCAGTCGATCCTGCACCGGTTCGCTGGGAGACACCGCTGATCGCCGGCATCGGCGCGACCTTCCAGATCCAGCGGGCCGCGACCGGCGGCATCGCTGTGGTCCGCTGGACCAAGACACGCGGCCGCGGCGAAAGCCCGGCGGCCGCCGTCCCGCTGCGGCAAGTCGTCGCTCAGCTCGAGGACTACCAGCCCGCGATCGCCATGACCCGAGCCGCGATCGACGCCAACGATCAAGACCCCCAAGTGAGCGTCGTCAAGCTGAAGGCCGAGCTTCAGCGGCTGACCGAGAGCAGGATCGTGCTGAACCGGCGGCTACGCGAACACGTCCAACGAGCCGTCGAGCACGACCAGACCACGATGAGCGCGATCGCCGTGCGCTGCGGACGGTTCCGGACGAGCGACCGTGGAGGCCGGACGGGGGAGACCAGCTGGCTGGCTCGCCGCATCGGCGTGCTCGCAGAGGCAGGCGCCGCGCGGCCGACGCCGTGGGTGCACACCGACGTGCTCGCCGTGATCGCACGCGACGGGCTTGGCATCAACCCCTGCGAGGCAGAACTCGGATGAGGCATTGGCGACCTCAGCGGGGCTTTTCGCCGGGCTCGCGACCTGAGCGACAGTTGGCGGTTCGATTTGTTGCTGCTGCCCGGCGACGCAGCTCAAATGACGGCCACAACGACGAAGAACGCGATCACGCTCCCAAGCAGTTTCCCCCGCGGAGTTTGAACACGCCACTTCTCCAGCCGCACAATGACTCGACACTCGCCGGCAAGTACCGGCCGGTGCCTTAACCCACACCCACGGACCGCACACGACCATCGGACAGATGTACATCGATCCGGAACGGAAGGTAGTCCATGGTGAGCCCCACACCGGGCCTCAACGGGCTCACGACACGAAACCAATTGCCGTGGTGTTCCGCGATGAACTCCGCCGCTTTTACGGTTAGCCCGACGAGAATCGCTGCGTTCCACTGACGACCACAGAGCTTAGGATCCGGCGGGCTGCGCCAAGCAAGACCTGCACCGCCCTTTGGGTTGCAGACACCGACCACGTACTTGGCCTTCGGATCCTTCGGTAATGCTTGTCCGCCGCAGCCAGCGAGGACGACACCCAAGCATACGAGCAGGCGATAGCGCCGCATCGTCTTGCCGCTACCCAAGCTCATCTCCCGGACAAACCCTCGTTCGTGTTGGTTGTTGTCCCATATCCGGCAAGCACCTGCCGACCCCGACGCCCCACCTATGGATGGGGGAGGGGTACACCCCTGCTGCTAGGGAACGGACGTTCCGCTTTACAAGGTGTGTAAAGGGGGACTCGGGATTGTGTCGGGCGGTGGCGCACAACTAAAATCCGTGTCCTTCCAGGGTTTGCTTCTCCGGTGGTGGCTCGCTTCGGCGGGCCACCACTGTATTTGGGGTGCGTCTAAGGGAGGGGGCACCCCCCCATACGTTCGCGGAGACCCGAGCGGGCCACGCGTGCAGCGCTCAGAGCGGCGCCTCCTTCGCCGCCCCTCCTTCGCTCCAGTAAAGCCGGTTGTCGGACGCGGCGAGCGAGCCGGCTTCGACGGCGGGCGAGCTGGCGAGGAGCCGTGGCGTCCTGGAACCGGACGGCAGCGCGTAGACCTGCCGCGCTGACGAGACGACTGGTTCGCCGCCGGGCACCGGGTAGAGCGCTTCTCCGCCCGCGATCCAGCCGACGCCGCCCGACGGCGTCACGACGATGCTGAGCAGGCCGCCGTGCAGACTGAAGAACCCGCCAGGGGAGCCAACCATTTCCAGACGACCGGTCGCCACGTCAAGCCTGCAGACTCGCCATGGGTCTGGGCCTTCTTTCCCCGCGATTCGGAGCCCGTAGACGAGGAACCGACCTGCGGAGGCGAGCGGACGCGCGGTCAGACCGAGCGTGTCCTGCGTTTCGTCGCCGAGCCACTTGCAGGTGTTGCGGGAGCGCCAGCAGGCAATCGTGCGCAGGAAGGGTTCGACGTTCGGGTGGCGTTCGTTCAGGCGCGCGACCGCACGCACGACGGTGATCGGGCCATCGCGCAGCACGACGTGACACGGTGCCTGCCTGCAGAGCTTGCTGCGCGAGGCTGCCTCGCCCGGCGCCGACAGTGCCAGGGCTGCCAGGGCGGCAGCGAGGGCGCACAAACGAAAGCGAGACATGCCCCTCCTACTACCCGGAAGAGGCGCGGGCACATGCGCCGCGCAGGCGTCCGTGGACTCTTCAGCGCCAGATGCCCCTGAGTGGTCTTTCCACGCTTGCCCTTTCACGCCAGCGCCGGACGACACAACCGGGCAGACATACTCCGAACCAGCCTCGTGCGGCCGGAGCGGCTCCGTGAGCTCTACGAGCACATCGAGCCGGACCTCTACTTCTACCCCGCGATCGACCCGGCCGCGTCCCGCGCGAAGGTCAACCGGGCGCTCCATCAGCCCGACCCGGATTCCATCGCAGACGAACCGTAGCCTCGGAGAGCAGAACCCCAAATAGCGGCCCCCGCGCAGCTTGCGACTGCCGGGGGCCCGGCACGGAAAGGAAGACGCCTTCCCATGCGAGATGAATGCAACCATGATCAGGGTGAGGTCGACGTGTGGGCGGAGTCGCTCGTCGTCCTCGCGGTCGTCGGCGTCAAGAACGGCCGGACCCGGGACCGCCTGTACCGGTCGCTGCGGGACATCGACCCGGCGCGGATAGACGCCGCGACGCGAAGGCTCGAGGCCGCCGGGGTCGTGCAACTCCGTGGACGGAGGGTGACCCAGTCGACGGCGCTGGAGCGCCTGGACCGGCTCGACATGATCAGCATCTAGACAGAAACAGAACGGGCGGAACGGGTGCGGGCCGGCAGTCCCGAGTGTCGCGCCCTACGGGCGCGGGACGGGCCGGACCGGCCCGCACCCGGCGGGCCACCGATCGCAAGGGAGTCGCCAATGCCCCGCCGAGAATCCACCGATGCTGACCGTGAGCGGCGCAGGACCGCAGACCGCGAACGACTCCAGCGAGCCGTTACCCAGCTCAGCGACAGTGAGGGCTGGAAGCGATGGGTCCGGGTCCGCTCACGCAACGGCCTGGCCCGCTACTCGCTGCACAACCAGCTGCTGATCGCGCGTCAACGACCCGACGCGAGCTACGTCGCCGGGTACCGGGCGTTCCTGGCGCTCGACAGGTGCGTCCGCACAGGGGAGAAGGCGATCAGGATCCTCGCACCCGTCACCCCACGGACCGTCAAGCCGACCGACAGTCCCGCTCAGCCGGAGGCCGAAGGTGAACGGCGCCGAACCATCTTCACAAGCGTCTGCGTGTTCGATGTCGCACAGACGGAGCCGCTGCCCGGCAGCAAGCCCGTGCCGCTCGAGCCTCCCGCCAGCCCTGTGACCGGGGACACCCACCGAAAGCTCCTTCCTCCGCTCGAGCTCCTCGCGAACGAGCTCGGCTACTCGATCAGCTACCGCAAGCTCGATGGGACCGCCGACGGCTGGTGCGACAACGCGCACCGGCTGATCGCAGTCGACGGCGAACTGCCCGCGAACGCGCACGTCCGCGTGCTCGTCCACGAGATCGCACACGCCCTCGGCGTCAGCTACGAGCAGTACGGGCGCGCCGACGCCGAGGTGATCGTCGACACCGCCACCTACATCGTCTGCTCAAGCAGCGGCCTGGACGTGTCCGGCTCGAGCGTCCCCTACATCACCGGGTGGGGCGAGACCTCCGCAGGCGAGACGATCGAGCGGTTCGCCGCCGTGATCGACACGATCGCCAGACGAATCGAAGCAGCCCTCACGTCGACGGGTTAGCCAACGCCGACGGCTGCCGCGACACCCGTCGTCCAGCCGCCGAAGTGCTTTTCCACGGTCCACGTGCACGGACGGCCGGGCGCGGCCCGCGCCCACTCATCCCACCGCGGCGCCCGGCCATGCTCCCGGACCCAGACGCGGATCGCCTCAAGGATCTCCTGATCGCTCCACGCCCAGTTCCGTGGCGGCTCGTTGGGCCGGTGGCGCTCCAGCCCGGCGCGGCGCAGCGCGCCACGCCAGCTCGTGAAGTGCCGGTACACCGTCTTGTTGGTCGGCCACACCCCATGCCCGTTCACCCAGTCCTGCGACGTGGGGGCACGGTCGTGTATCAGCGCCCAGGCCTGCATCGCACCGAGGATTTCAACGTCGTCCCAGGCCGCGCACCGGAACCGCGAGCGGCCCACCAGGCACGCGACCCGGGCCCAGTCCAGGCGATCGAAAACGACGCTCGCCCGGCGGGCCGTCGCGGCACTGTCGAGCGGGAAGCGTCGTAGCACCGCGATCGTCACCTCCGTCGCGGTGACATCGACGGTCATCTCGGTGAACCAGCGGGCCAGCAGACCATTCAGCTCAGAGGCGGCGGTGCGCGTCTGCTCGCTCTGCCCACGGAGCGCTTCGCTCGCCCACGCATCGAAACGGGGCACCGCCTCCAGCTGGCGCAGCAGCTGCTGCCCGGCGCTCTGCTCATAAGCGGTGCGAACCTCACGCTGACGCGACAGCAGGCCCTGTAGAGCGTCATGGAAAGCGGTCTCATCCCGGCTGGCCGCCTCCCGCAGCCGCTCGCGCTCCCACGAGAGGTCGAGAACCGGCTCGGCGGTGTCCGGCACACCGTCCTGCTCGGTGGCTGTGAGCAGGGTGCGCAGGCTCCCGATCAACATCGCCTCGAGCTGATCGGCCACGATCACCGGCAGGCCGCACCGGTCCGCGTGCCGGTCCTTCTCATGGCTCGCGCACGCATACCGGCGGCTCGCACCACCCGCAACACGGCGCTTCGTCGTCTGGCAGTGAATCGGCCGGCCGCAGCGCCCGCAGCGCAGCAACCCGGCCAGCAGGTAAGCCTCCAGCCGCCGCGAAGCTATCCCCTTCGCAGGCATCCGGGCGTCGAGCATCACGGCGATCCGCTGGTGCTGGCGCTCGCTCACATACGCCGGCCAGCTGTCGCGGGCGACGATCCGCCCGCTGAACGGGACGAGACCCGCATAGCGCGGGTTGCGGAGCACGTGCAGCACGCTTCCGCTCGTCCACTTCGCCACCACCGTGTCCCTGCGGCCCGGTTTCGTCACCCAGCCATGTCGGTTCAACGAAACTGCGATCTGGCCCGTCGTCCGGCCACGCAGCGCCAGCCGGAAGATCGCCTCAATCACATTCCGGCGTCCGGGATCGATCACCATCCGCTTCGTGACCCGCCCCCGATCGTCGATATCCGCGCCCAGCTTGTAGCCATCCGGGAGGTAGCCGATGAACTCGCCGCGTTCCGCGGCCCGGCGGCGCCCGGCGGCCATCGCCAGGCCCCGCCGCCGCGAGTCCTCATGGTTACGCTGCCCCGTCACCACTGCGTAGAGCAGGTCGCGGAACGTGTCGGGATCCTGCACGCAACGAACGTCAACGCCGCGCTTCAACGCCCACAGCCCGATCTCCACCGCGTGCCGAGCACGCACCCCGTCACCACGCGCCAAGCGATCGGAATGCTGCACCCAAAGCTCGGCTCTCCCATTCTCAAACGCGAGCTCCTCCGCATGACGCATCGCCTCAACCAGACCGGGCCCCCGGTTGCCGCGATACGCCGAGAACCGCTCATCGGAGTACTCGCCCACAAGCTCCCGGTCGGAATCGACGCCCACCAGCTCCCGGCATTCCTGCAGCTGATCGGGGATCGACCCACGCCGATCCTCGCTGCTCTTCGCCGCATAGATCACGCATGAAACGCGCACCTCATTCCGCGCCGGGCAGGCCGCCCGGCGATCACTCATCGTCCCGTGCCGGCGCGCGCGCGAGGTCCTCGATCGAGTCCCGCAGCCGGCTCGCAAGCCCGTTGAATCGTTCAAGGGCGTCGACCACGAGCTCAGGGTCCGGAGCCTCCCCGCGCAACTGTTGCCGCGCTCGCTGCGCTCGGTCATTGACCTCGTAGAAGAGTTCCTCGATATCGAAATACCAAGCCGCGCCGATAGCCGCATCCCAGGAGCGGTAGAACGCTTTCGTGGCAGCGTCTAGATACTCGAGGGTTTCTGCGGTCAGCCGGTCGGGTGGCGTAGTGCCGATCCGTGCGCGCCACTCCTCGACCAGCTGTTCGAACGCGAACGTCCGTGTGCTGTACGCAGTCTCAAGCGCTTCGATATCGGCAGGATCGAAGTAGTGGTCCACCTCTCGCGGGTCTATCCCGCGATCCAGATCGCGCTCGACCATTCGGCGGGCGCCCTCGGCAACCAGACCGGCCGCGACATGCGCGAGCAGGAGGGGCACGCCGAGTGTTGCTGCCAGCGGCGCGGCGGCAATACCCGTGACCGCGATCACGCTCACGAGGACGAGCAGCTTGCCGGCGGTGCGGACTCCGGACCGGAGCTGTCTCCTGAGCTCCCGCCGCGACACGGGACGCCCCTCGCCCAGTTCGACGAGCCTTTTGCACAGAGCGCGCAGCCGCTCGCGCGTCGCATCAATGTCCGCGCCTGGCCCGTCCGTCAGAACTTCTGAAAGCGCGATCTGGAGGGCGTTTGCCTGAGACTCAGCGGCGGGCGGCGGCACATACCCCGCTTCGTTCAGGAGCCTTGCCCAGTCGAGCCGAAGAACCCCATCGAGCTGGTGCGACTGCTCGGCGGTCAGCTGCGCTGTCCGAAAGGCCCCGGTCTCGCGGTGAATCCTCGCCCAGAGATCGTTGTCGTCTGCGGTGGCACAGAGAGCTCGGCCGAGATCGAGTGCGGCGTCGCGAAGCTGACGCATCTCGCTTCCGCGCTGAAGTGCGGCGAGCGCGCGATCTCTCGACTCCTGCAGGATGCCCCCATCCGGCATGCGAGCATGCTCCCGGAATCATCCCGACAAATCAACCCGATTTAGTTGTGGTTGGCTGCAGGAGGGGGCGGGGGGAGGGCCCTGGGCGCAAGGATCGGCTCTAGGATCAGCGTTTCGGCCGTCGGGCGTTGCGCACCTAGTAGACGCCGAGATGCGGGTTCGGGCGGGACCGCTCACGAAACCGCCCATGCAACGAGGCGTGGGCGCCCTTACATCCACAGAAGCTCCTGCCCCGCGCAAGCTGTGGTTCGAGCTTGAGGCTGATCAAGCTGTCGGGATGCCGTTGTAGAACCGTCCCATGCCGAAGGTGAACCAGCGCGAGATGAACTGGGCGCTTGGGAAGCTGCTTCGAGCGCCTGATGACGTCGCGGAGCTTCGGCAGTTTCGGCCTGTCTCAGATCAGGAAGCCGAGCAGCTTCAGAGCAGCGCCCGAGTGGTTCGAGAGCTCGGGTCCCTCCGTGGCTTCCAAAGCCTGCTCCACGCTGTCGAGCGCTGGCTGGGCTCAGTTGAGCGAGCCCGTGACCGGCTGGCCGCTGGCAATACGGTCCCAAGCGCGGTCCGCATCTCCGCAGCACTCGACCTGGTTGCCATGAAACGCGCCAGCGCGGGGTGCGTGCGACAGGTCATCACGACCACGGAGTCGCTAGCGGCCGAAGGCCACGCCGACGCGACGCACACTCAAGCAGTCGACGATGCCCTCCGGTTCCTTCAGACCCGGCAGGCCTACTTGATCATCTCGGGACTGTCACAGGCGCCCTCGGATGCGGCGATCGAGTTCTCTCTGGTCGACACGGCAGTCCAGCTTTACGGTGTAACCGCGTTCAGCGCCAACGCGCTGGGCTACCTGTTGGTGGCGGAGGTAGGTCAGTTCACGGGTATCACCCTCGCGGCGTTGGCCGCCGCCATCGCCGAGCCAGCCAGCCAGCTTGCAGCGCTGCTCGAGGAGGTGCCTGATGACGTGATCCCGGATCTCGTGCGAGTCGACGGTACCAGCAGCCCGCCTGGTCTGACACTCACATCGCTGCCGATCGCCCAGGCCGTGGCGCTTCGCCGGTTCAGCCAACGTCTTCAGACGCTGCCGCCTGACCAGTTCGCGGAGGCTGCGTTCGAGGTCATCAATGCGGGCGTCCAACAGCAGGTCGCGATTGGCTCGGTTGACGTCAGTACGGCCTCCGCGAACGCGCGCGCGAGCACTGCGGTCAACGACATGCCGCACCTAAACATCACTGTCGACGTCGATCTTGTCGGTTCCGCCCCGATCGACTACTGGAGTGCAACGACTTTCAACATCATCGGCGAGGGCACCGGTCAGCAACTGTTCGCAGGGGCTGTGCAGCGAGCATCAGGAGGCGAACCTCTGGCGCTCGAGTGCGAAGGGGCAATAGAGCTCGCCGAACACAACCGGGGCAGCCTCGTCGCCGCCGGCGTCGACTCTGCAGAGTTGGTGGCGACGATCATGCGGCAGATCGGGCTACCCGAGGACACGATCTCATTCAGCGCACCCGAGCAATCCGCACGACATCACGAGCGGTTCGACGTGCTCGTCCCTGTCCGTGGCCTCGCCGTCAGCGACCCAGTGACAATCGGCCGCATCACGATGGTGCCCGTGAGCGACGGCATACTGCCGCTCGATGCTCTCGACCTGACGCCAGAGCACGTTCGATCCCTCGAGGATGAGTACCGGAATGCGACCGCGTACGCGGTCGCGAGCGTCGACGCCGACGCGCTCGATACCGCGGAGGACCAGGGGTACGCGGTGATCGAGACGACGATGGCGTGGCTGGTCGCGCGACAACGCTATGGCTTCCTACGACTCCCCGACGGCTCGACCCAGACATTCGAGCGGGAGCGAGCCCTGCAGAGCGCCCGCTATGGGGCCGTCGTCCTTGTGCGCGGCAAGAACACGCGCCGCCAATGGCTACGTTGGATCAAGGATGCCGGTCGACCGACAGCTAGCAAGCTGACCACCGAATCTGACATCTTGTACCCAGCGCTGCCCGATGATCTGGCCTTGGCGGACGAGCGGGCGCTCCGGGCGCTGATGCGGGCTGTCAACGAGCCCGGTCTACAGCAGCAGGTTCAAGCACTCTCGGAGGCCCTTGAGGCGTACGTCGCCGGGGTGGAGCTGCCCGAGTTGTTCTCAAAGCAGCAGCGCGAAGAGCTCCGTGAGCTAGCCCCTGGGTGGCTGAACTCCGAGCAGCAACACAAGTTCGAGACGGCGATCAACACCCTCAACGCGCCCCCGTTCGGTGCGCGGCTCTCGGAGCGGCTCGATCGCGATGGTGTGCCGCTGACCGACGTGGAGCGGAGGCTCCTGTTCGGCACGCTGCGAGCTGCGCGCAACGACGTTGCACACGGACGAGCAGTCAGGAAGCCACCCACGCGAGATGAGGTTCTGCGAGGCATTAGCGTCGTGTCGCGGGCGCTGCTATTTAGCATCACGGTTAAGAGCCAAAGCTGCGGCGGACCCGCCACAGGCTGACCGCTGTCCGGCCCTTGAGGCCAGCTTCGATCGCGGCGCATCAGGGGATTTCGGGAGGTGCGGGCGCGGGTACGCTCCGAGGTCGCGGCGGGCGTGTATCAGGCGCGACCGCTTACGAAACTGACCACGCCAGAGAGCGGTCAGAGTGGGTTCAGTGCTCCGCGCTTGTGGCGGCGTGCGCCCGAGGTCTTGCGTCCTAACCGGCAATGCGCAAGTCAGGAGCGTACCTACCCCCGACGCAGCCCTGACCCCCTCCCCCGAGGGCGTCGCATCAGCCCGGCCAGTCTCCGCCGCCACTCCGTCCGTTCCCTCGGCCGCTAGCTTCTCAGGCACCTTGTCCGACCCAGCCGACCCAGCCAACGCGCCAGACCAGATGGGTGCGGCCGATCCGTATCTGCGGCCGCCCCAGAACGTGATCCCGGTTCTCGGCGCGGGCGTCACACAGAGCGCGGGGCTCCCTGGTGCCGGCGGCCTCGCCGAGTACCTGCTCGATACTCACGGGCATAGGAACGACTACACCGACGATCCGCGCTCCCTGACCCAGGTTGTGGACTCTTTGATGAATGCCGGGCACGCCGAGATCGGGCTGGCCGCGTCCCTGGGCTCGTATGTCGGTTCGTGGGAGCCCGCCTCGTCACCGCTGATCGAAGCCATGATCCGTGTCCCGTCCCGGTTCATCGTCACGTTCAACTACGACGTGACTCTCGAGCAGGCCGCCGAAGTGCAGGGGCAATCGGTGCTCACGCTGGGGAACAGCCATAAAGATTTGGCCGACGCACAGCGTCTGCTCACCGGCACCTGGCCGCCGAGCGCGCTGACGGTTCTCCACCTTCATGGCAGCGTCATGGCGCCCGAGGAGATGGTCCTCGGGCCCGAAGCGTACGCCCGTATGGTGGACCCGGCCCGCAAATTGCTCTATGAGCTGGCGGTCCACAAGAGGCTTGTGTTCTACGGCACCGTTCTCGACGAGGGCTACATCGTCACTGAGCTCGGGACTGTCACGAACCGTGCGGAACACGTTCTCTGGTGTCGTGCCGACGAGGAGCCAGAGCTAACGAGCGGGCGCCTGCCGCTTCTCCGTAGCCGCACGGGCATCGTAATCCGGACCGTCAAGCATTACGACGAACTGGCGGCGACCGTCCCGGTCCTCCCTGGCCACCCCGTTACCCATGTGCCTGTCTTGGTCCCGCCGATTGAGCTCGAGGCCGTCGCGTACGTCCCGAATCGGCTCGTCGACAACCGAGTGGAGGACGACCGCGAGGACGCGGTCCGCCGCTCCGCTGGGCTGCCGACAGCGTGGCCGCCGGCGCTACCGCCGACCGAGACGGATGTTCTCGACGCTCCTCGCACGATCGTGATCGGGGATCCCGGCACAGGCAAGAGCGAGCTCCTGCGCCGTCTCGCGGCCGATTCTTCCTCCTCGCGCCCGGGAGTCCTGATCCGCCTCGTTGACATCGGCCTCGAGGAGGCATCCCCTCGAGCGACGCTCGCGTCCTGGGCCGCCCGTGGGACAGCTGCTCCCGGTCTCGACGTCGGCCAGGGTGCTCTCGACGCGGGGAGCTACCACTTCTTCCTCGACGGCCTCGATGAGGTGTCGAACGTCCTCCAGAACCAGATTGCGACGGAGATCAACACGCTCGCGCGTGAGCTGCCGCAGCATGCGTTCACAGTGTCGAGCAGGCCGCTGCCATTGCTTGCGTTCCTCGCGCTCGACGCCCCGGAGTCCATCGACTGGCGCCACATCACTCTGGCCCCGGATGACCAATGGCGCGACCTCTACCTCGCCGAGCGCGGCGTCACGCTCGATCGGCTTCAACACGAGATGCCTGCGCTCCTCGACATGACCGACGTCCTGACGACTCCGTTCTATCTGCGCCATATCGTCGACCTACACGACGATGGAGAGCTCGCTGGACTCCGCGATCTCAGCGATGTCCTGAACGCGTTGGTCACCTCCGCGATCGAGCGCGAGCAGAGCACGCTGAGTCTCGACAACGACGCAGTCTCGGCGTGGCTTAGAAAGGTGGCGCTTGCCGGTGTACTCGCTGGCCGGCGCACGTTCACTGAGCCCGAGCTCCGGGAGTTTGCGCTTCCAGAAGGAGCGACCGGTGATCCTGCGCAGCTCGCCCGGGCCCTCGAGCAGCGTCTGCTACTCGCCGAGGATCATGGCAGCTTCCGCTTCCATCACCGGCTGCTCGGAGAGCAGGTCGCGGCTGACGCGCTGATCGATGCCGGGCCGCAGCCCGAGATCCTCGACTGTCTTGTGCCGTTCCTTGACGCGGCGCTCAGCGGTGTCCGCGCGGACGCGATAGTTCCCGTCGCACTTGCGTGTTTGCGCTCGCAGCAATGGCGAGATGCGGTCGCGGCCCGTGACCCGCTGGCCGCTGCACGGGCGACACCCACGCAGGCGGCCGAGCCCGATCGCGAACGGGCGCTTCGTGCCCTCTGGCAGAACGCGCTGGATAGCCAGATCTGGGTCTGGGATTACGGCACCCAACTGACCGATGACGCCGAGGCAATGGGCCGACTCGGCCGGACGCTGAGCGACACTGCGCTCGCCCCGATCCTCACCGCGGTGCACGACGGGACCCCGGAGGATCAGGGCAACGCGATCCGAGTCCTCGCACGAGCGCGGCCCGACGCGATCGAAAGCGACCTCCGTATGCTCCTTGCCGATCCAGACCGCAACGGTGTGGTGTTGCGGCAGGCCGCCATCGCGGCAGCTGACGCCGCCATCACACCCCTGATCGACGACATCGTCGCGATGCTCGTCGCCCGGCCCGACAGTCTCGTGCAGCAGGATGGAGTGCACTCGCTGCTGCGGCTGACACCTCCGGGCCGCTTGCTTGAGATCGGCCGTCAACTGATGGGGAGTAAGGAGGCCGACTACGTGCTGACGGCGATCGCGGACCGTTTGGCGCCGGCTGAGAGTGTCGTCCTAGCGGGCGTCTACGTGAGCGAAGGGAATGACCTAGAGCGGAGCTGGCTAACGGAAACGGTTCTTGCCGCCATGGCGCGTGTAGAGGCCGCCGACGTGACGCGGGACGTCGTGGCCGCCACTGTCGAGATCGCGCTCACATGGCACATCGAAAGCGACGACGTCATCAGGATTTGCCGAAGTGACCGCGATACCGCGCTGAAGCGCCTCGCCGAGATACTGGCGGCGCGCGACATCGGATGGTGGGATGGGATTCGAATCGCCCAGATCTTCACCGCGCAGGAGATGGAAGGCTATGCGCTGCCACAGGAACTCGTCGAACGTGTCGCGTCTCAGCACGCACAGCAAACTCCCGAAGGCAAGACGGCGGCAGCCGATGCGTTCGCCGAGGGGAAGGTTCTTGCAGGCAAGGCGCGCAAAGTGCGTCTCGAGCGCGGGGAGCCCGCGACGCTTGGCGAGCTCTTGGAGCGCCCCGAGAGCGAGCGCGCTCAAAGCGACGCTGAGATCCTTGGCGGGCTTCAACGCTTCGCAAGGCAGGTCGGGGATCTCAGCACCAGCCAGCGCCAAGCGCTGATCGGCCGGCTCGAAGCCTGGTGGCCTGAAAAGCCTTTTCGGGCAACGATCACGCGTCTCTCTACCAATGAGTGGAGGCAGGAGGGGACGGCGGCCGCATGGACCTGGATCGGCCCGCTTGCCAGACCGCCCCTTCCGGTTGACCGATGGGCACAGCTCGCGACTTGCGGCGTCGCAATGCCTGAGCTGCAGAAATGGCTGCTTGAGACCGAAACGTCTGACGGCGCGTACGCTGCGATCGGTTTTCTCGCTGGTGAGAGGGATCCGCGCCGCTGGTGGCACCTACTCGCGTGCTGTCGTGATCCGCTTCCGAACGCACTGCTCTTCGCTTGCTCGGAATCCGTCGACCCGCAGCCGGACCCGTCTGACGAGGAGGGTGTCGTTCGCCAGCTGACCGAGATCGGCCATCGATTTCTCCGTAATGACCGTGAGGATCTCGCACTCTCCCTGGCGGCACGTCTCCCGGCTTTTAGCAATGCGCTGATGCCTCTGCTTGCTGACGCAGGCGACGTCGCGGCACAGGAGCGTCTGCTTGCCGAACTGACGGACCGCGTGGACGGTACTGACCGCCCTGCGGTCACCGAGTTGTTCTGGGTGAAGGCGATTCGTTCGCCGGCTCTGTTGCCGTTGCTCTTCGGGCTGCTGTGGCGCGCGTACCCAGATGGAGAGGCTTCGCCCGTGTCTCCGCCGCGCGTGGTCAGTGGCTATGAACCGCATGACATCATCAACCCGATGGTGGAGGCGATCGCCGCTGTCGGCGGCCGTACCGCGGTCGCCGCGTATGACGACCAGATCGCAGCGGCTCCTTACATGCGCTGGCTCTCCCCGCAGCGCGAACGCATCGCGCTGGAGGTTTTGACCCGTGACGGGCACCGTTTTCTTAAGGTCGCCGCGGCCCGTGCCGGCGTTCCGTGCCTCGAGGGCGAAGTCGGCTCGTAGTCGAGACTTCGCCGCGTCCGTCTCCGCTCAGCGAGTGGCGTCCCAATGCCGCCCCCCGTCACAAGTTCACGCCATGACCGCCGAGCCCAACCCCGGTCGATCCGTCGCCCGCAGACCCGGACCGCGCGTCCTGGGTCTGAGCCGGGCAAGCTGGGCAGCGTCCAGTTCATCGAGCTCGACGACCTACGCGTCGCCCGCGTCTCCCGCCTATTGGGAACCAGCCTCGTCGGCTGGTTCCCACGACCGAGCGGACGTGAAGTCGATCCAGTCACAGCGCACCTCGATGCGCACCTCGCGTCCGTCGGCGGGCACCAGGAACGGCTCGAGCTCCACAGGGACCGGGAAGTACAGCCCGTCGAACAAAGCCTGAAGCGGCTGGGTTAGTTCGACTGCGCCGCCGGCGCTCAGCCCGTCGGAGCCCTCGGTTGTTATCAGCTCGTCTAGGCGCACCTCGAACTGGAACGCGGTGGAGATCAGATCCGAGGCGATCAGCATGATCTTATTCCCGGCCCAGACCCCGCCGCGGCCCTCGCACTGCTGGATCACATCTCCGTACACGCTCGCCGCAGTCTTCGGTATTCGCAGGTAGTAGCCGCTCAGCGCCGCGAACTCCTCGGCGCCCTCAATGCGCACGAGCTTTGGGATCCTTCCCTCTTGTGGCTGCTGATCATCCGGGGCGTCCTCAGCCGCCTGCACGCCTGAGCCGCCTCCTCCGCCGCCCCCACCGATGCGGATCACGTGCACGTCGGACTGCGTGACAACCTCCCGCTGCGTGCCGCGCTGAACGACCTCCACGTCTCCGCTGGCGAGGATCCAGAGCTCTGACTTGCGCTTGGCTAGGAAGTCGAGGTTCACGGCTCCGCTGCCGAAGAACTTCGGACTGCGCCCGCGTAGCACGTTACCGAGGTACTCACGTGCGAACGCGGCGACAAGTGAGTAGAACACCCCGCCGATGCCGAGCTGCTCGAGCTTCTTGATCTCGGAGTGGCGCACGTCCACGTACACCCGGAGCTGGCTCGAGATCGAGCCGGCCGCGAACACCGGAACGTCCTCGGTCAGCCGGCCCGGTATCAGCGACAGGTTGCTGACCTCGTAGGACTGGCTGATCGTCAGCTCCAACTCGCTGAGGAACGCGCGCTCGAACACGCTCAGATGCTCGTAGCGCTCGGCGCACTCGATCTTCCCGTCGAACGCCTCCGCGCCGCAGTGGCTCGTGAGATATTCGGTGATAGCGGCCTTCTTGGCGTGATCGCTGGGAAGCTGCACGACGATGTGCCCGCGGGTCTGAAGGAGCTGGCTGAGCGCCTTGTTCTTGCTCGTGGCGAAGTACACCTTGACGGCGCCGTCCGCCTTGCGCCTGACCTCCTTCAGCTGGGTCTCGCTGCCATCGGCGAGCTCGACCGCGACGTTGCCGATCCGGTCAACCATTCCGTTCCGGCGCACGTACTGGAAGATCCGCGAATGTTGGCTGATCCGCTCGGGGGACTCGAGCACAGCAAGCGTCGCCGCGCGCTCCATACTCGTCACTATCGAGGCTAGGAGCGCTCCCGAAGCGGGGTCCAGCGAGTCGCGTCCCGCGGTCGGTGATAGCCGGTCGCAGTCGATCACGCCTGAGACGCCGATGTCGGTGCCGACGGTGGTGCTGCAAATCTTGAACCCGCGCTTGAGCACAGCGACTGGGCCGTTCTCGAAGCGCAGCCAGCCCCGGACCCGCACCGGCTCGCCGTCGATCGACATCTCCCGCACCTCGGCCTGCAGCTGATGGCCGGGTGTCTCATACAGCTGCCCGGCGAGTTCGACGCTGCCGTGGCTCCACTGGGTTGTGGCCCCCGTGATCGCGGTCAGCTCCCTGTTGCTCTCGCTGGGTAGCCGGAACGCACGCCGGGAGACGGGCTCGCCGTTAAATGACACGTTCTCCTCCGCGTACTGAACGAAGTCCGCCACGAAGGCGAGCAACGCCTCGGTGTCCGCCTCCTCCTTCAGGACGCCTCGGACGATGGTGCCGCGCGGTGCCGCATCGCCTGACGCGCCGTTTGACACCCGCGGGATTTTGCCGCCCGCCTGCTCGATGTCCGCGCGCGTCAGCTGCGTCCAATTCCCCGTCTCCGCCCCGGAGGCCTGCGAGACGACCCGAAGCTCATCACAGACTCCGAAGTTCGCGAAGCCGCCGATCCCGAACATGCCGACGCATCCGGCGGCGCGCGCCTCCTCGGTGCGCTTGCCGCTCGCCCCGATCGTCCAGAACAGGTTGCGGAGATCCTCGAGGCTCATGCCGATCCCGTTGTCGGTGATTTGGCACACGTTTCCCTCGGCTAGGATTTGCACGCTCAGGCCCTCATCGGAGGAGGGGATTTCTTGGCGGGACGCCTGCATCCGCAGAGCGTCGATCGCGTTCTGCACGTTCTCGCGGATGAAGGCGAGGGGAGTCTCGTAAATCTGCTTGGAGATCGCCGCTAGGACCGAGTCGAACTCGATCCCGACCTGGAAGCCGTCGTCTTCACCCATTGTCGTAGTCTTCCCTTGCCTTCGTGATCGCGTCGCGCAACGGAACGTCTCCTGTTCTCGTGGCCAGGTCCCGAGCGTAGGACACGACGCGGGCGCTGGCGGGCCAGCGGTGGACTGCGTCGACGGTGGCCGCGACCGCACGGGCGGTCTCGTTGTTCACCTCGAACGCGCCGGCAGCGAGGAGATACTCATCCTCACCGACGCTCAGCTCATCGATCAGCTCCTGCGCGAGTACGGCGGCGTGCGCCCGCTTGGGCGCCTCGTCGCTGTGCATCAGCGCCATCGCGATCATCCGTCGACCAAGCTGGGCGAGCGCGGGATCGCTGCTATTCAGCGCCCGGCCTGCTTGCAACTCCAGAGCGTCCCAGTCTTCCTCGGCTGCCAGCTCTCGCAGCAACAGGGCGGTATGGGGAGCCACGAGGCCACCGCCGGCCTTCTCGCCGGCCGGTTGCGCGGCGGCGACATCGCTAACGCGGCGGCGGCACTGCTCATCTTTCTCAGCCTTCTCCTCGAGCCATGCGGCGAACTCGATTACTTGCTCAGCATGCTCGCGTACGCGTTCGCCGAGCGCGACGCCTTCCCGCCTGATTCGCAGCAAGTTACGGAGTCCGAGAAATGCCAGTGCCGGCGCGGCCTGCTCGGCGTCGCTGTCGTGAGCCATCGAGGAGGTCACGAACATTATGGCCCCGTCGATCTCCAGCGGGATCTCCTCTTTCTCACCAAGCAACAGCGCCGCCATATATCCGGCGAACGGGCTTGCCTCGGGAGCGCTCGCGGCGATGGCTGCTGAGAGTTCCGGTCCCGTGCCGGGGATCTCGCCGCCGAGATCGCAGGGCGTCCGGATCACTGGCTCGGCCGCGAACTCCCCATCCTCCACGTTGTAGCGGTACTCGGCTACCGCCGAGGAGCCTGTGGCGAGGTCGACCGTCACGATGTTGTAGGAGTTCGGGTGGAATCGGCTGCCGTGCGCCGAGCCGGCAGCCACTAGGACGCATTTCCGCTGCGGCGAGGTCGCAACATCCGCAGTGTGCAAGTGCCCTCGATGCAGGAAGTGCGCCCCCTCCAGCAGCCTGCTGCGGCAGCTCGCCTGATCCCATTCCGTCAGCCACTCAAGCGGATGGTGCGCCATTGCCACCACGAGTTGCGGGTCGATTTCCCCGACGATTTCGAGTGCCGCGATGACCTGCCGCTCCCCAATGATCAACGTTTTCTCCTCGGACTCGCCGCCGCAGAGCCAGGCGGAGTTCATCCCTGCCACCGCTACCGTCAGCGCCTCAAGCTGAACCTTCGCGACGTATCCCAGGCCGTCGGGTGTTGCTGTTCGCTCCTGCCCGCTGGCGAAGCCCTCCACGAATGCTCGATACGCACGCTGGCGGTCCGCCAGGTCTGCCATCACAACGGGGTCGCCGAGGGCCTGGTCCACCGCCTGCTGTGAGGTTAGGACGTGTCTTGCTCCGATCTGCGCGAAACGGTGAGGCGCGCGGTCGACATCGTGGTTGCCGGGGATGAAGAAGAACCGGGACGTCGCGACCGATATCCGAGCCGAAAGCTCGCTCAGGAACTTCGCTGCTCGCTCGTACTCCAACGGTTGCCCGGAGTAGGCGATGTCGCCGCTGACGAGCACGAACGCGATCGGCCCGTGCTCCTGTGCCCGCACCGTCAGGTCGGCGAGCAGCGCGTTGCAGGCGACCGTTTCGGAAAAACGGTCGCCCCTGCTCCTGAAATGAAAGTCGGAGACGTGCAGCCACGCGATGCGGTCGATCAAGATGCTTCTCCTGGGGAGGGGCTCGTCGCCGCAGTATTGCGGCCCGGCCCCTTTCGTAGGTACCGCGAGCTTGGCGACTGCGGGACCGACAGAGAACGATGGCTGACTGAGAGCGCCGATCGTTCCCCTTGGGGTCTCGGCGTCCGCGAGTGATCGCGCTGCCGCCAGCTGCCCCAAGAGCCGGACGGCCGACCGGCGTTCGTTCCTCCCGGCTCCGCCCCAGGAACTCACACCGAGACCAAGAACCAGCTTTCCGTCCGAGAGCACGTCACTGGTCTCTAAACGGGGCCAGAGAGGACGGACTAGATGCACGGGGGTGCGAGGAGGTACCGATCGGTACCTGTGATTTCGGCCGCTCGGACCGGTTTCGGGTCATGTTCTGGCGTGATGACGGCGCAGAGCATCGGGGCTGCGAAGGGCGGCGGGTATGCGAGGTACCTGGAGTCGAAGACGGTCGCTCCGGAGCCTGGTGCGTATTACCTGACGCCGGAGGGCGAGCCGACCCAGGCGGCCGGGCGCTGGCACGGGTCGCCGGCGACGCTACGGCGGCTCGGGATCCACGGGCCCGCCGTGGAGGGGGACGACTTCGTGGCGTTGATGGAGGGTCGCCACCCGGCCGGCGGCTGGTTGCGGAAAGCGGGCGCGGACGGGGAGCGTGGGGGAGGGATTGACATCACGTTCAGCGCTCCGAAGTCCGTGTCGATCGAGTGGGCACTCACCGACGACAGCACGCGGGAGCGCATTGAAGCCGCACACAGCAAGGCGGTCACAAAAACGGTCCAGCACCTGCTGTGCAGCGTCCCTGTTGTCCGCCGTCGCGTCGACGGGCAGGTGATCGAGGAGCTCGCGGCAGACCTCGTCGCAGCCGAGTACCGGCACACCACCGCCCGTGGAGTCGAGCCGGACGATCTTCCCGACCCGCAGCTGCACAGCCACGTCGTCATCACGACCGCGATCCGTCAGGACGGGCGAACCGTGGCGGTCGCCTCCCGGCCGATCTTCAGATCCGCAAGGGCAACCGGCGCCTACTACCGCTCCGCGCTCGCGCAGGACCTCGAGGCCGCCGGGTATGAGATCGAAGCGGGGACGGGGCGCGACGGCCGGTACTTCGAGCTCACAGGGCACCCTCGAGCGTTGATCGACGCGTTCTCCGCCCGGAGCCGGCAGGTCGCGGCGGCCGCCGAGCGGTTCCGAGCGAAGTGGGGGAGAGCACCAGAACGCGGCGAGCTACGACGCGTCAAGCAAGAAAACAAGAGCAGGAAGAAGCTCGTGAACCGCGGCGACCTCGACCGCGCCTGGCAACACACCGCCGAACACGTCGAGCAAGCCCAAACGAGCCGCATCACCGTCGACCGGGCGGCGCCTGCCGAGCGGGTCGACGCGAAGCTCACAGAGCGAGCAGCCACATTCGGTCGCAGCGAGCTGGACGCGATCAGCCTCGAGCAGACCGTCGGCGAGTTCCACCCGAACGAAGCGCTGCGGCTAGCCGAGAGGATGATCGAGAGCGGTGCCGTGGTCGGGCTCCGCGATGGGCGGTTCACGACGCGTCGTCAGCGCGACCGAGAGGCACGGCTCGAGCAACGGTTCGCCGAGCTCGCCGCCACCCGGCAGCGAAACTCGCCGCGTGAGCAGCACCGCGAGGACGCCCTCACGAGCGTCACCGAGCGGATCGGACACCCGCTCGATGCGGATCAGGCGGCAGCGGTCGCGACGCTCACCGGGCCCGAGCGGGCCGCCGTCCTTATCGGGCCCGCCGGCACCGGCAAGGGCGTCGTGATCGATGCCGCCGCGCTCGCCGAGCAGCAAGCGGACCACGACACCTACGGCGTCGCGGTCTCCGGGTCCACCGCGCAGCGCTTGGGGCACGACACGCCGGCGTTGGCAGAGAAAACGCTGACCATCGACGCGTTCATCCAAAGAGTCGAGCACGGGCGCCTGACGCTCGACCCCGGGACGGTCGTCTACCTCGATGAGGCCGGGGTGGCGGACACGAGCCGACTCGCCGCACTTACCGACACCGTGCACCGGGGCGGAGCGAAGCTGGTCCTGATCGGCGATGAGGCGCAGCTCCCGTCGATCGGCGCGGGCGGCATGTTCGACCGGCTCGCAGGGCTCGTCCCGCACGCGGAGCTGACAAGCGTCCACCGGACGAATGATCAGGGTGAGCGCCGGGCATGGACGGACCTCAGAGCCGGCCGGACAGACCGGGCGATGGCGCACTACCAAGCAAGAGGCAGGCTCCACATCGCTCCGACCCGCGATGAGGCTATCGAGCGGGCCGTCCAAACATGGGCGCGGCTCACCCGGGACCACACCGTCGAGTCCGTTGCGCTGCTCTCGGACGCGTCGAACGTCGAGATCGACAGGCTCAACGCACGTGCACAGACGTTCCGGATCGAGCGAGGGCAGCTCGGAGCGGAGGAGCTGCCGATCCCCGGCACCCACTACGGCGTCCGTGCCGGCGACCGCATCGCCACGATCGAACAACACCACCCCCCCGAGGAGCCCCGTGTCGAGAACGGGAGCCGCGGGATCGTCCTCCAACTCGACGCCGACACCGAAACGGTGCTCGTCAGGTTCGACGGCACCGGACGCGAAACGACCCTCACCGGTGAGGATCTCGCGAAGCTCAGGCTCGCCTACGCCCAACACATCTATCGCGCCCAGGGCGCCACCTACGACCGAGCCTTGGTTCTCACCGGCGGCTGGCAGACAAGCCACGAGACGAGCTACGTCGAGGCGTCTCGTGCCCGGCACGGTGCCGACTGGTACGTCAACCGGGAAGAGCTCGGCCAAGAAGGCGACGACCCCGAGCGGATCACGAGGCTCGCCGCGAAAATGCGACAAAGCCAGACGCAGATACCGTCGCTGGACTGGGCGGAGCGCCGGTCGGCCGAGCCTGAGGGCCGACCGACGCTCCGCAACCCGTTCAGCCAGCTCCTCACACGTCATCGTCAGAATCGGGAACTCACGAGGGGACCGCAGCGGTGAGCCGCAGCATCAAAATCGTGGTCCCCGACCCCACCGGCGCCCGCCTGGACGAGATCGCCGAAACCACCGGGGAGCCACTCGCGACCCTCGCCGCCAGGCTCGTCAAACAAGGACTGACGCAGCCCGAGATCGCTACCGCCCCGAAGCGCACCCGACGCGCCCGAACCGGTCGCCGAGGCCCGCCCGTCTGGATCGAGCCCGAGCAGGACACCGCCGACTGGCGGGCCGCCACCTGGGGCGCGATCGTCGCGCTCCACCACCGCTACCCGCAACAACTCGCCGGCGTTCAGGACGGCTGGTGGGAGCAGGCCGCTCAACGCGAGACGCTCGCCGCGCTCGCGGCCTGGCGCGCCGAACTCGACCAAGCCGGCCAGGACCCACGCGACGAGCTGCTCTTCCACGCCCAACTCAACGACTACGCAGACACCCTGCGCAACCAAGGCAGAGGCGTCGCCAAGGCCTGGCAGCCCGGTGCGCCGCCTGACAGGTGGAGCATCCCGTAACGCCAGCCGATGTCGGACTGAACCAGCGACAGTCGCTGTAGCGCGGAAAAGCCCGGCCGCTTTCGAGACATCGGTCGGTTAGTTGCTCCGGCTGCTGAAAACATCAGCCTCTCGGCTCAGCACCACCGAGGGACGTGGCGAGGCGATCTACACCTCCGTTCCAGTCGTTGGAGAGGTCAACATATTGGAGGTCCGAAAGGCGTTCGGACCCACCTATCGCATGGTCCGGGACGCTACACGGCGAGAGGAGCACAGGGATGAACCAGGCCTTGTCGCTAGGTCGGAGCCGAAGCTCCTCGATCGCGATCGCGATCTCCTCCCGCATGAAGCTCCGTTCCTTGATCTCCGACCGCGTCGAAAAGCACGCCAGGAAGAAGTCCCCTGTCCTGATTGCCTCTGTGATCTCCTGACGCCAGCGAACACCCGGCAGGAGCCTCTCGCGGTCAAGCCACAAACCAACCTCTCTATCGCTCAGCTCGCCGCACAGTTTCTGTATCTTCCGCCCAGTTCGACGCTAACGCTGGGCCCGAGGATCATCTCCGCTGCGGCCTCAATAACGCGCCCAAAACGGCCTTCAATCCACCGGCGGATGTGCGCGGGTACCTCGAGAACAAGACACTCACCGTCGATCCGGACAACACGTAGCGATGTGAGCCAGATCCTGTACGTGGGCTCGTCGACCACGAGCCGAAGCTGGTCTTGGACTCGCGACCAGATCCGTTCCTCGTTACTCGTCGGCATCGGATGGGACGCTACAACGTGCCGCGTGACTCCTCTCGCCGAGCCAGGCACGGTAGGCGAAACCCTGCATAGGAGCCGGGCATCCTTTCTCGTCATACGACGAGACGCTCAGAGCCGCTCGCGGTCAATACCCCTATGGCGCACCTGGGAGGCTTTGTCTCGCCGCTGCTGACGCCCTCCGAGGTCGCGGCTCGTCTGGCGGTGTCGCGTACTTGGGTCTACGACGCGGCCAAGACTGGCCGGATTCCCTCGATCCGGATCGGGGCTCCAGACGGCCCGCTCCGGTTCGTCGCCGACGACCTCGAAAAATGGCTTGTCGACGCACGCGAAGCATGGCCGCCCGGCAAGTCGAGCGCAGCTACCCGGCGTCGTCAAGGCCGCGACTAGCGAGCTGTGTGAGTTTCAACTGGTCGCTGCCGCACGGGCGATTGCCTCTTCGGTTGCGATCGCGCCGGCTGCCAGGACGTGCCGCTCGAGGTGGCCGTAGTAGCGCTCGGTCGTCGAGATGTCCGCGTGCCCGAGCTGGCGTTGCACGTACATAAGCGAGTTCCCGGCCGCCAGCCACGATGCGGCGGCTGTGTGGCGCAGCGCGTGCAGAGGCATGTCTCTGAGCGCGGCGTCCTGCAGGGCAGCCTTGTGCCAGTCCCGGGACACAGTGGTCCGGTCCATCGCCTCGCCGTCACCGCGGCCGTGCCACCGGCCCAGCTCGCGTTTGCGGCTACGCGCCGGCATCACGAACACAAGCCTCTCCCGGCCGGCCCTCTCAGATCTCTCAGCGAGATGCGTTTGTAGTTGTCGGGAGAGTCCGCGTCCGATCTCGACGGGCCGGAATCGGTCGGACTTGGTCGAGCCGACCCCGTCGCGCTTACTCGACCGGTACACAACGATCACGCCGCCCGTCTCCTCGAGCTCTAGATCCCCGATCTTCAGGGCGAGTGCCTCGGAGATCCGGAGCCCGGCTCCGACTAACACCTCGGCGAGCGGCCGATAGACCGCGGAGCAGGAGTCCAGGTAGAGCGGGATCTCGTGCAACCGCAGGTACTCGGGCTCGCGATGCGCGGCCGGTAGCCGCTTCACCCGGGATGCGGGGTTCGATGGGAGCAGCCCGTCTTCGACCGCCACGTTCAAGCAGACAACCAGGGTGGCGAGTGTGTTGTTGATCGTCTTCGACGCGAGATCCCCCGCCGCCATCGCCTCCGCCCACCTGTCCATCAGCTCCCGTAGTCGCTCGACATCGAGCTGACCGAGCGGCACATCGCCGAGGGTGGGGAGGAGGCGCAGACGGCCGTCGCGCTCATACGCGGCCCAGGTCCCGGGCTCCAGGTAGGGCTTACGGCGCTCGAGCCAGCGAGCCCAATGCTGACCGAACGTCTCTCTGGTGTGGACGACCTCGCGGCGGACCACCTGCTCGACGACGCGACGACGGGCGTCGCGGGCGGCCGTTTCGCTAGAGAACCCGCGCTTGCTGGTCATGCTCCCATCCGAGCGGCGCACCACATAACGCCAGCGCGTACCGGCCGTGGTCCGGTACGCGTAGACGCCCCCCGCTTGGCCGTGCCTTCCCTTGTCGCGTTCGCCGGTGGCCTGGTCGCGGATCGCTCCGTCGAACGCGTGTGCGGCCGCCTTGTCCTTGAAGCGCTTGGAGCGTTGCCTACCTGCGGTGTCGCGCCACCGGACCTCCCAGGCGCCCTTGGCGTAGCTGCAGCTCATCGGTGGTCGGTGACCGTCGCCTGTTCGGACCGGCCGAGAATGTTCGGAAAAGTGTTCGGATTTGTCAGTGGCAACAATCCGAACACTAGATATCAACGACGATGGAAAGGGCCCAGACGCAGAAAAGCCCCGCCACGCAGGGCTTTTCGCATGCGCTCGAGTGGACTCGAACCACCACGGGCCGTTAAGCCCACAAGGCCCTCAACCTTGCGCGTCTACCAATTCCGCCACGAGCGCAGAGTGCGCGAGTATAGCCCCGCACTCATGGCTCGGAGGGTCGACTGGGGCTGCTGCGCCCGGCCGTCTTGCATCCGTCCACGCTCGGCGCTACATTGCGAACACATGTTCGTCGTAGCGGATCGTCCAACGAATCGGGGAGCCGAGCACCCATGGACTTGACCAAGCGCCAGCAGGAGATCTTCGACTTCATCCGCAAGTACTCAGCGAAGTACGGTTATCCACCGACTGTCAGGGACATCGGCAAAGCCGTCGGTCTGGCCTCGTCCTCGACGGTTCACGCGCACCTGTCGAACCTCGAGAAGATAGGGCTGCTGCGGCGCGATCCGTCCAAGCCGCGCGCGATCGAGCTGCTCGACCGTGCCGTTGGCACGGCTGTCGAGAGCGTCAAGGGGATCGTCCGACCCGAAGGACTGCCGGTACTCGGCTCGGTTGCCGCCGGCCAGCCGATGCTCGCCGAGGAGAACATCGAGGAGTACGTGTCGATCCCGGAGATCGCCGGGGGCCAAGAAGGCGAGTACCTGCTGCGGATCAGGGGGGACTCGATGAAGGACGCTGGGATCCTCGAGGGCGACCACGTCGTCGTGCATCCCCAGGAGACAGCGCGCGACGGCGAGATCGTGGTCGCACTGCTCGGCGAGGAGGCGACGGTCAAGCGCTACTTCAAGGAGTCCGACCACATCCGCCTGCAGCCGGAGAACGAGGCGATGGAGCCGATCCGCAGCAAGGAGGTCAAGGTGCTGGGACGGGTCGTCGGGCTGCTGCGCAAAGTCTGAGCCGCCGCGCCGAGGCTGCGCACCCCTGTCGCACCTCCGGTTGCCGCGGACCATTCCGGCCGCTAGCCTCTGAGGTGCGGGTCAGGCAGCCGCGGAGGCTTCATGCCTTCGAGGAAAGTCCGGACATCGAAGGGCAGGGTGGTCGAGAGATCGACCCGGGGAAACCCGCGGGAAAGTGCCACAGAAACAAACCGCCTACGTCCGCCGTCCCACGTGAACGGCGGGCCGGCAAGGGTGAAATGGTGCGGTAAGAGCGCACCAGCGCCGCGGCGACGCGGCGGCTGGGCAAACCCCACCCGATGCAAGGCCAAACAGGACCGCTTGCAGGCTGCTCGCCAAGGTCCAGGTAGGCCGCACAGATGGATGGCTGCTCAATGACAGAATCCGGCTTATCGACCCGCTAAGGAAAGGCCCCGCTCCGGCGGGGCCTTTCTATTGGTGGACTGGGCGAGTCCGCCGTGAGCGGCGACCCACGCGCATGCCGAGACCTGTCAGCCGCGAGAGCGCCACACATCGTGGTGTCGGCCCGGCGCTTCGCTCGGCTCAGAGCCTGCCGGGAACGCTCAGCCGTCTTTGGCGAGGTCCGTGCGGAAGGTCAGCTTCTCGCCGACCCCCGAGACCTCGAACAGCCGACGCACCTGTGGGCTGAGCGCGCCGATCATCAGCTCGCAGCCGTTGACCTCGCACAGTTCCTGGCCGACGAGCACCGAGCGCAGCCCGGTCGAGTCCATGAACTCGAGCTCGCCCATCTCGAGCGTGATCAGCTCGGCCCCGTCCGTGCAGAGCTCGGCGATCGCCGTGTCGAGCACTCCTGCTGACGCGAGGTCCAGTTCGCCTGAGAGCGTCAGCACGTGGCCACCCGCGGCGGCCTCGCTGCGGATCCTCAGGGCGGGGGGGTTCGCGCTCACGGTCGGCCTGCGAATCCGGTCGGGGCGAAGGGGTCCGTCTTGGTGGAGTGCGCGCGCAAGGCGTGCGATCTAGTTAGGGGCATCTCTCCTCGACACACTTTCGTTGTCTTTGTGTGCCGGTCTGCCCTGGACTGCGCATATGGCTCGCAGCGTGCTTCCCGGTCGCAAAGCCGCCCCTCCGCGGCCTGCGCAGCAACCATCCTAGCCGACTTTCTGTTCGTCCTCTGACAGCACGCCGTTCGCGACCGGTCAATCTGGCAGGTGCTCCTCGTCGGCCTCGCCGTAGGACTGGTCGTCCTGCTCTGTCTCTGCGGCCGCGTCGCGCATGATCCGCGACGGTGCATGGCCATCGCCGTGGGAGGTGTGTTCCACGAGTTCCTGCTCGGCCAGCTCGAACCCCTCGGACTCGCCACCGCCGGCCTCATCGACGGGTCGGCGCTCTTCGCGGCGCCGCTGCTCGAGGTCGTGCTCGTCCATCTCGTCGATCACGCCTGCAGCTGACGCCGGGCCGCGTCCATCAGACGCTCGGTGTCCTTCAGCGCCTCGAGCGCCGCCGCCATCGCTTCGCGCTCGCACTCGACCTTTTCCGGCCACGGCTTCGGGGGGTGATCGTCGAGGGTCTTCATGCCGTTGCCCGTGATCATCGCCACGACCGTCTCATCCGAGCCGAAGCGGCCTGCCGCTGCGAGCTTCTCGAGCACCGCGATCGTCGTGCCCCCCGCCGGCTCGGTGAGCAGCCCCTCGCTCGCCGCCAGCAGGTCGATCCCGGCGAAGATCTCGGGGTCCGATGCGAAGGCCGCCGTGCCGCCCCGTTCGAGCACCGCGTCGATCACCAGGTAGCCGTCGCCGGGGGCACCGATCGCCAGCGAGTGCGCCGCGGTCTCGGGCATCACCGGCACCACCTCGGCCTCCTCGGCGAGGATCGCGCTGGCGATCGGGTTGCAGCCGCTCGGCTGGGCTATGTGGATCGCCGTCGCGCTCGTCTCCGCCAGCCCCATCAGCTGCAGCTCGCCGAGCCCCTTGTGCATTCGCGAGGACAGCGTCCCGCCCGCGGCCGGGCTGACGATGTGCTCCGGCGAGTGCCAGCCCAGCTGCTCGACGATCTCGAACGCCGCCGTCTTGGCACCCTCCGCGTAGAACGGACGCAACGTGATGTTCGCGAAGTCCATGCCCGTCGCTTCTGCCACTTCGCGGCAGCGCTTGTTCGCTTCATCGTAGTTGCCCTCGACCTGGCAGACCTTCGCCCCGAGGGCCATCACGCCCCGCGCCTTGGTCGCCTCGAGCCGGCTCGGGTACACGACATAAGCATCGACGCCGGCCTTGGCTGCCAGCGATGCGACCGCCGTGCCGACGTTGCCCGTCGAGACGCAGCCGATCTCCGTCTTGCCCTTCTCGAGCAGCCGGGCGATCGACATCGAGACGACCCGGTCCTTGTAGGAGAAGCTCGGCCGCTGCGCCGAGTCGTCCTTCAGGTACAGGTTCTCGATGCCCAGCTCGGCGCCCAGCCGGTCGGCGCGGATCAGCGGCGTGTAACCGGAGTACTGCCCCACGCGCGCCTGCGCCCGCGCGTCCACGATCGGCAGCAGCTCCTCGAAGTGCCAGATGTTCTCGGGCCGGTCCGTCGCAGGCACCTCGGCGAAATGCCGCGCGGCGAGCTCGTAGTCGTAGACGATGTCCAGGCCCTTGCCGCAGTCCGGGCATGAGAAGACCGGGTCCTCGAGCGGCCAGCTGCGGTCGCAGCGATGACACGCCAGCCCGGTTGCGCAGGAGCGCGTCCGCTGCCTGGAGCCCTGCGTGGACTGTGCGGTCGTCGTGCTCATGCGGCAACCTTGAACGATACGCCCGGCCAAGGCGTCTGTGAACCCTGCTCGTCGTTGCCGAGCGCCAGCCACAGCTCCTCGGCGAGGTGCGGCACGAACGGCCCGAGCATCTGCACGAGCACCGAGAGCGCCGCGAGCAGCGCGTCGACGTTCGCCGCGCTCAGCCCCGGCTCGCGCGCCAGCACGCGCTTCTCGAAGTCCTTGAGGCGATCGAACAGCCGCATCAGGTTGCGCACTGCGCTGTGCATCTCGAGGCTCTCCATGTCGGCTGTCGTCCGCTGCACCGCTGCGTCGCACCACTGCGAGAGTTTCAGCCGCAGGTGCTCGCTCGTGTCCTTCTCGATCGCTGGGCGCTCGGCCTCCGGGCCGGCCAGGGCGAGCTTGTCCTGGCTGTACTCCCAGACCTGTCCGAGGAAGCGGTGGCAGCGCAGCACGGCCGAGTCGCTCCAGTTCAGCGACTTCTGCGGTCGCGCCGCGAACAGCACTGCCAGCCTCACCGTGTCTGCTCCGTAGCGCTCGACGAGCTCATCCGGGTCGACCACGTTGCCGAGATGCTTGCTCATCTTGCGGTTCTCCCGCGTCACCATCTCGTGAAACAGGCATCCGGCGAAGGGCTCGCCGTCGGCCAGGAACGACAGCGGGCCGAGGTCGCGCAGCGCCTTCGTCACCGTTCGCTGGTCGAACACGAAGTTGCCGCTGTCCGATCCGGCGACGAGCCGCTCCGACGGCAGCCAGTGGCGCAGGTCCGCGAGCGCCAGGATCTCCTCCAGCGGCTCCCCCCGCGACTCCGGCGGTACGCATGCGGGGATCCACAGCCACAGTGCGTCGAAGTGGCAGTCGAGCGTGTCGGTCTCGCGGCGCGCCGGGCCGCCGCACTGCGGGCAGGTCGTCTCGACGAACGAGTGCAGCTCCGCCAGCGGGTTGCCCGTGCCGGTCGGCGTGATGTCGAGCGGCAGCTTGACGGGCAGGTCCTCCTTCGCCACCGGCACCGTGCCGCACTGCTCGCAGTAGACGATCGGGATCGGCGTGCCCCACGAGCGCTGCCGCGAGATCACCCAGTCGGAGGCCTTGTAGCGAACCGCCTCGCGCGCCCCGGCGGCGGGCCCGGCTGGAGCGGCGGCGTCGCCGTCGGTGTCCTGCTCTGCGGCCTCCCCGTCACCGCCGCCGGGCAGCCCGAGGCGCCGCGCGAACACCTCGTCGGTGCGGTCCTCGGTGGCGATGCCGAGCGCGATCGTCGGTCCGAAGCGGGCGTCGACGACCGGCGAGATCACGACCGGGAGCTCGCGCCCCGACGGATCGCTCAGCGTCCCGGCGGCCTCGACCAGCGGGATCGTCTCGGCATCGCGGGCACTGCGTGCCCAGCCGCCCGAGCGCATCTGCTCGAGTCGCTCGCCGATCGCCGGGTCCGACGCCCAGCGCTCGGCCTCGGGGTGGCGCGGTGAGATCACGACGAAGCTCGCCGCGCCGGCGGCGCCCGCATGGGGCGTGAAGGCAGTGACGGTCGATCCGTCCGCCGCCGTCAGCTCGACCTCGACTCCGTCCACCCGTCCCATCACGTCGAGCTGTGAGTCGAGCGCGAGCTTGTCCCATTTGCCGCTCGCCTCGCGCTGGGCCAGGCGGCTGTCGTTCTCCGTCACATAGGCGCTGACCTTGAAGTACCACTGCGGAAGCTCGATCAGGCGAACGGGGTTGTGGCATCGCCAGCACGTCCCGCCCGGCTCCACCTGGATCGAGGCAAGCGTCGTCTGGCAGTGGTCGCACCAGTCGACTGTGCCTGTGCCGCGGTACACCAGACCGGCCTCGTAGAGCGTCAGGAACAGCCACTGCGACCAGCGGTACATGATCTCGTCACAGCTCAGAAACGAACGGTCCCAGTCGAGTGAGAAGCCGAGTCGCTGCAGCTGGCCGGTCATGTGCGCGGCGCAGCGGTTGACCCACTCACTCGGCGGCTCGCCGCCGGCGATCGCGCCGAGCTCCGCGGGCAGACCGAACGCGTCGAAGCCGAAGGCGAACAGGACGTCGTCGCCGCGGGCGCGCCTGAAGCGCGCATAGGCGTCGCCGATCGAGTACGAACGGACGTGGCCGATGTGAACGTTGCCCGACGTGAACGGCGCGGAGGGCTTGATGTACAGGTGCGGCTGATCCTCCGCCAGGGGCGGCGTCCGGAATGCCTCGCGCTCCGCCCAGGCCGCCTGTCGGCGAGCCTCGACGGCGTGCGGGTCATAGCGCCTGTCGGGCCCGTCGCTCACGATAGTTCGAGGATATCCGAGGGCCTCGCGCGGGCAGCGCCCGTTGCTATGCTCAGCAGGACTTGGCTGTCGCCGCCCGAGCGGCGATCACAGCGCTCCGACGCCCTGTACATGGCCCCGCCGAGAGCGGGGTCTTTTCGTCCGTGCCGACTGCGAGGATTCGACGATGGAGATTGAGATCGGACGTGGAAAGAAGGGTCGTCGAGCTTATGGTTTCGACGACATCGCGATCGTTCCTTCCCGGCGGACCCGCGACCCCGACGACATCGACATCTCCTGGAAGCTCGGCCCGTACCAGTTCGAGCTGCCGATGCTGGCCTCGGCGATGGACGGCGTCGTCTCGCCCGAGACGGCCGGCCTGATCGGCCGCCTCGGCGGCCTCGCCGTGCTCAACCTCGAGGGCATCTTCACTCGCTACGAGGACGCAGAGGAGCAGCTCGAGCGGATCGCCGCGCTGCCCAAGGATCTCGCCACGCGCGAGATGCAGCAGATCTACCGCGAGCCCGTCAAGCCCGAGCTGATCACGCAGCGGATCCAGGAAATCAAGGAGCAGAAAGTCGTCGTCGCCGCCTCGCTCACGCCACAGCGCGTGCTCCAGTGGCACGAGCTCGCGCTCGAGGCCGGTCTGGACGTGCTCGTGATCCAGGGCACCGTCGTCTCCGGCGAACACGTCTCGACGGTCTCCGAGCCGCTCAACCTCAAGGAGTTCATCCCGAGCCTCGAGGTCCCAGCGGTCGTCGGCGGCTGTGCCTCCTACCACACCGGCCTGCACCTGATGCGCACCGGCGCCGCCGGCGTGCTCGTCGGCGTCGGCCCGGGCGCGGCCTGCACGACTCGCGGTGTGCTCGGCATCGGCGTGCCGCAGGCGACGGCGATCGCCGACGTGGCGCATGCCCGCTCGACGCACATGCTCGAGACGGGCGAGTACTGCCAGGTGATCGCCGACGGCGGCATGCGCAACGGCGGCGACGTCTCCAAGGCGATCGCGCTCGGCGCCGACGCCGTGATGATCGGCTCGCCGCTCGCACGCGCCTATGAGGCTCCGGGCCGGGGCTTTCACTGGGGCATGGCGACCTTCCACCCCGACCTGCCTCGGGGCGCGCGCGTCGCGACTACCCAGAACGGCACGCTCGAGGAGATCCTCGTCGGACCGGCTCGCGAGAACGACGGCACGTTCAACCTGTTCGGCGGGCTGCGCACCTCGATGGCGACGTGCGGTCACAAGGACCTGGCGGAGTTCAACCGCGCCGAGGTGGTCGTCGCGCCGTCCCTGCAGACCGAGGGCAAGGCGCTGCAGCGCGATCAGCAGGTCGGGATGGGCGCCACGAACGGGAAGGTCGCAGCCCTCGTCAATGACTGACGCCGCCGCCACGGCCGTCGAGCCGGAGGGCGAGCAGCGCCAGCGGATCACGCCTGCGCAGACGGTCGAGCAGGAGATCGTCGTGCTCGACTACGGCGGTCAGTACTCGCAGCTGATCGCCCGGCGCGTGCGCGACTGCGGCGTCTTCAGCGAGCTGCTGCCCCACCACGTCTCGATCGACGAGGTCGCGGCACGCAAACCGCGCGGGATCATCCTCTCCGGCGGCCCGGCCTCGGTGTATGCGCCTGGCGCCCCTGCGCTCGACGAGCGCCTGCTCGAGCTGGGAGTGCCGGTGATGGGCATCTGCTACGGCATGCAGCTGCTGGTCCACACCCTCGGCGGGCGCGTAGAGGAGGCAGAGGTCGGCGAGTTCGGCCGTTCCGAGCTGCACGTCTCAGAGCCCGGCGTGCTGCTCGCAGGCCTGCCGCGCGAGCAGACCTGCTGGATGTCCCACCGCGACACCGTCTTTGAGCCTCCGCCGGGCTTCACGGCGCTGGCCTCCTCGACCGGCTCTCCGGTCGCCGCCGTCCAGGACCAGGCGCGCGACATCTACGGCATCCAGTTCCACCCGGAGGTCGTGCACACCCCCTACGGTCAGGAGATCCTGACGCGCTTCTTGACGGATGTCTGCGGCTGTGAGCCCAACTGGTCGGCCGCGTCGATCGTCGAGGACCAGATCAGGCGGATCCGCGAGCAGGTGGGGGAGGGGAAGGTCATCTGCGGCCTCTCCGGAGGCGTCGACTCGTCGGTCGCCGCGCTGCTCGTGCACCGCGCGATCGGCGACCAGCTGACGTGCGTGTTCGTCGACCACGGGCTGATGCGCAAGGACGAGGGCGAGCAGGTGATCAAGACGTTCCGCGACACCTTCAAGGTGGCGCTCGTCGCCGTCGACGCCGAGACGCGCTTCCTCGAGAAGCTGCAGGGCGTGACTGAGCCCGAGGCCAAGCGCAAGGCGATCGGCGCCGAGTTCATCCGCGTCTTCGAGGAGGAGGCCGCAAGGCTCGCCGGCGACGGCGAGGGCGCCCGGTTCCTCGTCCAGGGCACGCTCTACTCCGACGTGATCGAGTCCGGCGGCGGCACCGGAGCCGCGACGATCAAGTCACACCACAACGTCGGCGGCCTGCCGGACGACCTGCAGTTCGAGCTCGTCGAGCCGCTGCGTGCGCTGTTCAAGGACGAGGTCCGCGCGGTCGGCGCCGAGCTCGGCCTGCCGGAGCGCCTCGTCTGGCGCCAGCCGTTCCCGGGCCCCGGTCTCGCGATCCGCGTCGTCGGCGGCGAAGCCACGCGCGAGCGCCTCGACGTCCTGCGCGAGGCCGACCACATCCTTCAGGAGGAGATCCGCAAGGCCGGTCTCTACCGCGAGCTTTGGCAGTCCTTCTGCGTGCTCCCCGACGTCCGGACCGTCGGCGTGCAGGGTGACGAGCGCACATACGGCTACGTCGTCGTCGTCCGCGCCGTCACCAGCGACGACGCGATGACCGCCGACTGGGCCCGCCTCCCGTATGACCTGCTCGAGACGATCGCCTCGCGCATGATCAACGAGCTGCGCGAGGTCAACCGGGTCGTGCTCGACATCACGTCCAAGCCCCCCGGCACCATCGAGTGGGAGTGACCTGAGGCCTCGCTCGCGGGTGATGCCGGCTCAGTTGGGCGGCACGTTGGTGACGACGCCCGAGCCCGTGTAGCGGCGCACGTGGCCCCGGCAGCCGGCCGGGAACGAGAACTGGACGCTGTCCTCGTGGACGCCGTTGTAGCTGGCAAAGATCGTCACCTCACCGCGCGTGCCGGTGGCGCACCTCGCGTCGGTCGTGCTCCTCACGTGCACGCGGATCCGCACGATGTTCCCGGGGACCCCGAACATCACGGCGTGGTGTGAGGTGTAGGCGACGCGGCGGTCGATCGAGAGGACTATCTGCCGTTCCCCGGCGACGCGAGAACGGTCGACCTGGCAGATGACTCCTGAGGCGGTCGACGCTGCGAGGTCGATCTTGCCGTGGCCGCGCGCGTAGCTCGTGCCGGGACCGGGTTGGGGCTGCCCGGCGTGGAACCCCCACTCCTGCCTCTGCACTTCCACCTGCGGGATCGAGCTGCAGTAGGCGCTCGTGTGGGCCGCTGGGTGCCCTGAGGCGGGCACCGCCGCCGCGAGCGCCGCCACCGTCACGGCTGCGGCGAGACGATTCTGATGAGCGATCGCGGCCACGAGGCCCACAGGATGCGCAGGCGCACGCTTCGCGATGGCGTGGCTTGGCCGAATCTCGTATGAGTCTCAGCCGCGCGGTGGCCCGAGCGGCGGCGGGTCGAGGCCCGTCAGGAACGGAGGCAGCTCGATCGTCGGGTCGAGTGCCGCCGCCGCCATCATCGAGGCCGCGAGCGCTCGCGAGAGGACGTCGATCAGCTGCTCGGCCGGCACCTCGCGGGATTCCAGCCAGTCCAGGCCGGCGGCCTGCACCGATGCGAGCCAGGCGCGCGCGGTCGCGCGGGCGAGCGCAGAGCCGCTGCCTCCACCGGGCATCCCGGCGAGCACGAGCGCGGTGAACGCCTCGTGGTCGCGCGCGACGATCTCGGCGACCTCGACATCGGCCGGCGCCACGCGGCGCAGCGCGCGATGCATGTCCGGGTGCTGCTCGATGCTCTCGAAGTAGCGCTGCAGCCCCACGTGAAGCTGCTGCGCCGGGGGCATCCCCGCGTCCGGCTCCAGCGCGAGCAGGCGATCGACGACGTGCTCGATGCAGGCCACGTAGTAGTCGCGCTTACCCGAGAAGTAGTGGTAGAGCAGCCCCCGCGAGACGCCTCCCGCGCTCGCTATCTCCTCGATCGACACCTCATCCCAGGAGCGCACGGCGAACAGCGCCACGCCGGCTTCGAGCAGCTGCTCGCGCCGGGCGTCGACGTCCATGCGCGTGCGGGGGATGCTCGCCACCGGTCGATTCTAGGCTCACGACCCGCTGCCGCGCAGCTTGTTAGACTTTCGTTCAATAGCGCTTCCGAGGCCTGGAGGTAAACCGTGCCCTCATCCGCCACAGCCAACCTCGCGCTCGCGGCGCGGCCAGCCGCGAGCGCCGACGCGAGCGCCCAGCCCGAACTGCTGGGGACGGCGCCGCCGTCGCCGGCGGGTCCGGCGCAGGACGGCGCTCAGCACGTCATGCCGCCGCGCATGGGAGCGCCGCGCGCGCTGCAGACGCTCCGCGTCGGCGTGCGCCAGGCCGGCTTCATGTTCCGCGCGCGCCGCGAGATCGGCGAGGTCTTCGGGATGTTCGGGCCGATCGGGGAGGACGCGGTCGTCACCACCCACCCGGACCACGTGCGCTCGCTGTTCACGGCCGACCCGGAACTGGCGCCGTCGCTCACCGGCGAGTCCCCGCTGCGGCCGATCGTCGGCCCCAATTCGGTGCTGACACTGCTCGGTCCGGCGCACATGCGCCAGCGCAAGCTGCTGCTGCCGTCCTTTCACGGCGAGGCCGTCGAGCGGTACACCGCGATGATTGCCGACGTCGCCGAGCGCGAGATCGATCGCTGGCCGCTCGGCACGACGTTCGAGCTGGGGCCGGCGATGCAGGCGATCACGCTCGACGTGATCATGTCGGGGATCTTCGGCGTGGAGGGCGTCCCCGCCCAGGGGACGCCCGAGCGAGACCTCCGTGAGGCGATCCGCAACGCCGTGCGGTTGTCCTCGCGCCCGAGCACGCAGCTCTTCGAACTGCTCAACGTCGGGCGCCGCGAGCCGGTCGGCCTTGCGAGGCGCTTCGTCGAGAGCCTCGAGCGCCCGGTCTATGCGGCGATCGCCAAGCGCCGCGCCCTCGGCGAGCGGGAGGGGGCCACCGACGTCTTCTCGCTGCTGCTCGCCGCACGCTACGAGGACGGTGAGCCGATGAGCGACCAGGAGTTGCGCGACGAGCTGCTGACGCTCGTGCTGGCCGGACACGACACGACCGCCAACTCGCTCTCTTGGGCGTTCGAGCGGCTGCTGCGCACCCCGCACGCCTACGAGCGCCTGCGCGAGGAGGTCCGCGCCGACGGCGCGACGGACACCGGCGCCGACTATCTCGAGGCGACGATCCACGAGGCGATGCGCGCGCGGCCGGTGATCCCCCTGATCGGGCGCCGCGTCAGCGTCCCGTGGCAGCTCGGTGAGTGGCTCCTCCCGGCCGGAACGCCGGTGCTGGTCAGCATCCTGCTGCTGCACCACCGGGAGGATCTCTACCCCGAGCCCTTCTCGTTCCGGCCCGAGCGCTTCCTCGGCGTGAAGCCCGGCACCTACACGTGGATCCCGTTCGGAGGCGGGATCCGCCGCTGCCTCGGCGCGACGCTCGCCATGGCCGAGCAGCGCGTCGTGCTGCGCGCGATCGCCCGGCGCACGGACCTCGTGGCGCCCGACCCGGCACCAGAGCCGCCCAGGCACCGCAACGTGACGATGGTGCCACGGCACGGGACGCGCGTGATCGTGCGCGCGAAGCACGCGGGCGCTTAGGCGAGTCCACTCGACATTGGCTATTGTGTGCCCCTCGCCGCGCGCCGATCGGAGATCGGCCAGCGTGGCCTTTTTCACGCAATGGCACCCTCAGTGAAGACCTACGTAGCGAAGCCGACCGACCGTGAGCGGAACTGGCTGATCGTCGACGCCAACGGCAAGACGCTCGGCCGCCTGGCCACGCAGCTGGCCGACCTGCTGCGCGGTAAGCGCAAGCCCGAGTACACGCCGCACATCGACACGGGCGACTTCGTCGTCGTCGTCAACGCCGAGAAGATCCACGTGAGCGGCAACAAGCGCCAGGACAAGCGCTACTACCGCCACTCCGGCTACCCCGGCGGGCTGCGCTCGCGCACCTTCGAGGAGATGCAGGCGCGCCGTCCCGAGGAGATCATCAGGCTGGCCGTCAAAGGCATGATGCCCCGCAACCGCCTCGCCCGGAAGCAGATCACGAAGCTGAAGATCTACGCCGGCCCCGAGCACCCTCACGTGGCACAGAAGCCCACCCCCTTCGAGATCGAGGTCTGATGGCAGACGAGGACACACCCGACGACGCGGCGACGCCGCCCGCCGAGGACGCGGAGACCCCGCAGCACGCAGTGCCCGGCGAGGACGCCGCCGAGATAGCCGGTTCGGCCGAGGACGCCGCGCTGGAGGCCGCCGAGGAGGCTGCCGAGTCCGGCGCCCAGGCGCCCGAGCCCCCCACCGTCGAGCCGGCCGGTGAAGGCCACGCCGTTCCCACCGCGGACGCCCAGGAGCTCGCCGGGTCCGCCGAGGACGCTCCGCTGGAGGCAGCCCAGGAGGCGCAGGACGCGCAGGCCGAGGCAGCCGCCGAGAGCGAGGAGGAAGTGGACACGGACGCCGCCGCCGCACCCCGCGAGAAACCGTCTGTGCCCGGCGCGCACCTCGAGGTCGACATCGTCCCCGAGGGCGTCGACCCGCTGAACCGCGGCGAGGAGTACCAGGACCCCTACGCCGTCGAGGAGGAGCCGGAGGCCCAGACCCAGAGCGTTGAGACAGACCCCGAGGAGCCGGCCGCCGAGCCGATCTCGACCGCCGCGATCGATCTCGCCTCGGGCGCGCGTTACCGCGCGACGGGCAAGCGCAAGACGGCGATCGCCCGCGTCACGCTGCGGCCCGGAACCGGCACCTACCTGGTCAACGGCCGCACGCTCGAGACACATTTCCCGCGCACGACACTGCAGCGCAACATCCGCCAGCCGCTCGAGACGGTGGGCTACGAGGACCGCATGGACGTCGTCGCTCGCCTGCATGGCGGCGGCATCTCCGCCCAGGCCGGCGCGCTGCGCCACGGCGTCTCGCGCGCCCTGCTCGAGGCCGACCCGAATCTCCGCGGCGAGTTGAAGCGTCGCGGCTTCCTGACGCGGGACTCGCGCGCCAAGGAGCGCAAGAAGGCCGGGCTGAAGAAGGCGCGCAAGCGTCCGCAGTTCTCCAAGCGCTAGGGCCTTCAAAGGAGGAAGTCGATGGCCCGCAAGCTGTTCGGGACGGACGGCATCCGCGGTGTGGCGGGCGAGTTCCTGACCGCCGAGATGGCGCTCGGCCTGGCCCGGGCCGCGACCGGGCACGCGGCCCCTGAGCGCCCGCAGGTGCTGATCGTGCGCGACACGCGCGAGTCCGGCGAGATGCTTGAGGCGGCCGTCGCGGCCGGTGTCAGCGCTGCCGGCGGTGACGCGCTGCTCGGCGGCGTGCTGCCGACGCCGGCGGCGCCTCTGCTGCTCAGCCGCTACGGGCTCGACCTCGCAGTGGTGCTGTCGGCTTCCCACAATCCCTACCGGGACAACGGCATCAAGTTCTTCGGCGGCGACGGCTACAAGCTCTCCGACGAGACCGAGCTGGAGATCGAGCGCGCACTCGAGCGACCAGCGGCGAGCGACGGGACGATCGGGCGGGTGCGCGAGCTGCGGGGCGCCGCCGAGGACTACCTGCGCGAGCTGCACAGCCGCTTCAACGACCTCGACCTGTCCGGCCTGGACGTGCTGCTGGACTGCGCCAACGGCGCCACCTACCGCGTCGCGCCGGAGATCTTCCGGCGCCTCGGCGCATCGGTGACGGTGCATGCCGCGAGCCCGGACGGACGAAACATCAACGACGGCTCAGGCTCCACGCACGTGCACGAGCTCGCCGGCGCCGTCGTCGCGGGGGGTCACCGTGTCGGCTTCGCCTTCGACGGCGACGGGGACCGGGTGCTCGCCGTCGACTCCCGCGGCGAGGTCGTCGACGGCGACGAGCTGCTCGCGCTGAGCGCGCTGCACCTGCGCGAGCAGGGTCGCCTGCGGGGTGGAGGCGTCGTCGTGACGGTGATGACCAACTACGGCTTTCACGCGGCGATGAAGCAGGAGGGCATCGACGTGACCGTGACCAACGTCGGCGACCGCTACGTGCTCGAGGAGCTCCGTGCGCGGGACTGGACGCTCGGCGGCGAGCAGTCCGGGCATCTGATCGAGATGGGCTTCAACCGCACCGGAGACGGCATCGCAGGTGCGCTGCTCACGCTCGAGGCGCTCGGCGGCGCCGACCTCGCCGAGCGAGCCGCGATGAGCAAGCTGCCCCAGCGCCTGGTCAACGTGAGGGTCCGCGACCGCGACTCGATCGCCGGCGCCGGCAGCGTGCACGAGGCCGTCCGCGCCGCCGAGGCCGAGCTCGACGGCCGCGGCCGCGTGCTGGTCCGGCCCAGCGGCACCGAGCCGCTCGTGCGGGTGATGGTCGAGGCGCCGACCGCCGAGGAGGCCGACGAGCTGTGTGGGCGGCTCGTAGCACTGGTCGAGGCCGAGCTCGGCGGCTGAGCGGCTCCCCGCGGCATCCGCCGCCCAAGCGCGCACGGCCGCCCTTGGTATCTTCGAGCGGGTGTGCGGCATCGTTGGCTACGTCGGATCCCGGCCCGTCCGTGACCTGCTGCTCGCCGGTTTGACGCGGCTGGAATACCGCGGCTATGACTCGGCCGGCATCTCGGTCATCGCGGGCGAGAAGATCGACGCGGTGCGGGCCGTCGGCAACCTGGGCGCGCTGCGCGAGAAGCTTGACGGCGAAGGGGGCTCGGTCGCCCTCGCCGAGCGACCGGCGACGACCGGGATCGGCCACACACGCTGGGCGACGCACGGTCGCGTCAGCGAGGAGAACGCCCATCCCCACAGCGACGACGGCGACCGCATCCACGTCGTCGTCAACGGCATCGTCGAGAACTACATGGCGCTCAAGCAGGACCTCCTCGACGGCGGCAGCGTGTTCAGCTCTGAGACCGACGCCGAGGTGATCGCGCACCTGATCGCAGAGCTCTACGACGGTGATCTCGGCGATGCCGTCCGCGCCGCCTACAACCGGCTGGAGGGCCACTACGCGTTCGTCGCGATGAGCCTCGACGAGCCAGACGTGCTGGTCGGCGCGCGCAAGGAGTGCCCGCTGATCATCGGGCGCGGCGACGGCGAGCAGTTCATCGCCTCGGCCGTGCCCGGGTTCCTCGCCGAGACCCGCCGCGTGCAGTACCTGGAGAGCGGCGAGATCGTCGTGCTGCGCCCCGGCGGCGTAGAGATCATGACGGCCGCCGGCGAGCCCATCGAGCGCCCCGAGGAGCTCGTCGACTGGGACGAGGCGACGGCCGAGAAGGGTGGCTACGAGACTTTCATGCTGAAGGAGATCCACGAACAGGCCGACGCCGTCGCCGATGCGATCGCCGGACGCACCGCACGGGGCGACGGCATCGACCTGGCCGAGGACAACGTGTTCGACGAGTCGCTTCTGAGCGGACTCCGGCGGATCGTGATCGTCGGCTGCGGCACCGCCTACCACGCAGGGCTGATCGGGCGCTACGCGATCGAAGAGTGGGCGCGCGTCCCGGTCGAGATGGACATCGCCTCGGAGTACCGCTACCGCAACCCCGTCGTCGGTCCCGACGACCTCGTGATCGGCATCACGCAGTCGGGAGAGACCGCCGACACGCTCGCCGCGATGCGCCTCGCCCGCGAGCGCGGCGCTCGCGTCGTGGCCGTCACCAACACGATGGGCTCGCAGGCCACGCGCGACGCCGACGGCACGCTCTTCACCCGCGCCGGCCTGGAGATCGGCGTCGCCGCGACGAAGACGTTCATCTGCCAGGTGGCCGTGATGTACACGTTCGCGCTGCGTCTCGCCGAGCTGCGCGGCGAGCTGCCGCCCGAGCGCCTCGCCGAGCTGGTCGCCGAGGTCAAGCGCCTGCCGCACTGCATCGACGCGGTGCTGGGGCGTGCCGCCGATCAGGTCCGGCCGATCGCCGACGCCCACTGGCAGAACGACTTCTTCCTCTACATCGGCCGCCACGTCGGCCTGCCCGTCGCGCTCGAGGGTGCGCTGAAGCTCAAGGAGATCTCCTACATCGCCACCGACGCCTACGCCGCGGGTGAGATGAAGCACGGTCCGATCGCGCTGCTCGACGAGTCGACGCCGGTCGTCTGCGTGGCCACCGACTCGCCTGTCCTCGACAAGGTCGTCTCGAATATGCAGGAGGTGCGCGCTCGCGGCGCGCACGTGATCGCGATCGCCACCGAAGGCAACACGACAATCGCCCAGCAGTCCGAGGCGACCGTCGGGGTGCCGCCGCTGGACTGGATGCTGCAACCGCTGCTGGCAGTGATCCCGCTGCAGCTGCTCGCTTATCAAATCGCCAGGCGGCGGGGGCTGAACGTCGACCAGCCGCGCAACCTCGCCAAGACGGTGACCGTCGAGTAGGCGCCGGCGCGCCGTGGCGGCGCGCTGCCGTGAGCATCTAGCATCGCTGTCGTGGAGGACCTGCCCGACTGGCTGACGCCGCTGCCCGACGCCGAGACGATGCGTCGCGTCGACCGCTGGGCGATCGACGAGCAGGGCGTCGACAGCCTCGAGCTGATGGAGCGTGCCGGTGGCGCCGTCGCCGCCGCCGTCGAGCGGCTGGCCCCGGACGGGTCCGTCGCGGTCTACTGCGGCAAGGGCAACAACGGCGGCGACGGGCTGGTCGTCGCGCGCCTGCTGCGCGAGGCCGGTCGCGACGTGGCCGTCGTCTGCGCCTCGCCGCCCGGGGAGCTCGAGGGCGATGCCGGCGAGAACCTGAAACGCCTGCCGGGAGACGGCCCGGTGCGGCTCGACGGCAGCCCCTGGCGCGGCAAGGGCGCCGGGCGCGGGAAGCGCTCCTCGCCGCTGGACGATCGCGTGGCGATCGTCGACGCGCTGCTCGGCACGGGCTTTCGGGGAGAGCCACACGGCGAGATCGCCGCTGCGATCGAGGAGCTCGCGAAGGCGGCCGCCCCGGTCATCAGCGTCGACGTGCCCAGTGGCGTCGATGCCTCCACGGGGGTCGTCGCCGGGCCTGCCGTGCGGGCCGCCGCGACCGTCACCTTCCATGCCGCCAAGGCAGGACTGTGGATCCGCCCCGGCAAGGAATACGCCGGCGCGGTCGAGGTCGCAGACATCGGCATCCCGCGGGGCGCCCCGATGGCGTCGGCGATCGGGCTGATCGAGCCGACCGTGCTCGCGCTGCTGCCGCGTCGCAGCGGCTCCTCGACGAAGTTCGCCTCCGGCCACGTGCTCGTGGTGGGAGGCTCGCTGGGTCTCACCGGAGCGCCGGCGATGGCCTCGCGCGCGGCGATGCGCGCAGGCGCCGGTTACGTCACGGCGCTCGTCCCGGCCGGGCTCCAGCAGGTGCTTGCCGGCTCCGGGATGCCCGAGCTGATGACCCGCGGCCTGCCCGAAAGCGAAGGCGCGCTCAGCAACGTCGGGGTCGAGCAGGTGCTCGAAGCGACCGCTCGCGGCGGTGCGCTGGCGCTCGGACCCGGGCTCGGTCGCACCGAGCAGGCGGCCGTCTTCGCGCGTCGCCTGGCGCGCGCCGCGAAGCTGCCGATGGTGCTCGACGCAGACGGGCTCAACGCGCATGCAGGGCGCCTCGCCGAGCTGACGCACAGACCGGCCGCGACCGTGCTGACCCCGCACGCCGGCGAGCTGGGCAGGCTGCTCGAGCTGGACAGCGACGAGGTCGAAGCCGAGCGCCTGCGCCACGTGCGCGAGGCGTCCAGGCGCTCCGGCGCGATCGTCGTCCTGAAGGGCGACGACACGCTCGTCGCCGCACCCGACGGGCATGTCGCCGTGAGCCGCGGCGGCAGTCCCGCGCTCGCCACGGCCGGGACAGGCGACGTCCTCACCGGTGTGATCGCCGCGCTGCTCGCCCAGCGGCTCGACCCGTTCCTGGCGGCCGCCGCCGGAGTGCTGCTGCACGTCCGGGCCGGACGCCTTGCGGCGCTCGCCGTCGGGTCGGCCGAGGCCGTGATCGCCGGCGATGTGATCGAAGCGCTCGCGCGAGCCCGCGGGCAGGAGGGCGCAGGTGGCTGAGCGCGCAGGGGAGACGCCTGCGGCGAGCGAGGGACCGGCCGCCGAACGCGTGCAGGCGAGCGTCAACGTCGCGGCGATCGAGCGCAACTGTGCGCGACTGCGGGCCGGCCTGGCCGATGGCACGCAGCTGTGTGCCGTCGTGAAGGCCGACGGTTACGGTCACGGCGCGGTCGCGAGCTCCCGGGCGGCGCTCGCCGGAGGCGCTGACTGGCTGGCCGTCGCCGGGTCGCGCGAGCTTTGCGAGCTTCGGGCGGCTGGCCTGGAGGTGCCGATCCTCGTGATGGGCGCACTGACCCAAGGTGAACTCGCCGATACCCTCGCCGCGCGTGGCGACGTCGTCGTCTGGGCGGAGCGCCAGGTGGCCGCAGTCGCAGCAGCCGGGGGCGGGCGGGTGCACGTCAAGCTCGACTCGGGGATGGGACGGCTCGGCACGCGCCACCCCGAGGAGGCGAGTGCCGTGGCCGACGCGGCGGACCGAACGCCCGGGGTCGAGCTGGCCGGCGCGATGACGCATTTCGCAACAGCCGACGAGCTCGACGACGACGGCTTCTTCTCCGTCCAGCTGCGTGTCTTCGAGCGCTGGGTCGCTGCGCTCAAGCAGACCCGCCCGGGCCTCCTGGTCCATGCCGCCAACAGCGCTGCGATGCTGCGCGACACGGCGGCGCAGTTCGACATGGTGCGCTGCGGCATCGCGATCTATGGCATGGACCCGTTCGGCGAGGACCCGGCCGAGCGCGGCCTCGAGCCGGCGCTCGAACTGCGCTCCTACCTGGCGGACGTCAAGGACTGCAGCGCCGGAGAGAGCGCCGGCTATGGAAGGCGGTTCGTCGCCGAGCGCGACACCGTCGTCGGCGTGCTGCCACTCGGCTACGGCGACGGCTGGCGGCGCAACCTGACGAACGCGTGCGACGTGCTGATCGGCGGTGTGCGCTACCCGCTCGTCGGCACGATCAGCATGGACAGCGTCACTGTCGACCTCGGGCCGGATGGCGGCGAGTCACTGCTCGGGGAGCCGGCGGTGCTGATCGGCCTGCAGGGCAGCGGGCGGATCACCGCCGAGGAGATCGCGCGCCGCCTGGAGACGATCAACTACGAGATCACGTGCGGGCTCACGCCGCGCGTCACGCGCGTCTACCACCGCGACGGCGCCCCTGAAGCGGCGCGGGCAGCGGCGAACGAGCCCGGGTCGGCGTGAGCGCCGGTCTCGACGCAGCTCGCGAGGCGCTCGCGGGCAGTCCCGCTTGGCTCGTCGGCGGTGCTGTGCGCGACGCGCTGCTGGGACGGCCCACGGCCGACTACGACATCGTCGTCGCCGGCGATCCGGCACGAGCCGCAAAGGCGGTGGCCCGCGCGGGGGGACGCGCCGCCTGCTTCGCTCTCTCTGAGGAGTTCGGATCCTGGCGCGTCGTCGCGCGCGACAACAGCTGGCAGGTCGACCTCGAGCCGCTGCGCGGCGAGACGCTCGAGGCCGACCTGGCGCTGCGCGACTTCACCGTCAACGCGATCGCCCAGCCGCTCTCCGGAGGCGAGCCGATCGACCCGCTAGGCGGCGGCGCCGACCTGCGGGCCAAGCGCCTGCGCGTCGCCGGCCCGGCCTCCTTCCAGGACGACCCGCTGCGCGTATTGCGGCTCGTGCGCGTCGCCGTCGAGCTCGGCCTGCGCCCGGACGAGGAGGCGCTGCGCGGCGCCCGAGAGCAGGCGTCCGGCCTCGCGGGGGTCTCCGGTGAGCGTGTCTTCGGAGAGTTGCGCCGCACGATCGCGACGCCCGCGGCGAGAGCCGGCATCGAGCTGATCGCCGACATCGGCGCGCTGGGAGTCGTGGCGCCCGAGCTCGACGCTCTGCGAGGCGTCGAGCAGAGCGCCTACCACCACGCCGACGTCTACGGCCACACGCTCGAGGTGCTCGACCGGGCAATCGAGCTGACGACACCCGGCGATCCTGGGGGGGACGACGCGGAGCCGGCGATTGGGCGGCACCGCGCCGCGATCGCCGCGCTGCTCGGCGAGCCGCTCGCCGACGGCCTCAGCCGCGGCGAGGCGCTGCGCTGGGGAGCGCTGCTGCACGATGCGGCAAAGCCGCTGACTCGCGAGGTGCGCCCGCAGGACGGACGCATCACGTTCATCGGCCATGACCGCGCCGGCGCCGAGCTGGCCAGGGAGATGCTCGGGCGGCTGCGAACCAGCGAGCGGCTGCGCTCCCACGTCGCCGCGCTCGTGCGCAACCACCTGCGCCTCGGCTTTCTCGTGCACGAGCCCCAGCCGCTGGCCCGTCGCACGGTCTACACCTACCTCACGAGCTGCGCGCCCGTCGAGGCCGACGTCACGCTGCTGACGGTCGCCGACCGGCTCGCCACGCGCGGGCGCAGCGCCGAGCGGGCGATCGACGCGCACCTGCGACTCGCCTCGGCGATGCTCGGCGACGCGCTGCGCTGGCGCGCGGAGGGGCCGCCCGCGCCGCTCGTGCGCGGCGACGAGCTGGCGCGGCTCCTGGACCTCGCCCCGGGCCCGCAGCTGGGGGGCCTGCTCGACGAGCTGGCGCAGGCGCGCTACGCCGGTGAGATCGAGACACCCGAGCAGGCCGTCATGCACGCCCGCGCGATGCTCGCTGGGCGCTGAAGCGAGGGCTGGCTAGGATCAGGCCGCGTGTCCGATCCCGACTGCATCTTCTGCAAGATCCTCGCCGGTGAGCTGCCGGCGACGATCGTCGACGAAGACGAGCTGACGATCGCGTTCATGGACATCGCGCCGGCGACGCGCGGACACGCCCTGGTGATCCCGCGGGCCCACTCGCGCGACGTGTTCGAGGCCGGCCCGGAGGACCTGCAGGCGACGATCCTGGCCGCGCAGCGCCTCGCCAGACGAGTCCGGGAGCGCCTTGGAGCGGACGGGGTGAACCTGCTCAACTCCGCCGGCGCGGCCGCCTGGCAGACGGTATTTCACCTGCACATCCACGTGATTCCGCGCTACCGAGACGATCCTCTGCGGCTGCCGTGGGTACCATCGGCGGGCGATCCCGAGGAGATCGCCGCCGCCGCGCAGGAGTTGGCAGGGGGATAGCGAAATGATCCAACCGCTACATCGAGCGCGTTGGCGTGTTGAATTGCTGAGATGAGACGGATCAAGACCGCCATATTCGCGAGCTTCCTGCTCGCCCTCGCGCTGCCCGCCGCCGCGCCCGCCACGCTCAGCGAAGTGGGCGTGCTCGGCACCACCAACCCGGCGACCGTCGCCAGCTGCCCGGCGAGCCCGTGCCTGGCGGTCAGCCGCACGACCGGCTTTCAGGTCAAGGTCGCGACCGCGCACAACCCGCTCGGGGTGCCGCGTGACGGCTCGATCGTCGGCTGGACGATCACGCTGGGCAAGCCGAACGCGACCCAGATCAAATTCTTCAACACCAACGAGGGCGGCGTCTCCGAAGCGGCGATCGCCGTGCTGCGCGCGCAGAAGAGCCCGAACCTGACCTACAAGCTGATCGCCCAGGGCCCGCTGACGAAGCTGCAGCCGTACTTCGGCAAGACCGTCCAGTTCCCGCTGGAAACGACGATCAAGGTCAAAAAGGGCGACATCGTGGCGCTGACCGTGCCGACCTGGGCGCCGGCGCTGGCGCTGGGCTTCGGCAACGACACGTCCTGGCGGGCGAGCCGGCCGAAGAAGCAGTGCACGACGACGAGCGCGCAGACGGCGCACACGCAGATCAACACGCCGATTCAGTACTACTGCCTCTACCAGACCGCCCGCCTGACCTACAGCGCCACGCTGATCTCCACTCCCTGAGCGGGGCGTAGGCCGGCGCGAGGCGGCGTCCTCGCGGGACTCGTGTGCACATGCACACTTCGTCCGCTGCGTCCTTGCCTCGCTTGGCCTACGACCCGCTCACCGTCGTTTGCCGGCGCGGGGCGGCGTCTTGTAGGACTCGTGCGCAACGGGCACCTACGCCCGCTGCGTCCTCGCCTCGCCTCGCCCCCTCACGCCGTCTGCCGGCGCGAGGCGGAATCCTCTAGGGAGCGCTCGCCCCGCCGGTCGGGCTCGAAGCGCCTTCTTCGGTTTTCGAGGATTTTTCAGGCGCTTTTTCTTCGCTGCCGGTGCCGCCTGCGGCGGTCCCTTCGCTGGCCGCGCCGCCGGTTTCGCCTTCAGCTGTTTCGCCTTCGGGTTTTTCCGCTTCCGTCGATTCGGCCGTGCTGGTCGTTTTCGATTTCGTCGTCGCCGCCGTCGAGGTCGTCTGCGCGGAGGCCTTTTCGGCGCTCGTGTCCGCCGGAGGGGTGATGTCGGGAGTGCTCTTGGGGATAGCGTCCGACACGCTGCTGCCGCCGCAGGCCCCCAGCGCGACGGAGCACAGGAGCGCCACCAGGCCGGCGCCGAGCAGACGCGTCCGTGGCGCCGGCACGCTCAGCCGTTCCTCGCCGGCGTTCCGAGCGGGCCCATGCGCCTGCCGCACGTCGGACAGTCGTTGAGGTCCTTCTGGGCCATCTGACGGCACCAGGGACAGAAGCGGAGGTGCTCGACCGCCCACGGCAGCCTCGACTCCGACGGCGCCAGCGGCAGGACCTTGCCGACCACTTCGAGCTCCTCGCCGGTGTCGCGGTCGAGGTAGACCTCCTCGGGCTCGGCCTCGAGCACGATCTCGCGGCCGGTCGAGTGGTTGCGAAGGCGGTAGCGCTGCCTGGTGCTCATGGCGGGGACTCTACCGAAGGCGGTGGGCGCCCCGGCGGACGCACGGGGAGCCGGAGGCCCGCCCGGGCCGGGATAGGCTGACCGTCCTTGCGCCTGCTGATCTTCCACGGCTACCTGCTTGGCGGCACCGGCTCGAACGTCTACAACGCGCGCCTCGCGGAGGCACTGGCGCGCCTCGGCCACGAGGTGCACCTGCTGAGCCAGGAGCGCCACCCCGAGCAGCATCCGTTCATCGGCGCCGCGGGCGACTGGGACTCGGGCGCCCTGCGCGTCCGCGAGCTGGGCGGCGGCTCGGCGGGCGGCCCGGGCCGGGCGACCGTCTACCGGCCGGACATCGGCGGGCTGCTGCCGGTGTATGTGGCTGACCGCTACGAGGGCCTCGAGACGAAGACCTTCGCCGAGTGCAGCCCGGAGGAGCTCGATCGCTACCTGGCGGCGAACGTTGCCGCCGTTGCCGAGGTGACGGCGCTGGCCCGCCCGCAGCTGGCGCTGGCCAACCACCTCGTGATGGGCCCCGTGATCCTCGCGCGCGGCCTCGGCGGATCGGTCCCGTACGCGGTCAAGATCCACGGCAGCGCGTTGGAGTACACGGTCAAGCCGAACCCGCAGCGATTCCTCGCCCCCGCCCGCGAGGGCCTCGCCCCCGCGCGTGGCGTGCTGGTCGGCTCACACCACACGGCGGCGAGCCTGTGGCAGGCGATCGGCGACGAGCGCCTGCCGGAGCGCACGCGCCTCGGTCCACCCGGCGTCGACGTCGATCGTTTCGCGCCGCGCGAGCCCCCTGCCGCCGCAGCGGGACTGCACGAGCTGGCGGCGCGGCTGCGGGCCGAACCCGCCCCCGCTTCCGGCGCAGATGGTCCCGCGAGCGCCTTCGCGCGCGACCCGCGCGAGGCCGCCGCGGCGATCGGAGCGCTCGAGGACGCCGACGGGCCGCTCGTCGCCTTCGTCGGCAAGCTGATCGTCAGCAAGGGCGTCGACCTGCTGCTCGCGAGCTGGCCGCTGGTGCTCTCGCGCCTACCCGGCGCGCGGCTTACGGTGGTCGGCTTCGGCGCCTACCGCGACGGGCTGCGAGCGCTCGTCGCCGCGCTGGGAAGCGGTGACATCGAGGCCGCGCGGCGCCTGGCGCTCGCCGGGCGGACGCTCGAGGACCCGGCCGCCCCCGCCGGGGCCCTGCGACACCTGCTTGCGTTCCTCGACAGCCTCCAAGGAGACGAGCGCGAGCGCTATCTCGCGGCCGCGGCCGCGCTCGAGGAGCGCGTCGTGTGGACCGGCCGGCTCGAGCACGAGGAGCTCGCCGACCTGTTGCCGGCGTGCACGGCCCTCGTCGCGCCGAGCACCTTCCCGGAGGCGTTTGGAATGGTCGCCGCCGAGGGCGCGGCGTGCGGGGCCGTGCCGGTCGTCGCGCGGCACTCGGGGCTCGCCGAGGTCAGTGAGGTGCTCGCCGCGGCAGTCCCGTCCGAGGCTGCGCCGTGGCTGTCCTTCCCGGTCGACGACGGCGCCGTGCGCGCTCTGGCGGACTGCCTGCTCGGCTGCCTCACGGCCGAGCCCGGCCTGCTTGCGAGGACCAGAGAAGGGCTCGTCGAGACGGTCCGCGAGCGCTGGTCCTGGGAGCGCGTCGCGGCCGGCGTGATCGCCGCGGCGAGGGGCGAGCTGGACGGTCTGCAACGGCCGTGAAGCCCCGTCCGACGGCCCCGCATGGACGCGCGGGCCAACCGCGCCTTCGGATAGTGTTCCGCCCTCCGATGAGCTCCGAACACGACTTTTCACAGCCCCGGCGCGGAGCCGGGGGAGGATCGCGCGGCCTAGCGGGCCGCGCCGTAGCCGTCTGCGCGGTTGGGATCGTTGCGCTCGTCGCGTCGGGCTGCGGCAGCGTCAAGGGCGGCGACAATGCGAACCTGATCGCCGGCAAGCAGGCGTTCGTGTCGAAGTGCGGGTCGTGCCACACGCTGGCCCGCGCCGGCACCAAGGGCATCGTCGGTCCGAACCTCGACGACTCCTTCCGGGCGAGCATCGTCGAAGGCCTCGGGCGCGGCACAGTGCGCGGCGTGGTCGAAGATCAGATCAAGCTGCCCAACCCCGAGGGAGCGATGCCCAAAGACCTCGTCAAGGGCTCGACACTGAAAGACGTCGCCGCCTACGTCGCGCAGGACGCCGCGCTGTCCGGCAAGGACAGCGGGCTGCTCGCCAGCGCCGTCGAAGCGCCGGGCGCCGGCAAGCCGGCGGTCGAGAAGGGCGGCAAGCTGACGATCCCTGCGAGCCCCAGCGGCCAGCTGGCCTACGCGACGAACAAGGCGACCGCGGAACCGGGTGCGGTGACGATCGAAATGCCGAACACCTCGGGCGTCAGCCACAACATCGCGTTGGAACCCGGCGAAAACGGCGCCACGCCGAAGGGAACCCCGATCGGCGCGAGCCCCATCATCACGAAGGGCATCGCGACGGTGCGCGTGACGCTCAAAGCTGGGAAGTACACGTTCTTCTGCGAGGTTCCCGGGCATCGTCCGGCTGGCATGTACGGGACGTTGACGGTCAAATAGGGCCCCGCTTCACGCCGTTTTCGGGGAGACTAGGGGCGTGGCGCGGGTCAACTCGAGCTTCACGATGGGCGTGCCCCCCGAGCGGGCGCAGGCGATGTTCGTTCGCGACATCGTCCCCGACCTGCACAACGATGCCGGGCTCGCGCTGCTCGAGGAACACCCCGGCCGGCTCGAGCTCGCGGCCGGAGTGGTGGGGGCGAGGCAGGGCTTCGACATGGTCGAAGCCACCGACCCGGACGTGGTCGGCCATGGCGAGGAAGACGAGGAACCTGACGTGACGCGGGCGCGCCTCGGCGGGCCGGCGACGATCTTCCCCGTCGGCGGCGGCCGGGTCGGGCGAAAGAGCGCCCCCGTCTACTCGCTGCTGCGGCGCTGGACCTCGCGCCGCCTGAAGGTCGACTTCGCGCCCACCGCCGACGGCACGCGCGTGACGCTCACCGGCTCAGCAGGGCGCCCCCTGCGCGACGCCCTCGCCCGGCTCGGCACCCCCGGCCACTGGCCGGAGACCGCCGACAACCCTCACGACTGAGCGCTAGGGCCGACGGCCACCTCCGCTAGCAGTCCCGCTTGCCTTGGCGACGCGCCCCCTAACCCCGGTCGCGAAGACGTCTGCCTCGCAAGCTCGCCTGCGCAAGCACCAGAGCTTGCGAAGGCAGACGGCTCCGCCCCCTATAGCGCCCGGATCACCAACACGAGGATGATCGCCGCCACGATCACGGCCAGCACGTAGAGCAGCGCACGGAACGCCTCGCCCTCGGAGCGCAGCGGGTTCAGCACCAGACGCGCCGGGACGCGGCGGTCCACGCACATCCGACCCGCAGGGCCGACGCGGCGGGGAGGGGCGTCAAAGGATGTAGACGGTGAAGTAGACGACGAGCCACATGACGTCGACGAAGTGCCAGTAGATGCCAGGCACCTCTACGCCGCGATGCTCCTCCGGGCTGTAATGGCCGCGGAAGGCTCGGATCGTCACGAACAGCAGCAGCAGCAGCCCGATGAAGACGTGCGCGCCGTGCAGGCCGGTGAGCGAGAAGAAGACCGTCTGCTGCGCGCCGTCCTGCGGAGCGAAGCCGATGTTGGCGTACTCGTTGATCTGGATGAAGAGGAACGAGCAGCCGAGCAGGAACGTCAGCAGCATCCCCGCCTTGAAGCCGAAGCGGTTGTTTTTCTTGATGCACTGCTCGGCCCAGTGGATCGTGAACGACGAGGACACGAGGATCGCCGTGTTCATTCCGGCGACTTCGACCGGCAGGTTCGTTCCGGGCGCGGGCCACGGGTCGCCCTGCGCCACGCGGATGAAGAAGTAGGCGGTGAAGAACCCCCCGAAGACCATGATCTCCGAGATGATGAAAAGCAGCATCCCGAGCAGCTGCGGCTCGACGCGCGAGCTGCGGTGCGCCTCCGGTGGGCCGTGGTGCTCGTCGTGGGCGTGCCCGCCGGCGTGCGCGATGCTGGCAGCCTCCACGATCGCTCCTAGGCCGCCGGCGCCGGTGTCGGTGAGTCGGTGTCCACGACGACGTGGTCGACCTCCGCCGATGTGGCGCCCTGCACACGCTCGATCAGATTCGCGCGCATCCACCCCGAACGCTGGTCGGGCAGGGTCGAGATCACGATGTGATCGACGCGGAACAGCTCCAGCGCGTTCATCGTCGCGGTGTACGGGTCCGGGTCGCCGATCATGCCCGAGCTCAGCAGGCCTGCCCCGCCGAGCCGGTCGAGCATCTTCGCCAGGCGTGCCCGCGCCTCGCGCGGGGAGTCGCCGCTTCCGTCCACCTGCGGCACGACAGCGATGAACAGCTGCTCCTCGCCGGCCGCCAAGCTCTTCAGGTGTTCGATCAGCTCCTCGCCGGATGAGGTCTTGTTGGCGATGACGAGCGTCACCTTGAACGGCAGGCCCTCCTGCTCGAGATCGACCACGATGTGCTCCACCGGGAGGCCCGTCGCATTGCGGATCCGCTCGATCAGATCGCGGCGCAGCCAGCCGGAGTGCTCGGCCGGGTGCGTCGAGACGATGATCTCATCCGGCCGGTGCTGGGCCACGGCGTCCATCGTCGCCGAGAACGGGTCCGGGTCGCCGACTTCGCCGCTCGCCTCCAGTCCCTCTCTGGCAACAGCCTCGAGCGCCAGGTCGATGCGCACCTGTGCCGATTCCCGCACGGCCTCGTCGTAGATCACGTAGCCGGCGGTGGGCTTGCTCTGCGGCACGACGAGCCGGAACCGCGTCGCTCCGTCAGTCGCCCGCTCGCGGACCGCTTCGAGCAGCTTCGCGCCGCCGAGCGTGCGGTTGGCGACCACCAGAACCTCTCTCACGACTTCCTCCTCATCGGCTCGGCTCTCTCAGGACGCCGCTCCCGGCAGCAGCCGGGGTCGGAGCGAAGATCCCGTGCACAGCCCCTGGGACGCCGTACTCGTACGGGCCGCCCACGACGGTCGGCAGGCGGTCGAAGTTGAACACGGGCGGCGGCGAGGAGACCTGCCACTCGAGCGTCAGGGCGCGCCACGGGTTGGATACCGACTTCGGCCCGCCGCGCCAGCTGGTGACCATGTTGTAGAGGAACACCAGCGTGCTGATCCCGAGGCCGAAGCTGGCGAGCGAGATGAACAGGTTGAGGCCGGCGAACTGCGACGCGTAGGTCGAGACCCGGCGCGGCATGCCCTCGAGGCCGAGTATGTGCATCGGCGCGAACGTCAGGTTGAAGAACACGAACGTCGTCCAGAAGTGCCATTTGCCCAATCGCTCGTCGAACATCCGCCCCGTCATCTTCGGGAACCAGTAGTAGACGCCGGCGAAGATCGTCATCAGCGATCCGCCGAACAGCACGTAGTGGATGTGCGCGACGATGAAGTACGTCGCGCTGACGTGGATGTCGAACGGGATCATCGCGAGCATCACGCCGCTGATCCCGCCGAGCGTGAACGTCGTCAGGAAGCCCAGGGCGAACAGCATCGGCGTGTCCAGGTGCAGGACGCCGCGCCACAGCGTCGCCAGCCACGAGAAGATCTTGATGCCCGTCGGCACCGCGATGATCGCCGTCGTGATCGCCATCGGGATGCGGATCCAAGCCGCCATCCCCGAGGTGAACATGTGGTGGGCCCAGACCGTGAAGCCGAGGCCGACGATCGCCAGCAGCGAGAAGGCCATCATGCGGTAGCCGAAGATCGGCTTGCGCGCCTTCACGGCGATCACTTCGCTGATGATCCCGAAGCCCGGCAACATCATGATGTAGACCGCCGGGTGCGAGTAGAACCAGAAGACGTGCTGGTACATCAGCACGTCGCCTCCCTTGGCGGCGTTGAAGAAGTTGAAGTGCAGGCCCCGGTCGAGCAGGATGAAGAACTGCGACGCGGCGATGAACGGCGTCGCGATCACGACCAGCAGCGACGTCGCGAAGTTCGCCCACACCAGCAGCGGCATCCGGAAGAAGCTCATCCCGGGCGCACGCATCGTGATGATCGTGACCAGGAAGTTGAGCGCCGTCATGATCGACGAGGCCCCCGCGAACTGCACGGCCATCGAGAAGAACGTCTGACCCACGGGCGCCGTGTCCGAGAGCGGCGCATAGGCGGTCCAGCCGTCGGCGAACGCCCCACCCGGCGCGAAGAAGCTGCCCAGCATCATCAGCCCGGCGATCGGCAGCAGCCAGAACGACAGCGCGTTCAGCCGCGGGAAGGCCATGTCGGGAGCACCGATCATCAGCGGGATCACGAAGTTCCCGAGACCGGCGAAGACCGGGATGATGAACAGGAAGATCAGCAGCGACGCGTGCACCGAGAACAGCCCGTTGAACGTGTTCGCATCGACGAAGTGCGAGCCGGGCTGGGCCAGCTGGGCTCGCATCAGCATCGCGATCAGGCCGCCGACCAGCAGGAAGAAGAACGAGTTGACCGTGTACTGGATCCCGATCACCTTGTGATCGGTGTTGATCCGGAAGTAGTCCTTCCACGTGTACGCCCCGTGGCTCGAGTGGTCCTCGGGGCGAGTCTTTTTGCCGGCTGCCCAGTAGAACCAGTAGTCGAAGCCACCCAGCCCGACCAGGAAGGCCAGGGGCGCGGCGATCAGCGAAACCGTGAGGATCGCTTCCGAGGAGAGGTAGTGGTGGAACGTCGAGTGCCCCGTCGAGGAGCGCACCACCCACGTCAGCAGGGCGGAGAACGCGATGCCGATCAGGATCCCGAGTCCTCCACGAAGGAAGCCCGGCTGTTTGAGCCTGGCCGCCATCAGCGTTTGCACCCCGGAGTCCTCATCGCGGTGGCGCACATTATCCCGAACTCCCCGTGCTCGACGCCGCGCCGCCGGCCGAGGCGCTCATCTGGCCGGCGACCCAGCTGTGGAACTGCTGCTGGGTTACGACATGGACCTTGGAGCGCATCAGCGAGTGCCCGAGGCCGCACAGCAGGTTGCAGACGACCGGGTAGGTGCCGAGCCGCGTCGGCGTCACGCGCCAGTGCGTCGTGATCCCCGGCACGGCGTCCTCCTGGAGGCGGAAGGCCGGGATCCAGAACGCGTGGATCACGTCCTTGGCGCGGATGTTGAAGTACACCGACTGGTCCAGGGGCACGTACAGCTGGTCGCTTTTGAGGGGCGCCCCGCCCGTCACCGACGGCGGGTACGTGTAGCTCCAGGCGAACTGCTCGCCGGTGGCCTGGATCTGGACCTCCTTGGCAGGCCTGCCCTGCTCGTTTTCTTTGAGCACCACGAACGAGTAGCCGACGAGCCCGAGCAGCAGGACAGTCGGAATCGCCGTCCAGAAGACCTCCAGGCGCGTGTTGCCGTGGATCGGCGGACCGTCCTTGAGCTCCTCGCCCGGCCTCATCCTGAACTGCCAGACCGAGTACAGGATCACCGACACGACCAGTACGAAGATCGGGATCGAGGCGATCACCAGCACGTGGTACAGGCGGTCGGTGTTCTTGGCCTGCGTCGAGGCCTGGACCGGGAACCAGTGGATCAGATAGCTGATCACGATCCCGATCGCGATCGCGATCGCCGCGCAAGCCGCGGCGACCATCACCGAGCGGTTCTTAGGCAAGGGCTTCGCCCGCGCGGCTGGTTTTTCCGGAGCTCCTCCTCATCGGGAGCCGGATCCTAATGCCTCCGTCCCCGGATCGCTGCGAGCTTGACTGGCCCGGCTCCGCCTAGTAGATTGAGGCAATAGTTGCAAGATGAGTGGCGAGCGCTTGCCCGACCGACGCGCCGGGTAGCAGTCGTCTGCCGGGCGAGCCTCACCCAGGAGACTGCGAGGGAACGATGCAAGTACACGAGGGCATGAGCCGGACGGTGTTGACGGTCGGTCCCGGGCACTCCCTCAGGGCGGTCGCGCGGCTGATGGCCGAGCGTCGCGTCGGTGCCGCCGTCGTGATGGATCCCGACGGGCACGGCCCGGCGATCATCACCGAGCGCGACATCCTCGTTGGCGTCGGGGCCGGCCAGAGCCCTGACGAGGAGACCGTCGCCGACCATCTCACGCGGGACGTCGTCTACGCCGCTCCCGACTGGTCTCTCGAGGAGGCCGCCGCGGCGATGGTCCGCGGGAACTTTCGCCATCTGATCGTCCTCGACGGGGGCGAGACGGTCGGCATCCTGTCGGTGCGCGATGTCGTGCGCTGCTGGACCGAAGATGGCGCGATCTGTCCGGTGCCAGCCCGGGTAGCCGTGGGGTGAGAGGGGTCGCGTGCCCGCCGGGGGGCGGGCGCGCACTCGCCACAGCGGCCGGGCGCGGCTGAGGGACCGCGCCCGGCGCTCCACGGGGTCAAGCCGAGCTCTCGGCGTCTTCTGGCGTCGTTTCTGAGCTCGCGCGGACCGTCGGTTGCGCCGGTTGAGGGAGAGTCGCCGGAGCCGCTCTTGTCAGCTGACTGCGATGCGGCGCTCAGGCGTCCGGTGCCTGCAGCGGCAGCTCGTCGACTTCGCGGCGCGTGTCTTTGATCCAGCGCACGATGCAGACCAGCGTCAGCAAGCCGCCGATGATCGTCAGCTCGATGAACGTCGTCACGCCGATCAGCGCCAGCGTGATCCCCAGCGCCGTCAGCACCGGCAGGATCGACGGGCCTGGAAGGTGGATCTCCTCGCCCACCGGCGGCGCCTCCGGCTCGAGCGGGCTCATGAGACGTAGACCGCCGCGACCAGGAACGTGATGGCGAACATGAACATGCAGATCCCCGCCACGATCAGGCCGGTGCGGATGTTCTTGCGCGCCAGGCGTCGAGTCAGCATGCGCAGAAGAATATAGGTCGCCGCCGGGGCGGCGATGAAACGGCGCGCTCCATGCGCCTTAGATCCAGGTCGCCGTCTGACGACGGCGAAAAAACGGCGCGCTCCATGCGCCGTTTAGAGATGGGCGTCGGCGACCATCGCGCAGAACAGCGCCGCGAGATAGGCCAGCGAGTACAGGTACAGACGCAGCGCGCTGCGTCTGTCGGCACGGCGGTACAGCCGCACGGCGCCGGCGATGAAGCCGAGCCCGAGTGCCAGCGAGCAGGCGAGGTAGATCAGGCCGAACCCGCCCGCGCAGAACGGCAGCTGCGTGACGGCGTAGAGCAGCACCGAGTACAGAAGGATCTGCCGCCGCGTCTCGGCCTCGCCGCGCACGACCGGCAGCATCGGCACGCCGACCTTGCCGTACTCCTCCTTCATCAACAGCGACAGCGCCCAGAAATGCGGCGGCGTCCAGAAGAAGACGATGAAGAACAGGATCACCGCCGTGCCGCTCACCGATCCCGTCACGGCGGCCCATCCCACCAGCGGCGGCACCGCTCCGGCGGCGCCGCCGATCACGATGTTCTGCGGGGTGCGGCGCTTCAGCCAGATCGTGTAGACGAAGACGTATCCGAGGAAGCCGCTGAAGGAGAGCGCCGCCGCCAGCGGGTTGACCGTCAGCGACAGCTCGAGCAGCGACAGGCACGCCAGCACGCACCCGAACAGCAGCCCTGAGCGCGGCGCAATCCGGCCCGCCGGGATCGGGCGCGACGCGGTCCTCGACATCTGCTTGTCGATGTCGCGGTCGAACCAGTGGTTGACCGCGCCCGCGCCCCCCGCCGACAGGTACCCGCCGAGGCACGTCAGCGCGACCAGGCCCGGGGAAGGGTCGCCGGCGACGTACATCGTCGCGATCGTCGTCAGCAGCAGGAGCGACTGGACCTTCGGCTTCGTCAGCTCCACGTAGTCCGAGAGCAGCTGGCGCGTGCGCGGAGCCAGCCCGACGCGCGGGACCTCGAGGGCGCGTTCGGCGCCGGCCCCGGCTGGCGGCATCACACGCCTACCTGTCGAGCTCCGGCAGGCACCGTTGCGCCGCTCGGCGAGGCGTCTCCGCCGGAGCGCCGCGCGACCTCGCGGCGGATGTCCTTCATCGGTTCGGCGGAGCGCACCAGCGGCACCACGTCGAAGTTGTTCGCGGGCGGGGGTGAGGCCGTGAACCACTCGAGCGTGTTCGCCTGCCACGGGTCCGGGCCGGCGACCGTGCCTTTGCGCAGGCTCAGCACGACGTTGACGACCGTCGCCGCGACACCTGCCGCGAGGATGAACGAGCCGATCGTCGAGATCACGTTGTACAGCTGCAGGTGCCCCACCGTGTCGTACTCATAGACGCGCCGCGGCATCCCGTCAAGCCCCATCACGTGCTGGATCAGGAACGTCGTGAGGATGCCGAGGAAGATCAGCGCGCAGCTGAGCCTGCCGAGGCCCTCGCTCAGCATGCGCCCGGTCATCTTCGGGAACCAGTAGTAGATCGCCGCGAAGATCGGCATCACCGCTCCGCCGAGCAGCACGAAATGCAGGTGGGCGACCACGAAGTACGTTTCGTTGACCTGCCAGTCGATCGGGAACGTCGCCAGGAAGATGCCCGAGATCCCACCGATCAGGAAGATCGCGATCGCGCCGACGCAGAACAGCAGCGGCGTTCGGAACTCGATCGATCCACGCCACAGCGTCGCCACCCAGTTCAGGACCTTCACGCCCGTCGGCACAGCGATGAAATACGAGCTCAGCATCACGAACACGAGGATCCCCTCCGGGATCGGCGCCGTGAACATGTGGTGTGCCCACGTCAGGAAGCCGAGGAACGCGATCGCCACGGTCGAGGCCGCGATCGCCTTGTAGCCGAAGATCGGCTTGCGCGCGAACACCGGCAGCACCTCCGAGATGACGCCGAACCCCGGCAGCACCATGATGTAGACCTCGGGATGGCCGAAGAACCAGAACAGGTGCTGCCACAGCATCGGCCCGGCCACGGAACTGCTGAACACGTGCGCGCCGAGCCGGCGATCGGCCTCCAGGACCAGCAACGCCGCGGTCAGCACCGGAAACGCCATGATCACCATCAGTGCGGTGAACAGAATGTTCCACGTGAACACCGACATCCGGAACATCGTGAGGCCTGGCGCCCGCAGCGTCAGGATCGTCGTGATGATGTTGACTGCGCCGAGAATTGTGCCCAGTCCGGAGACGACCAGTCCCATGATCCAGGCGTCCGCACCGACGTTCGGCGTGTGAATCATCGTGTTCTATGGCGCGTACGCGTACCCGCCGAAGTCAGCGGCACCGTCCGGCGTGATAAACCCGGACACCACCATGATTCCACCGAACAGAAACAGCCAGTACGACATCGCGTTGAGCCGCGGGAATGAGACGTCGGACGCGCCGATCTGGAGCGGGATGACGTAGTTGGCGAAACCGAACACCAGCGGCGTGGCGAACAGCAGCATCATAATCGTGCCGTGCGCGGTGAACAGCTGGTTGTACTGCTCCGGCGACAGGAACTGGAGTCCCGGCCAGCCCAACTCGGCACGCATCAGCAGCGCCATCACCCCGGCGAGCAGAAAGAAGCCGAACGAGGTGACGAGGTACATGACCCCGATCTGCTTCGCGTCGGTTGTGCGGATCAGGCGGGTCAGCGCGTTTCCCCGGATCGGCAGTTCGACGGGGCCGGGACGGCCTGGCCCCTGCCCGATCGGCACCAGGATCGTGTCGCCGCGCGCGCTCACGGCTTTGGTGGCAGGTGCGCCCACGCTCACAGGACCAGCAGCCCGTCGGTCTGCGCGCCCTGCACCAGCGCGCCCAGCGCCTCGCCAGGGTCGATCGGCGCCAGATACGGCAGGTCGTACGGATGGGTGCGCAGGACCGAGGTCGCATGGTGCGCCGGCACCGCACCGAGCGGATAGGCACGCGCACAGCGCCGGTCGACCGCGCCCCGACGGGTGGCGAATGCGGCGACCGCGTCCCACTCACCCAGCTGCGCCATCGTCGGCATCGGCAGCCCGGGTGGCTCGGCGAGCACCTCGATCGCGCTGTACGGTTCGCTGCCGGCGAGCCACCACTGCAACGCCTGGACCGCGCCGCGCAGCGGATGCTCGCACCAGTACGGGACGAGC
>JAOPZS010000086.1 GCA_025963965.1 Solirubrobacterales bacterium
AGCCGGAGCTCGCAGCCGAGTGGGAGCCGCTCGTGACCGCAACCAGCTACGACCCGCGGCTGGTCCCGGTCGGCGAGAAGGGCTCGGCGATCGCCGGCATGGCGATGACCGAGAAGCAGGGCGGCTCGGACGTGCGCGCGAACACGACCATCGCGACGCCGCTGAACGGAGGCGGGGCGGGAGCCGAGTATGAGATCAACGGCCACAAGTGGTTCTGCTCCGCACCGATGTCCGACATGTTCCTCGTGCTCGCGCAGACCGACGAGGGCCTGTCCTGCTTCTTGCTGCCACGCATCCTGCCCGACGGCAGCCGCAACGCATTTCACATCCAGCGGCTGAAGGACAAGCTCGGAAACCACTCCAATGCCTCCTCGGAGATCGAGCTGCACTCGGCTTGGGCGCGAATGGTCGGCCAGCCCGGCCGCGGCGTGCCGACGATCATCGAGATGGTCGGCCACACGCGCCTGGACTGCGTGATAGGCACGGCCGCCGGGATGCGTGTGGCGGTGGTCAACGCGACCCACCACGCGGCCCACCGCAGCGCCTTCGGCAAGAAGCTGATCGACCAGCCGCTGATGCGCAACGTGCTCGCCGACCTCTGCGTCGAGTCCGAGGCCAGCACGGCCCTGGCGATGCGCCTCGCCCGCGCCTATGACGAAGCGCACTCCGACGCCGACGCCGGCGAGGACTCTAGCGACGCGCAGCTGTTCAAGCGCCTGGCGACGGCCGTGGGCAAGTACTGGACCTGTAAGCGCGCCCCCAACCACGCCTTCGAGGCGCTCGAGTGCCTCGGCGGGAACGGCTATGTGGAGGAGTCGGGGATGCCGCGCCTGTACCGCGAGGCTCCCCTGGCCTCGATCTGGGAGGGCTCGGGCAACGTGATGAGCCTCGACGTGCTGCGTGCGCTGACGCGCTCGCCGCGCTCGCTCGAGGTGTTCCTCGAGGAGGTCGAGCAGGCGCAGGGAGCCGACGCGCGGCTCGACGCTCGCGTGCACCAGCTGAAGGGCCAGTTCGCCGATCCTGAGACGCTCGAGACACGCGCCCGCCGGGTGGTCGAAAGCATGGCGCTCTGCCTGCAGGGCTCGCTGCTCGTGCGCAACGCGCCGCCGGCCGTCGCGGACGCCTTCTGCGCCTCGCGCCTGGCGGGGGAAGCCGGGCTGGAGTACGGCACGCTGCCCGCGGGAGTGGACTTCGAGGGCATCATCGCCCGCGGCCGTCCGCAGCTTTAGAGAAGCACTCTGCCCCTACCATGGGCGCATGAGGCCTAGGGGCAACTTCCAGCTCGCGCGGATCTTCGGGATCCGCATCGGGGTCAGCCTGAGCTGGTTCTTCGTGCTCTTCTTCCTGATCTACTGGCTCGGGCACGAATACTTCCCGAAGATCCTCGACGCCTCCCAGACGACGACCTACCTGGTCGCGGTCGCCGCGGCGCTCGGCTACTTCGCCTCGCTGATCCTCCACGAGCTCGGCCACGCGCTCGTCGCCCGCCGGCTCGGGATCCCGATCGCCGGGATCGACCTGTGGTTCTTCGGCGGCCTGTCGCAGATGCGCCGCGAGCCGCAGAGCGCGGGTGAGGAGTTCAAGGTGGCCGCGGCCGGCCCCGCGGTGACGTTCGCGCTGTTCGCGATCTGCCTAGGCGCCGGCGCGCTGCTCGCGAACGGCAGCCATGTCACCGACGTGGCCCTCACCCGGCGCGGCTTCACCACCACTCCGGGGCTCGCGCTGATCGGCTGGCTGGCGTTCATCAACGGCGTGCTTCTGATCTTCAACATCGTCCCCGCGTTCCCGCTCGACGGCGGGCGGATCGCGCGCGCGGTGATCTGGTGGCGGACGGGCGACCGCAACCGCGCCACGCACCTGTCGGGGCGCTCGGGACAGGTCTTCGCCTTGCTGCTCGGGCTGCTCGGCCTGTGGGACTTCGCCGAAGGCTCGACGCTCGGGCTGTTCACGATCCTGCTCGCGTTCATCCTCTACCAGGCGGCCGGCGGGGCGGTGCTGCAGGGTGCGCTCGGCCGGCGGATCCAGAACGTGACCGTGGCGGACATCATGGACCGCGAGCCCGTGACGATCCCCGCCGATATGTCGCTGCTCGACGCGCAGGATCAGTTCTTCCTGCGCTACCGCTGGCCGTGGTTCGCGGTCGTCGATCCCGCGCGCCACTTCCTCGGCGTCGTGCGCCAGCAGCGGGTCGACAGCGAGATCGCCGCCGGGCGCCCTGCGCTGACGGTCGTGGACGTGCTCGAGGAGGACATGCCGGTGCGGATCAAGGAAGAGGCGCCGCTCGAATCCCTGCTCAGCTCCGAGGGTCTGGGCCGCCTCGGGGCGATGGTGGCCGTGGACAGCGACGGGGTCCTGCAGGGCGTGGTGACGCTGGCTCAGGTGCGCCAGGCGCTGCGGCCGGCGACCTAGGGTTCGCCCGGCCGGGCGTTATAGAGTCCCCCGCCGCAACCCCCCTCCGTAACGACCTCAGGGAGCCATGCCAGCACACGACGTCTTGATCATCGGAGCCGGCCTCGCGGGCCAGCGGGCCGCGTTGGCGGCCGCCCGCAAGGGCGCGAGCGTGGCGATCATGAGCAAGGTCCACCCCGTGCGCTCGCACTCCGTGGCCGCCGCCGGGGGCATCAACGCGGCGATCAGTGTCGACGACGACTGGCATTCGCACGCCTATGACACGGTCAAGGGATCGGACTTCCTCGGCGACCAGGACGCGATCGAGGTGATGTGCCGCGAGGCGCCCAAGGAGGTGCTGCACCTCGAGCACATCGGCGTCACGTTCTTCCGCAACGAGAAGGGCGAGCTCGACCTGCGCGCCTTCGGCGGCGCGTCGATGAAGCGCACCGCCTACGTGGCCGACATCACCGGCCAGGCGATCCTCCACGTGCTCTACGAGCAGCTCATGAAGTACCACGAG
>JAOPZS010000088.1 GCA_025963965.1 Solirubrobacterales bacterium
CGCCGCGAGTGCGCCAGCAGCTGGTCGACTGACTCTGGGATGAACGTGTCGGGCGTCCCTGCCTCCGCGCGCTCGATCGGGCTGTCCAGCCGTGCCGCGGACACCGTGGGGGCGCTGTCGGCCTGCGAAGAGGCCTCCTCGGCGCCGGGGGCCGTGGGGTCGAGCTCTACTGTTGTGTTCTGGGGGGAATCTGACATGGGCGTCCTTGTAATCCGATGCTTGGAGTCGGAATTATACGCCTCGATAGTTGCGTTGTCAATCATCCTGGGTGGAGGCGCTATGCTGGCTCGTTCGACACCGAGAGCATGCTCCCCTGCAACGCACGCATAGGGGAGAGTGCCCGCGCGCCAGGGGAATAAAACCCGCCTCGGCGCCAAAAAGAGCGTTCCGGCGGGCCTTCAGCTCGTATCGGAGAGCCGCTCCTGCAGTTTGAGCTGCTGCTTGTAAGCTCGGCGTATGAGCATCGACCTGTCGGGGCGCGTGATCGCCGTGACCGGCGCCTCGTCCGGGATCGGCGAGGCCACCGCGCTCGCCTGCGCCCGGGCCGGCGCCTCGGTCTCGCTGGCCGCCAGGCGGATGGATCGGATCGAGGAGCTCGCCGAACGCATCACCGGCGACGGCGGCACCGCGCTCGCGATCGAGACGGATGTGGGGGATGAGGACCAGGCCAATGCCTTCGTCTCGCGCACCGTCGCTGAGCTGGGACGGCTCGACGTGCTCGTCAACAACGCCGGCGTGATGCTGCTCGGCCCGGTTGCCGACGCACCGACGGAGGAGTGGCGCCAGATGCTCCATGCGAACGTGTTCGGCGTCCTGTACTGCACGCACGCCGCGCTGCCGGTGATGCGCGACCAGCGCTCCGGGCACATCGTCAACGTCAGCTCCGTGGCCGGCCGATTCGCCCGCGCCGGATCGGGTGTCTACAACCTGACCAAGTTCGGCGTCGGAGCCTTCTCCGAGGCGCTGCGCCAGGAGGTCGTCCCGCTCGGCATCCGCGTGACCGTTGTCGAGCCGGGCGCCGTCGCCACCGAGCTGCCCGGGCACAACCGCCCCGAGATCCAGGAGATGATCCGCGGCGTCTTCGCCGACGTCACTCCGCTCGAGTCCGAGGACATCGCCAACGGCATCCTCTACGCGATCGCCTCGCCGGAGAACGTCGCCGTCAACGAGCTGCTGATCCGGCCCGCCGGGCAGGTTCGTTAGCGCTCCGGGGCGTCGCCCTCTCCCACGCTGCCCGCCGGGGCGATCTCCAGGAGGTCGCCTCCAACGTGGTCGACCTGGAGCGTGGTGTGCTCGAGCGCGAAGCGCTCGTGCAGCGTCGCCTCCATCTCCCGGCGTGCGCGGTGGCAGTCGGCCTCGCCGGCTACGAGCACATGGGCGGAGAGCGCGGGGAAGCCGCTCGAGACCTCCCAGACGTGCAGGTCGTGCACCTCGATCACCCCCGGAACAGCGATCAGCGCCCTGCCGATCTCTTGCGGATCGAGCTCCTGGGGGGCCGCCTCGAGGAAGATCCGTGCCGATGAGCGAACGAGCGCCACGCCGGAGCGGATCATCAGCGCGGCGACCGCCAGCGACGCGATCGGGTCGGCGCGCTGGAAGCCGGCGATCAGGATCACGCCGGCCGCCACGGCCGTGCCGATGAAGCCGTAGAGGTCGGTCAGCACGTGCTGGAAGCTGCCCTCGACGTTGAGGCTCGAGCGGTCGGCGCCGGCCAGCGTCAGCGCCGCCACCACGTTGACGGCAGCCCCTGCCAGCGCGACCGCCAGCACGAGGCCGGCACGTACGTGCGGCGGCTCCACCAGGCGGTGGATCGCCTCGTAGACGATGAAGCCCGCGACGACCAGCAGCGTGACGCCGTTGGCCTGGGCGGAGAGGATCTCAAAGCGCCGGAACCCGAACGTCATGGCGCCGCGTGCCGGACGCGCGGCGAGCCGCATCGCCAGCAGCGAGAAGCCGATCGCGCCCGCGTCGGTGAGCATGTGACCGGCGTCTGAGAGCAGCGCCAGGGAATGCGCGATGACGCCCGCCGCGAGCTCACCGGCCATCACGACGACGATCAGGATCAGCGCCCGGCGTAGCCGCGGCATGTCCGCGGTGGAGCCATGCACGTGCGCGCCGTGGTCGTGTGGCACACCTTCACGATAAGGCAGCCACGACCCGAGCCCGCGACTCGGGACGGCCCGCGCGTGTTACCTCCGCGCCCGCCGCTTTAGTCTCATGCGATGGCGGAGCAGGGCGAGCGGAGTGGCAGCGGAGTCGGGCGGACGACGCTCGTCTCGATCGGCGTCGCCGCCGTGCTCGTCGCGCTGAAGCTCGGCGTCGGCCTCGCAACCCACAGCCTCGCGCTCGTCTCGGCCGGGATCGAGTCCAGTGGCGACGTCGTGGCGGCCGTCCTGACCTTCTTCGCGGTGCGGCTCGGCGGGCGCCCGGCAGACCGCGGCCATCCCTACGGGCACCGCCGCGCCGAGAACCTCGGCGCACTCGGGGAGGCGGCGATCCTGATCGGCGGTGCTCTGCTCGTCACCGTCGAAGCCGTCAAACACCTCACCGCCGGCGCCCATGCTCCGCAGATGCGCTGGTACCAGTTCGCCGTGATCGGCGTGGCCCTGGTGCTCGACCTGAGTCGTACGAGCGTCTCGCTGCTCGCGTCCCGGCGCTACGGCAGCCCGGCGCTTCGCGCGAACGCAGTGCACTTCGCCGCCGACATGATCGGCTCGCTGGCGGTTCTGGCGGGGCTACTCGCGGTCGACGCCGGCTTTCGCCAGGGGGACTCGGTGGCGGCTCTGCTCGTCGCGGTGGTCATCGTGCTCGCCGCCGCGCGCCTGCTCGGCGTGAACGCGAACGTGCTCATGGATCGCACGCCGGCCGGGGCGCGCGCTGCCGCCGCGCAGGCGATCGCCGCGCTCGGCGAGGACATCGAGCTGAGTCGTCTGCGCCTGCGCGAGTCCGCCGGGCGCTACTTCGCCGACGTCGTGGTCTCCGTGCCCGCCGGCGCGGCCCTGGTCGAGGGCCACCAGGCCGCCGATCGCGTCGAGCAGGCCGTCGAGGAGGCCCTGCCGGGGAGCGACGTCGTCGTGCACGTCGAGCCACGGCGACGCGGCCTGGACCTGCGCGACCGCGTGCTCGCGATCGCGCTATCGGAGCCGCTCGTCAAGGAGGCGCACGACATCACCGTGTACGAGGACGGCGAGCGCGCGATCGTCTCGCTGCACCTCAAGTTCCCGCATGACCTCGACCTCCGCAGCGCTCACGAGATCGCCGAGCGCGTCGAGCGCGCGATCCTCGAGCTGCCCGGCGTCGACGACGTGCAGACGCACCTCGAGCCGCTCGAGCGCCCGCTGCACGCACGGCCGGCGGCCCCGCCCGCCGAGCAGGCAACCGAACGCAGGGCACGCGAGCTGGTGCTGCTGCGGACCGGCCGTGAGCCCGGCCGGATGCGGCTGCTCTCGACCGACGCCGGGACCGTCCTGCTCCTGACTCTCGCCGGTCGTGACGGCGAGTCGCTGGCGGAGGCCCATCTCCTCGCCGGGGAGCTCGAGGAGCAGCTGCGCGCGCAGATCGACGGTCTGGCCGACGTCGTGATCCACACCGAGCCCTGAGCGCCACGGGAAGGTTTCCGCGGAGGCCGGCATCTAAGCCCTAGGTGCGCCCAACCACTCTCAGGAGGTCATGGTGAAGAAGCTCACAGTTCTCGGCTGTGCCGCGGCAGCGCTGATCGTGCTGGCCGGCTGCGGCTCGAGCAAATCGACGACCGGCAGCTCGGCCGCCGCGGCCACGACGGCGACGACGTCCACGGCCACGACCCCCGCGGCATCCTCCTCGGGCGCCGGTGAGACGATTCTCACCAAGCACGCCAAGCTCGGCACGATCCTCGCGGCCGGCCCGAAAAGGATGACGGTCTATCTGTTCGAGGCCGACAAGGGCGGCCGGTCGGTCTGCTCGGGAGCCTGCGCGCGGGCCTGGCCCCCGGTGACGACCGCCGCCCAGGCGCAGGCGGCTGGAGCCGCCGTCAGCGCCGACATCGCGACGATCACGCGCTCTGACGGGACCATGCAGGTGACCTACAAGGGCCACCCGCTGTACTTCTTCGCCAAGGACAAGGACAACGGCGACGCCTACGGTCAGGGCGCCAAGGCCTTCGGCGCCGGTTGGTACGTGCTGAAGCCGAGCGGGTCGAAGATCGACGAGTCCTGAGCGCTGCGCTTCGCCTGCGCAGGGCGGCCCGCGGACGACACCGCCACCGGGCTGCCGAGCGTTCGCCGCTCCCGCCCCGGGCGTAGGATGACCCCGCGGCCATGATGGCCGCGGGGGAAGGATCCCCTGCAGTTGGTGTCTAGCAGGCGACAGCCCAAGAGACTGGAGGCAGACCCTTGACCACCCACGCAGCGACTCAATCGAAGCCGCACAGCATCCGCAGGCGGCTGGCGTTCGTGCCGGTGCTGATCGGCATCGTCGCCCTCGCCGGGTGCGGAAGCTCCTCCAAAAGCACCTCGTCGGCGAGCACGCCCGAAACGACCGCGAGCTCGACGGCGTCGACCAGCTCCTCCAGCACCACGAGCGCCCCGGCCGGCGGCGAATCGACCGCCCCGGCCAGCAAGATCAGCCTCGCCGCGGCATCCGGCGGGCAGCTCGAATACACCACCAAGTCGCTGTCGGCGAAGGCCGGGAAGGTCACGATCGACTTCAGCAACCCGTCGCCGGTCGGCCACAACGTGACGATCGAAACCTCCTCCGGGCAGACCGTCGGTGCGACGCCGACCTTCGAAGGTGGCTCCAAGACGGTCACAGTCAACGTCAAACCGGGCACGTACAAGTTCTTCTGCTCGGTCCCCGGGCACCGTCAGGCGGGGATGGAAGGGACGCTGACCGTCAAATAGGCGGCCCGCCGCACCTCCCGCTCGCGGGCGGGGGGAGCTGCGGCGGCTAACGGCTCGTCGCCGCCGTCGCCCCTTGGGCTCCGGCGCGGTGGGCGTCCTTGACGCGGTAGAGCTCCGCGTCGGCCACGCGCATCAGGTCCTCCGGGCGCATGTGCACGCCGCTCGCCTGCCCGATGCTCATCGGGATGCCGTTCGGCAGCCCGAGCTCGGACAGGTTGACGCTCGCGGCCAGCTTCTCCAGGCGCTCGGCCGCGGACCGCCCGGCGATCTCGTCGGCTCCGGGCATCAGGACGACGAACTCATCGCCGCCGATGCGCCCGTAGATGTCCTCGACACGCAGCGCGTCGCGCATGCACTCGGCCACGGCGACCAGCACGCGGTCGCCGGCCTCGTGCCCGAAGCGGTCGTTGACCGCCTTGAAGCGGTCGATGTCGATCATCAGCGCCGTCATCGGCTCGCCGCGACGCCGTGTCCGGGCGAAGGCACGCGCGAGGCCCTCGTCGATTCCGCGCCGGTTGGAGAGCCCCGTCAGCGGGTCGGTCCGCGCGATCGACTCGAGCTCGGCGGACAGCAGCGAGAGCCGCGAGCGATCGGACAGCAGCCGCGCGAAGAGCGCCAGCAGCAGCGCGCCAAGCACGGTGACCAGGCCAAACACCAGCCACGGAGTGAACTGGGCGCTCCCGGAGATCGAGGCGAACAACTTGCTGTTGGGCACCATCAGCACCATCCGCCAGGGCGTGCGGCTGATCGGGGCGACGGTGAAGGTGCTTGGCACCTTCGCGCCCTGGACGGAGCCGGTCGTGCGGCCCGCCAGCGCCCGCGCCAGGGGCAGGTTCGCGCCCCAGATCGAGCTTGCCGGCGTGCGGGGGCTCGCCGAGAGCAGCCTGCCGCGCCTGTCGATCAAGAGCACCTCGTGTTGCGGGTAGGCGATCGCGTGGTCGACGAAGGCCTCCAGCTGCGGACCGTCGACGGTGTACGCCGCCGCGAAGATGCGCCGCCCGACCAGCGCGGTCTCGAACGGCACTGCGATCGAGACGATGCTCTGCAGGCCGTTCGGGCTCGGAAGGACGTCGGAGACGGCCGTCCGGTTGTGCAGCGCATCCCGGGTCGTCTCATAGCTCGTCAACGACTGCCCGATCCGGCCGGCGCTCGAGGGGGTCACGTTCACGATGGCTCCCTGCGAGTCGAGCAGCACCGCTCCCTGCGCACCGAAGGCGGTCGCGACCGTGCGAAAGCGCGAACCCGTGACGGTCGGGACGGACATGAGCTGTTCTGCGCTCTGTCGCTGGCGGGCGGCCTGCTGGGCGATGTACGTGGAGACGAGCGTCGCCGAGGCCGAACCGCGAAGCTTGAAGTTGGCCACCAGCTGGCTGCGCGATTCCTGCTGGGAGACAGCGACGAACAGACCCAGCGCGCCGAGTACCACCGCCAGCGCGACCGTCGCCAGCGCGACGCTCCGAAACCTGCGGGCATGGCTGCCCGGTGGGGGGAGCATGAGCCCAGGATCGGCTCTGCAATCGGAGAGCTTTAGCCAGGGACGGTCATTTGGCCCGGGTCCATGCGGGGTCGCCGCGCGAGGCGCGATGGGCCGCGAACGCGACCGTGCAGGCGAGCGCCAGCGCCAGCGCGAGGGCGGCCGGGACCGAGACTTCCAGGGCCAGCAGCCCGCCGGCGAGCGCTCCGAGCGCCATTGCCAGGACCGAGGCGACGCGGCGGATCGCCAGCGCGCTCTCGCCGTGGCTTCCCGAGGCCAGGCCTGTCAGCGTTTTCGTCAGCACCGTGGTCGTCAGCTCCGGGACGGCGAGCTGCGTGGCGACGGCGTTCTGGATGCCCATGGAGACCGCCAGCACGGCCGTGAGCGCGTAGCGGACGCCTGCGGGCTCAGGCGCGACGGACACGAGCGCGACGAGGAGCGCGAGCGCGACGAGGGCGGCCTGCACGGCGCTGCTCGCGCGCAGCAGCCGGCCTCGATGCCCGCCCAGCGCAGCGCCGATCCGTCCACCCGCCCTGGCGCCGAGCAGGAAGGCCCCCAGCGCGATCAGCGAACTCGCCACCGACAGTCCGCCGGCGCCGGCCAGGGCGAAGCCGACGAACACGACATTGCCCGTCATGTTCGCGACGAACACGTGGCCGAGCCGCAGGTAGCTGGCCGCGTCGACGACGCCCGTCAGCAGCGTCAGGGCGATCATCAGCGGCACGAGCGGGCCGTGGCGATCGCCCGGCCCCGGCAGCAGCGCGCCGCGAATCGCCGGCCCCATCACTCGAGCTCGATGACGAACTCGCCGACCGGCGCCCGCTCGGGCACGCGCTGCTCCTGGATCGGCTCGCCGAGGTAGAGCAGTCCGAGCGGCGTCTCCTCGTCGGGCACGCGCAGCAGGGCGCGGCCGCGCGGATCGTCGAGCAGCGCGACTGTGCGCCAGTATGCGGCCAGGCCGCGTGCGTGCGCGCCGAGCAGCACGATGTAGGCGGCGACGGCCGTCGCGAGCATGTCCTCGCGGTCCTGCGCCTCCTCGCCCGAGCGGCGAGCTCCGACGGCGACGAGCGTCGGTGCTCGGCGCAGCTTGACCGCCGAGCCGGGCTGCTCGGACTCGGCCAGCTCCATCAGCGCCGCCCGTGTGCGCTCGCCGAGCACCCGAAAGCGCCAGGGATTCGTGAGGTGGTGGTTCGGCGCCCAGCTCGCCAGCTCGAACAGCTCGTGAAGCACCGCCGGCTCGACCGGGCGGGGGCCAAATGCCTTGTGGGTGCGGCGCGTACGGATAGCCTTCTCGACTTCCACGCCACAACCCTAGAGGGCATCCCATCCCCGTAATCGCGACGTCCACTTGAGCCTCGCCGAAATCGTCTGCTTCGCGCTGGCGGGGATGGCGGCGGGCACGATCAACACGGTGGTGGGCAGCGGCACGCTGATCACGTTCCCGGTGCTGCTGGCCTTCGGCTACGCGCCCGTCACGGCGAACGTCACGAACACCGTGGGGCTGGTGCCGGGATCGATCTCCGGTGCGATCGGCTACCGGCGCGAGCTGGCCGGTCAGCGCGCCCGCGCCGTGCAGCTCGGCACGATGTCCGTGCTCGGCGGGATCACCGGCGCAGTGGCCCTGCTGCTGCTGCCCGGATCGGCGTTCAAGGCGATCGTGCCCGTCTTCATCGTGATCGCGATCGCCCTGACTGTGCTCCAGCCGCGCATCTCGCGCGCGCTGACGAGCCGTGAGATCGACCTCGAGCGGCCCGGTCACCCCGGGACGGCCTTCGCCGTCTTCCTGACCGGAATCTACGGGGGCTACTTCGGCGCGGCGCAGGGGATCATCCTGCTCGCGATCCTCGGCGTGGCCCTCTCGCAGGACCTGCACAGGACGAACGCGCTGAAGAACGTCCTGGCGGGGCTGGTCAACGGCGTCGCCGGCCTGTATTTCGTGTTCGCCGCGCACGTCGACTGGGGGCCGGCCGCGATCATCGCCGGCGCGGCGATCCTCGGCGGGCAGCTCGGCGCCCGCTACGGACGCAGGCTGCCGCCGGAGGGCCTGCGCGTGCTGATCGTGCTCGTCGGCATCTCGGCGATCGTGCAGCTGCTCGTGAAATGACAGGTAGGTTTCCGTCTCAGAGGATGGAGATGACCGGAACATGAGCGACCGAGACACGGCGCCTGCCGACCAGCTCGTGATCTTCGGGCTCACGGGCGACCTCGCCAAGAAGATGACGCTGCGCTCGTTGTACAGGCTCGAGAAGCGCGGGCTGCTCGAGCTGGGAGTGCTCGGCGTGGCGGTCGATGACTGGAACGTCGAGAAGCTGCGTGAGCATGCGCACGAAGCGATCGCGGCGAGCGGCGAGAAGATCGACGAGCGGGTCTTCGAGCGCCTCGCCGCACGCCTGTCCTACGTGAGCGGAGACTTCGCCGAGGACTCCACCTACGAGCGCGTCGCGAAGGCGATCTCGGGCGCGAAGGCGCCCGTCTTCTACCTGGAGATCCCGCCGAGCCTGTTCGGTCCGGTCGTCGCCAAGCTCGACCACGCCAAACTGCTGCGCGACGCTCGCGTCGTCGTCGAGAAGCCGTTCGGCCACGACCTCGACTCGGCGCGGGCGCTGGCAGGCGAACTTCACAAGCACCTCCGCGAGCCCCAGCTCTACCGGATCGACCATTTCCTCGGCAAGATGGGCCTCGAGGAGTTCCTGCACCTGCGCTTCGCCAACTCGCTGCTGGAGCCGGTGTGGAACCGCAGCTTCGTCTCTAGCGTGCAGATCACCCTCGCCGAGCAGTTCGGCGTCGATGACCGCGGGCACTTCTACGACCCCGTCGGCGCCCTGCGGGACGTCGTCGTCAACCACCTCATGCAGGTGCTGGCGGCGGCGACGATGGAGGCGCCGAGCGGAGCCTCCGCTGAAGCGATCAAGGACGCCAAGGCGGCGGTCTTCGCGTCGATGCCGGCCGCCGACCCCGACGCATACGTACGGGGACAGTACGCCGGCTATCGCACCGTCGACGGTGTCGCGGCCGACTCCCAGACGGAGACCTTCACGGCGCTGCGCCTTCACATCGAGAACTGGCGCTGGGCCGGCGTGCCCTTCTTCATCCGCGCGGGAAAGTGCCTGCCCGTCACGCAGACGGAGCTGCGGATCGTCTTCGAGCACGCCCCGCGACTGCCGTTCCTGGGCAGCGGGGCGCGGCTGCGCGAGCCGAGCCAGGTGGTCGTCAGGATCGACCCGACGACTGGGGTGCGGATCGTGCTGGAGGCGCATCGTGCCGACAGAGGCGGCCCGGCGCCGATCGAGCTCGACATGGAGTTCGCGACCGAGGGCGGGGAGGACCCGACCCCCTATGAGGTGCTGCTGCACGCCGCCCTGGTCGGCGACAGCTCGCACTTCACACGCGAGGACGCCGTGGAGGAATGCTGGCGGATCGTCGCGCCGCTGCTCGAGAAGCCGCCCCCCGTCGAGGTCTACGAGCCCGGAACGTGGGGCCCGGCTGCCGCCGAGCAGCTGACCGCCCGCGCGGGCGGGTGGCGCGGCCCGTGGGTGAGCCAGGCGGCCCGCGCAGGCCGCTAGCCGAACTGCTGGACGATCAGGAACACGTTCAGGCCTGAGATCAGCACGGCACAAGCCCATGCGAGCAGCCGCGTCATCCCGCGGTTGACGTGCGCGCCCATCACCGCCGGGCGCGAGGTCAGGATCACGAGCGGCACTAGCGCGAACGGGATCCCGAAGGACAGCACGACCTGGCTGAGCACGAGCGCGCTCGTCGGGTTCACGCCCGCCGCGAGCACCGCGAGCGCGGGGAGCATCGTGACGGCCCTTCGCACCAGGATCGGGATCCGGACGTTGATGAAGCCGGCCATCACGACCTGACCGGCGTAGGTGCCCACGCTCGAGGACGAGGCGCCGGAGCAGAGCAGCGCGACCGCGAAGGCGAGCGCGGCAGCGCCGCCGGCGAGGTGACCGAACTGGGCGTGCGCCTCAGAGATCGAGGTCAGACCTGAGAGGGCGGGGGTGTGGAACAGCTTCGCCGCGACTGCCAGCATCGCCATGTTGACGATTCCCGCGATGCCGAGCGCGACGATCACGTCGAGCCGCTCGAAGCGCAGCACATGTCGGCGCTCGGCCTCGTCGCGTACGGCCATCCGGCCCGTCATCAGCGCCGAGTGCAGGTAGATCACGTGCGGCATCACCGTCGCGCCGATGATGCCGACCGCCAGATACAGGGAGCTGGTCCCGTCCAGGCCGGGGATCAGCCCCTTCAGCGAGCCGTGGGTCGAGGGCCCGATCCTCAGCGTCTCGTAGATGAAGCCGAGCAGGATGATGCCGAGCAGCGCGGTGATCGCCATTTCAAAGCGGCGGAAGCCGCGTGACTGCAACCCGAGGATCACGAACGCGATCACGCCGGTGATCAGCCCGGCCGGCAGCAGCGGCACGCCGAACAGCAGGTTCAGCCCGATCGCCGCGCCCAGGAACTCGGCGATGTCGGTTGACATCGCCATCACCTCCGCCTGCACCCACATCGCCCAGGTCACGGCGCGGGAGGAGTGATCGCGCACGTTCTCCGGCAGGTTGCGCCCAGTGACCACGCCCAGCTTCGCTGAGAGATACTGGATCAGCATCGCCATCAGGTTCGCTGCGAGCACGACCCACAGCAGCAGGTAGCCGAACTTCGCCCCGCCCTGGATGTTCGTGGCGAAGTTCCCCGGGTCGACGTATGCGACGGAGGCCACGAAGGCCGGCCCGAGCATCGTGAGCGTCGCCCGCAGCCTGCCCTTGGCGAGCAGCTCCTCGAGCGCGCTCGGCCCATCGACAGGGCCAAGCGCGACGGCGCCCGCCTCGCTGCCCTCGAGCACCGGAACGCGGGGGGGAGGCGTCACCGTCGCGGCTCTCCCGGCTCGACGCGCATTGCGCGCGTCAGCGCGTCGCCGAGCGCGCGCGTGTTCGTCCCGAAGCGGACGAACAACGGGCCGCCGAACGGCTGGCGTTCCACGACCTCGAGCTCGTCGCCGATCGCGATGCCCTGCTCGGCGAGATAGCGAAGCATCTCCGGGTCGGAATCCGAGACGCGCACGAAGCGCCCCGTGGCGCCGATCGGCAGCTCGTCCAGGCCGCGTGTCTCGCCCTCGTACAGGTCGAACGCCGCGGTAGGGATCGGATCTCCGTGCGGATCGACGGTCGGGTGGCCGAGCTTCGCGGCGATCAGCTCCTCGAGGTCCTCGGAGAGAACGTGCTCGAGCACCTCAGCCTCGGCGTGAACGCGATCCCACGGCATCCCCAGCACGTCCGTCAGGTAACTCTCCAGCAGCCGGTGGTGGCGGATCACCTCGAGGGCGATGCGCCGGCCCGCATCCGTCAGGCGCACGCCGCGGTAGGGGACATGCGTGATCAGGCCGAGCTCATCGAGCCGCTTGAGCATCGCCGAGACGGATCCGGGCGTGATGCCCAGCCGCTCGGCCAGCGTCTTCGTGGAGACCGGCTCGTCGTGCCGCGACTCGAGCGAGTAGATCGCCTTCGTGTAGTCCTCGACCGCCGGCGTTCGCAGTGTTTCGTTGGTAGCCATGGAAAAAGATTATGGCATGCCAAACTTTCCTTCAAGGCATAACCACGTCTGATTCCGCATCGTGCGAGCGGGCCCGTTGCTTTAGTGCCGGGCGGGGCAGGGCGCGGGCCCGTCATCGCGTGCTGCCCGATGCTTCGCCGCTCGCGGGCTCCCGCCCCGACGGGATCCTCGTCAGGCGGCAGGCTTGCGGGCGCGCAGGGCGCGCCCCGGGTGTGCGCGGCTCAGCAAGGCGTCGACCTTGCTTTCCTGATGCGCGAGCCGGCGCGCCTCGGCGCCCTTTGAGAGCACTCGGGCCGCGACCTTGCCGTCGAGCTGCTGCTTGGCAGCGGCGAGCAGCGCCGCGCGCAGGCCCGCGGCGGACTTGCCGGGCGTGGCGTCGGCGACCTGGGCCGGCGTCATGCCGGAGTGCAGCTGCCTCAACAGCGCCTTGCGCGCGATGCCGAGATAGGAGAGCGTGACCGCACGAAGCTTCACGCGCCCGTGGCGCGCGGCGGCGTTGCGCCCAGGCCTGCCGCGGACGAGCGATTCCACCCGGGCGGGCAGCGTGGCCGAGGCCGAGTGAAGGCGCAGCTTCGCGGCGGTGAGGATCGCGGCGACGAGGCCCGCTTCGGACTTACCGGGAGTCGCGGCCGCGAGCTGACCGAGCGTCTTGCCGGAGGCGAGCTCGCTGCGCATCTGCGTGGTCGGAACACCGAGGTAGGAAGAAGCCGTCGCCAGCAGACCGGCGTGGCGGGACGGCCCGCGCGCGATGCGGCCGTTTGCGTGGCCGTGCCTTGTGTGCGAGGCAGCGCCGGTCGCGCCGAGCGCCACCGCCGTGCCGCCCGCGAGAAGCGCGGCCAGCGCAATCGTCAGGCTCACCCGTCGTCTGAGGAGACGTGCCACCGCCAACACTTTGGCATACCGCGTTGAAGATCGCTACGGGTGAGAACGCCCAGGTGAGCGCTGACGAATCGCGCTGCTGATGGGCGTGCGCCCCCCGGCCTAGCGGTCGTACGTGGCGATCACGCGCAACGACAGTCCCGTGAGGATCACGCCGAGACCCACGATCACGGCCACGCAGACGCCCAGCTCGCCGAGCTTCCAGCCGTCGATCACCAGCGAGCGCAGGCCAACGATCACGTAGCTCACGGGGTTGATCCTGGCGAGCGTCTCCATCACCGGGGAGAGCCGTTCGAACGGGACGAAGTTCGGTGTCAAGAACAGCAGCGGGAAGAACAGCAGGAAGCTCGACTGCGTCGCCTGGACGTTGCGCGTGCGCAGGGCGACTAGCACGCCGAAGCCGGCGTAGGCGACGCCGAACAGCGCTGCGAGCAGGACGATCACGATCGCGCCTCCGACGCCGCTGCGGATCGAGACGCCGAAGGCGAGGCCGACCAGCAGGACGAGCGTCGAGCCGCCGATGCCGCGCACGAGGTCGGCCGTCAGCCGTCCGAAGATGATCGAGGACCGCCGCACCGGGGTCACGAGCAGCTTGTCGAAGTAGCCGACATCGATCTCCGTGACGATCGCGAGCCCGGTCGTGGCGGTGGCGACGGCGAACATCAGCGAGACGGGCAGCTGGAAGGCGGCATAGCCCTCGCCCTTCAGGAACGGCGTGCTGCTGGGGAAGGTCTTCGACACCTGCCCGATGTTCACGACGAGGAAGAACAGGGGGATGAACAGCGCCGGGATCGTCGCCTCCGGATAGCGCGCGATCTCCCGTACCGCGCGGCGGCCAAGCAGCAGCACCTCGGTCATCCCTGGTCCTCCTCCGTCTCATCTGGGTCCTGGCCGGTGCCCTCGAGGCGACGGCCCGTCGCCCTCAGGAAGACGTCGTCCAGCGACGGCCGGGCCACGCTGATCGCACCCACCCTGATGCCCTCGGCGTCGAGGCGGCGGACGATCTCGGCGATCGCGACGGCGCCGTTGTCGATGTAGAGCGCCAGCGCGTCGGGCTCGGCGACGATCCGCTCGAGCCCTGCCAGCCCGCGCAGCGCGGCTTCGGTCCCGGCATGGTCGGCGCCGTCGAGGGAGACGGAGACGACATCGTGGCCCATCTCGGCCTTGAGCGCCTCGGGCGTACCTTCGGCGACGATCAGGCCGCCGTCGATGATCGCCAGGCGGTCGCAGAGCTGGTCGGCCTCCTCGAGGTACTGCGTGGTCAGGAAGATCGTCGCGCCGCCGGCGTTGATGCGGCGGACCTCATCCCAGATCCTCATCCGCGAGGCAGGATCCAGGCCGGTCGTCGGCTCGTCGAGGAACAGCACCTCCGGCTGGTGAACGAGCGCGGTGGCGAGATCGAGCCGCCGCTTCATGCCGCCCGAGTAGGTCTTCGTGCGCCGGTCGGCCGCGTCCGTCAGGCCGACGAGCTCGAGCAGCTCCTCGGTGCGCTCCCTGCCGCGCTGACCGGTGATGCCGTAGAGGCCGCACTGCAGCTGCAGGAGCTCTCGGCCGGTCTGCACCGGGTCCAGGCCGATCTCCTGCAGCGCCACGCCGATCCTCTTTCTGACCTCGGCAGCGTCGCGGACGACGTCGAGGCCCGCGACGGTGGCGCTGCCGGCCGTCGGGGGCAGCAGCGTGCAGAGCATCCGGACGGTTGTCGTCTTGCCGGCGCCGTTGGGGCCGAGAAAGCCGAACACCTTGCCACGCGCGATCGTCAGGTCGATGTCGCGGACAGCCTCGATCTCGCCCTTGAACGTGCGGCGAAGCTGCCTGGCGGAGATCGCCGGCGCCCCGTCGTCCGTCTCGGTCTGTTTCTCGCCAGGATCCCCGGTCATCGCGCGGGGCACTTCATCACGTGCGGTGGTCGGCTGGTGTGTCTGTGTCGCAATCATGGCCGGGGAGGCTAGATCGCATTGAGGTCAGGGTCTGTCCGCGACTCCTCGATTCCGCGAGCTGTGCGCTCCGCGGTCACAGGCGTTCGTTCCACTCACCCCTGGGCGTACGTCGCGACGCCGTTGCCGAACGACCAGTTCTCCGTCTTGACCTCGACGAGGCTGATCACCACGTCCTCACGACGGATCCCGAGCCGGTTGTGCAGGGCGGCGACCAGTGCCGCGTAGAAGGCGCGCTTCATCTCGACGGCGCGTCCCTCGTTGAGCGTGATCTGGATCACGACCGCCTCGGCGGAGCGCTCGATCCCGAGGTAGTCGGAGCTGATGTTGAGGTTCTCCGGATCGTGCTCGGTGATCACCTCGAAGCGGTCGTCGTCGGGGACGCCCATCACGGTGTTGAGGGTCTCGTAGACGACGTCGCGCAGAGTCGCGCGGTACTCGGGCGGTTTGCCGCTTGGGATGTCGATGCGCGTCAGGGGCATGCAGGCTCCTCTCGGGTCCGTGGGAGCCTAGTCGCGCGGCTCTGCGCCGGGAGGGCGGGATCGATCTTCGGCCTATGATCGCGGCGTGGCGAAGACGCTCTATGAGTGGGCAGGTGGAGTGCAGGCCTTCGAGCGCCTGATCGCGGCGTTCTATGACCGCGTCGAAGCCGACGTGCTGCTCTCGCCGCTGTTCGGCGGCGCCGTCGGCGAGGAGCACCGCGACCACGTCGTCGCATGGTGGTGTGAGGTGTTCGGCGGTCCGGGCCGCTACACCGACGATCTCGGGGGCTACGAGCGGATGGTCGCCAAGCACCGGGGTCTTGCGATCACGCCGGAGCAGCGCTTGCGCTTCGCGACGCTGATGAGCGTCGCTGCGGATGACGCGAAGCTGCCGCAGGACCCCGAGTTCCGCTCGGCGCTCGTGGCGTATCTCGAGTGGGGGACCCGCCTTGCGGTACATAACTCCCAGCCCGGGGCGGAGGTCGCCGAGCACGCGCCCGTGCCTAAATGGGGATGGGGCGAGGCGCCGCCGTGGGAGCCGGTCGAGTAGACACCGCGGCTGAGCGGAGAGCCGCTCGTCATAACGAGCGCCGCCGGTGCCGTCAGTCGCCGCCGTGAGAACCTTCGTGCCCGTCCTTTTGATGCTTGGCGTGTCCGGGGCCCTTGCCGCCGTCGGCGGCCGGTACGCCGGCCGGCCCTTCGCCGGGTTCGCCGGCAGGACCCGCGGCGGCGAGCGCTGAGCCCAGCGTGCCGAGCGCCGCGCCCAGGACAGCCGCAGGCGAGGATGTGCTCGCTTCGTGGTCCGCGACCCTCGCGACCGTCTTCGAGAGGTCAGCGAGCTTCTGTTCCGCGCCGCCGACGTCGCCCCGTTCGTAGGTGCCGACGATGTCGCCGAGGGCGCTCGTCAGCGCTGCGGCGACCTGCTGACCAATCGCGCCAGAGGCAGCGTCGTGAGCGATCAGCGAGGTGATCGCGCCGGCAGCTCCGGCGACGGACGGCGGGGCCGCGGGCGCGCTCGTCGTCGCCGGTGCGGACGTCGTCGTGGTCGCGGTGGACGAGCCGGCGGCGGTGGCCGTCCCGGCGCGGGGCGGCGCCACGTGGGCTCGGCTCGAGGTGGACCGGGCTACCGTCGAGCGTCCGGACGCCGTTGCAACTCGAGGCTGCGAGCCGCCCGGCAGGGCGAACGCCAGGACCGCGCCGATCAGCAGCGCGAGCGCGGCTGCCACCGCGCCGAGCGCCTTGCGGCTGGGCCTGGGCCTGCGCGTGTCCGAGGGCGCGGGCGTCACCTGCGTCGGGGCGTCGCCGCGATCAGCGTGTCCCCGGGAGGCCGCCGGGTGCGGCTCGGCCAGCTGTGCGCGGACCTGTGCGACGCGCTGCGGACGGTCCTCCGGGGCCTTCGCGAGCATCGTCATCACGAGCGCGTCGAGCGCGCCGGGCACGTTCGGGTTCGTCTCGCTCGGCGGCCGGGGCGCGCGGTCGATCTGCTGGTGGAGGATGGCGGCCGCCGCATCGCCTGTTAACGGGGGGCGTCCGGTGAGCATCGCGTACAGCAGGCAGCCCAGAGAGTAGATGTCCGAGCGCTCGTCGACGAGTTCCCCGCGGGCCTGCTCGGGCGCCATGTACGCGGCGCTGCCGAGCACCTCGGCCTCGCGGGTCAGCGCCGTGGCGTCGAGCGCCTTCGCGAGGCCGAAGTCCAGGACCTTCACGGTGCCGTTCGCGGTGAGCATCACGTTCGCCGGCTTCACGTCTCGGTGGACGAGACCGGCTCGGTGCGCCGCCGCCAGGGCGTCGGCGATGTCCCGGCCGATCTCCGCGGCGCGCGCAGGAGCGAGGGGCGCGCTTTTGCGCAGGATCGCGGCGAGGCTGGAGCCGTCGACGCACTCCATCACGATGAAGCGCGTTGCCTCCTCGGCGCCCGTGTCGTAGATCGCGACGATCCCGGGGTGGTTCAGCGACGCGGCGGCACGTGCCTCGCGCTCGAAGCGCGCTACGTGCTCGGGTCGTTCCTCGGCGAACGCTGCGGGCAGCAGCTTGACCGCGACCGTCCGTGCGAGCACCCGGTCGGTGGCGCGATACACGACGCCCATGCCGCCACGACCGAGCACCTCGTGCAGTTCGTAGCGCCCAGCCAGGGTCCTTTGCTTGCCCGCCACGCTCGACATTCAAGCGGGGTACCCGCAGAGCCGATCCGACACGCTCCCCCTCTACGCTCGATAATGCATGTTATGTGAAGCTGACGAAGGCGAGCAGGCCGTAGGCACGCCCTATGCGGCGCTTCCGGCGCCGCTCTGAGCCGCGTACCTCGGCGGCAGCGGCTTGCCAGCGCGCTGCAGCAGCTTCACGCACAGCTCGTCGAGCTTGGCCGGCTGCGCGTCGATCAACCGTTTGGCCAGCTTCTCGAGCGCTTCGGTGTTTGCGGCGTGCGTGTCGTCCAGGTGTTCGTGCTCCGGCGGCAGCTCGACCTGAAAGCGGTACGAGTCGCTCTGGGCGAGCACCGAGCCGATCTCGTAGCTCGTCGCTTCCGAGACGCCGTCGAAGACGAGATTGATGATCCGTTTGCCCCAGCAGAGCAGGCCCCACCGTTTGGCGGCCGGATACACCCGCTGAGTTCGCCGAATCGATTCGCCGGTGCCGAGCGAGACGATCAAGGCGCCGGCTGCCACGCCCTTGGCGGAGCTGTCGTCGACGAAGGCGCACATCGCCGGGTTGTTCGCGAAGACGCCGCCGTCGACCAGCACCAGTTCGTCCTCGTCCTCAGCCGCCGCGGCGATCCGGGTCGGCCGGAAGTACGTGGGCGCCGCCGAGGTCGCCATCGCCGCCTCGACCATCGTGTAGTCGCGCGGGCCACCCGTCGATCCCGTGCTCGCGCTGCGGAAGAAGAACGGCCGTCTGCCCTGCAGGTCGTAGGACGTGACGAGCACGTCCGTGAGCGCCTGGCTCAGCCGCGCTCCGTCGAACTTCTCACTGAGCACCTCATGGCGTCCACGGTCGGAGTACTTGGGTCCGAGCAGCTGGCGAAAGCGACCCGAGAACTCGTGCGGAAAGATCTTGCCTCCCTTCCCGCGGTAGAGGTCGAGGAGTTCGGCGGCCGTGAAGCGCGGCTGGGCCGCGTCGCGCTTCGGGCAGCTCAGCCCGAGCGCCAGGATGCCACCCGTCGAGGTGCCGGCGATGACGTCGAAGAGGCTCGAGACCGGTTGTTCGGTTCGCTCCTCGATCGCCTCCAGCAACGTCGCCGGGATCACGCCGCGGATGCCGCCGCCGTCGATCGACAGGATCGTCTTGGCACTCATGTCGCTCCCCCGCTCCGCAGGAAATCCCGATGATCGGATCCTACGCCTCGCGAGCCCTCGTGTCCTAGCATCGTTGGGAAACCTGGAAACGGAGGAGACGACCCGATGGCGAACACGATCTACACGGCCGAGGCGCATGTGACGGGCGGGCGCGCGGAGGGTCACGGCCGCACGAGCGACGGGGTGCTCGAGGTCGACCTGCGGCTGCCCGCCGAGATGGGCGGCCAGGGCGGCGGCACGAACCCCGAGCAGCTTTTCGCCGTCGGCTACGCGGCCTGTTTCGAGGGAGCCATGGGCGTCGCCGGGCGCCGCGCCAAGCTCGAGACCGGCGACGTCGGGATCGACTCCAAGGTCTCGCTCTCGCCGGACGGCAAAGGCGGCTTTCAGCTCGGTGTCGAGCTCGACGTGAGCCTGCCGAGCGTCGAGGACCCTCAGGCCGCCAAGGACCTCGTCAAGGCCGCCCATCAGGTCTGCCCGTACTCCAACGCGACACGCGGGAACATCGAGGTCGTGCTCACCGCCAACGGCCAGCCGGTCGACTAGCGACGCCTCCCGGTCGCGGTGCGCGTCCTGACGTGGAACCTGTTCCACGGACGCTCGCGGCCCCCCGCGGGAAGAGAGCTGCGTGACGAGTTCGCCGCGCTGCTGGCCGGTTGGAGCTGGGACGTGGCGATGCTGCAGGAGGTTCCGCCTTGGTGGTCGCCGCACCTTGCCCGAGCATGCGCCGCCGAGCACCGCACTGCGCTGACCTCGCGCAACTCGCTGCTCCCGTTGCGACGCGCCCTCGCCAGGCGCCTTCCAGACCTCGCCAAGTCCAACGGCGGCGGCGCCAACGCGCTGCTCGCCCGTGCGCCGGTGGACGCAGCGCGCGCCGTGCGCCTGCGGACCTGGCCCGAGCGGCGGGTCGCGCAGATCGCAACGCTTGCCGGCGGCACCGTGGTGGCGAACTTTCACGCCAGCACTCGTGTGCCGCTCGCCGAGCAAGAGCTGGCACGCATGGCCGAGATCACGCTCGATTGCGCCGGCGGCGCGCCGGTCGTGCTCGGCGGTGACCTGAACCTGCGCGCACCGCGTGCGCCCTCCCCCCTCCGCCACGTCGCCGCGCGCGACGTCGATCACCTGTTCGCTGCCCATCTGCGACTCGTCGGCGAGCCACGCCTGCACGATCGCCGCGTCAGCTCACGGGGTCAGATCGTCGAGCTGTCCGACCACCCGCCGCTGGAAGTCGAGCTCGCCTAGCGACCGAACGTGCGCATCAGCCCGCGGGCCGCCGGCGAGACACCGCTCAGCCTCGAGCGCACATCCTGCAGGCCGCCCCGCAACTCGGGATCACCCACCTCGACCGGCAGCATCGAGTCCTGCAGCGTCCCGAGCTCCCCGTCGGCCGCCAGCACCTCGCTGACGGCGCTGTCGAGCAGGCCCTGCAGCCCACGCGCGGGAGCGCCTTCGGGGGCGGGCGCGAAGTCACGGCCGGGCAGCCCGGAGCGCGCCGCGAACTCGCTGTGCGTCCGCCGCAAGCGCCCGTACGCGACCTGCACCGGGCGGAAGATCTGCTCTTCTAGCTGTTCAGCAGAGCGTTCGTCGAGCAGCTCGTACGCCCCGCTCAAGAGCCCCAGCGCCACGGCCAGCCGGTCGGCCGCTCCTGCCACCACCCTCAGCAGCTGTGTGCGCCCGTCGGCTGCTGAGAAGGACATCTTCGGAGGTTAGCTCCGCCCCGCTCCCGCTCCCGACAGCTCGCGCCCACGGTCGAGCACCTCGTCGAGCATCGCCTCTGTCAGCCGCCCTGTGAACGTGTTCTGCTGGCTCGGGTGGTAGCAGCCCAGCAGCGGCCACGGCTCCCCTGGCGCCTCCGCCCCGTGGCCGAACCGCGGGCGCGGGCGCGGCGGCGGCTGCTCCGGACGCAGCGCCCGGCGCAGCCGCAGCGCGGCGTCCCAGGCGAACGCGCCGAGACAGATCACGACGCGCACGTCCTCGAGCAGCTCCGCTTCGCGCAGACTCCACGGCAGGCAGTTGTCGCGCTCAGCCGGTGTCGGGCGGTTCGCCGGCGGAGCGCAGCGGACGGCCGCCGTGATGCGCGCCCCGCTCAGCGCCAGCCCGTCGCCGGCGCTCCGCGAGACCGGGCTGCTGGCGAGGCCGGCGCGATACAGCGCGGCGTAGAGGAAATCGCCGGAACGGTCTCCGGTGAACATCCGCCCGGTGCGGTTCGCGCCGTGCGCCGCGGGCGCCAGACCGAGCAGCAGGATGCCCGCCCGGGGGTCGCCGAAGCCCGGCAGCGGACGGCCCCAGTAGGTCTCCTCGGCGAAGGCCGCACGCCGCTCACGTGCGACCTGCTCGCGCCATTCCACCAGCCGCGGGCAGCGCCGGCATTCGGTGACCTCGGCGTCCAGCCGGGCCACTCCGGTTATCGCGTCCGCGCGCACCGGGCAGTAGTACCATCGCTTGAAGGATGCAGACGTGGATGTGGGTACTTCTGCTGGCGGGGCTGATCAAGCTTCCGATCGCTGCGTTGATGCTCTGGATCCCGTTCCGCTACGACGAGTCGCAGGTCGCCACGGACGCCTCGGACTCCAGCGAAGAGGACGGCGGCTCCAAGGCGCTGCCGGGCGGTCCCCTGAACCCGCACCCGCGTACGCCGCTCCCGCGCAACCCCCGCCGTGGGGGCCCCCACGGGTCGCCCTCGCCGGCGCCCCCGCCGCGCGTCCGGGGGCCGCTGCGCAGCAGCACGCCGGTCCGCGCCGGCCGCTGAGCAGACCCGCCGGCTCAGCGGTTCTTCTTGCGCTGCGCCCGTGCCGCTTTGGCTTTGGCACGTCGGTTTCGCCGGCGTACCGCCGGGTCGCGGGCGGAGCTCCCTTCGGCCATCTCGACGGCTCCCGCCGGTGCCACGCGCCGGGCGTCGCGAATGATCACGCCGGCGATCAAAAGGAGCAGCACGATCGCGACGCCGATGCCGATCAGGAGCGTCTTGCTCGAGTTTTTCGTTTCGGTTTCGGCCGCTGCCGTGGTCGTCGCAGTCGACGTGGTGGTTTCTTCTTCCTGAGCCTTGCGCGACAGTTCGCTGAAGGCGTTCCCGCCTTCGACGTTCGCGGCGACGGCGGCGGGCGCGGCCGCGGCGCCGCACAACACGGCCGTCACCGCCAGCACGCACACGCGTGCCCCCAGCCTCCCCCGGCGCGAGAAGTTCTGTTCCTGCACGCCGCGAGCATACCTCCTGCCCGGCGCTCGGCCGCTCCTTGGCACGAGCTCGGCCGGCCGGCCCGACGAGTGGTCCGCGAGCCCGTAGAATGGCCGCTCATGGCCCCCAAACAGCGGCAGGTACGGATCGAGCAGCGCGGCGCGATGGAGGCGATCAAGGCGCTCGAGCAGCGCTCCGACGAGGAGCTCGAGGCCGAGACCAAATACAAGTCCGCGGCCATGGCGATCCTCGGCGCCCGCGCATCGGAGCGCTTCGACGCGCCCGCCGCGCGCGGCTACTTTCAGCGTGCGATCGCGGCCGCGCGGCCTCAGGAACGGATGCAGCTCAGGCGCATGGCCGATGCCTCCCTTGCACTGGCAGAGCGTCGTGCCGGGGACCTCAAGACGGCTGTCGAGCGGATGGGCCAAGAGGCCCCGAGCGGGCGCCAGATGTTCGCGCTGCGGGCGATGGGCCTGCTGATGCCCGCCGGCTCGGCCGGCATCCTCGCGCGCCTGCGCGGCATCCTCCTGATCATCATGCTGATCATCGTGCTCCTCGCTCTCGGGCTCGGCATCGTCGAGCTGTTCGCACTGCCGTTCGGCGGCATCGGCGTGGCGCCCGCCGTGCTGCTCGGTCTGTTCGTGGTGATCGCCGCGATCGCCGTCGCAGCCGCGGTCGGGCGGCGCCGTCGCGACCGCGCGCGGGCCGCCGCCAGCGGCTGAGGATCGGCCTCACACTAGGCTTGCCTGGTGCCCGGTCCCGTCTGCCTGATCGTCAATCCGAGCGCCGGCGGCGGCCGCGCGGCGCGCCTGGCGCCGGAGATGGAGCGCGCGCTGCGCGGACACGGGCTGACGGTCAGACGGATCGACACGCGCGACATCGCCCATGCCCGCCGGCTGGCCCGGGAGGCGGCCGAGGGCGGCGAGACGGTCGTCGCGTTGAGCGGCGACGGCCTCGTCGGCGTGCTCGCCGATGAGCTGCGCACGATCCCGGGCTCGCTGCTGGGCGTGCTGCCCGGCGGCCGAGGCAATGATCTGGCGCGCGTGCTGGAGCTTCCCGAGGATCCGCAGGAGGCCTGCGCGACGGTCGCCGCCGGCACTCCGCGCCCGCTCGATCTCGGCCTCGTCCAGGAGCTTGCGGGCGAGGACCCGGGCAGGGCGTTCGTCGGGATCGCCTCGGCCGGCTTCGACAGCGACGCCAACCGCATCGCCAACGAGGCCCCGGCCTGGCTCGGCGGGCTCGTGTACGCATACGGCGCGCTGCGTGCGCTGCTCACCTGGCGCCCCGCCCGCTTCGAGCTCGAGCTCGAGGGCGGTGAGCGGCACACCGCGCACGGCTACTCGGTCGCCGTGGCGAACTCGAGGGCCTACGGCGGCGGTATGTTCGTCGCGCCGCAGGCGATGCTCGACGATGGCCTGCTCGACATCGTCGTCAGCGAAAGGACCAGCAAGCTGCGCTTCCTCACGGGATTGCCGCGCGTGTTCAAGGGGACGCATGTCGAGCTGCCGCAGGTGCGCGTCTTCAGGGCCGCCTCGGTGACGATCTCCGCCGACCGCCCGTTTCAGATGTACGCCGACGGCGATCCGATCGGCGCGCTGCCGGTGCGCGTCAGCGCGCTCAGCGGCGCGGTCACCGTGATCACACCGGTGCAGGGTGCGGCGGCGCTCGGTGCGCCCACCGCCGGCGCGGCGACGACGGGGGCCTGATGGCCGGGTTGCTGACGGCGAAGCTCGCCATCGCGCGGGGCGCCGGCGCACTCTCGCGGCTGCGGGGCTCGGGCGCGACGAGCCTGCCGGGGCGCGTGCTCATGCAGCTCGAGCCGAGCGCGATCGCGACGCTGGGCGGCCGCCTCGCCGAGGGCAGCGCCCTGATCTCGGCGACGAACGGGAAGACGACCACCGCGGCGATGGCCGCCGGCATCCTCGCCGGGGAGGGCGTCGAGCTGGTGCACAACCCGGCCGGCGCCAACATGGCCGGAGGCGTCGCCACGGCGCTGCTCGACGCCGCCTCCGGCGGCGAGCGGATCGCCGGAAAGCTCGGGCTGTTCGAGGTCGACGAGCTGTGGCTGGCCCGCGTCGCCGAGGAACTGCAACCCCGCGCGATCCTGCTGGGCAACCTGTTTCGCGACCAGCTCGACCGCTACGGCGAGCTCGAGGCGATCGCCGACAGCTGGCGGGAGGTGCTGCTCGCAAGCGATGCGCAGGCGATCCTCAACGCCGACGATCCGCTGCTCGCGGACCTCGGCCGCGAGCGAGCGGGCGTCGTCTACTTCGGCGTGCAGGACGATTCGCTGGCACTGCCCGGTCTGGCGCACGCGGCCGACGCGAAGCATTGCCGCAACTGCGGAGCCCCGTACGTCTTCGATGCCGTGTATCTCGGTCATCTCGGCCGCTACCACTGCCCGAGCTGCGGGCGCGGGCGACCCGAGCCCGACGTGCGCGCCACCGATGTGCGACTGCAGGGCGTCCGCTCGGCAGCCTTCACGCTCACGACGAGCGAGGGCAGCGCCGAGGTGACGCTGGCTCTGCCGGGCCTCTACAACGTCTACAACGCGCTCGCCGCCGCGGCGTTGACCAGCTCGCTCGGGGTGCCGCTGGCGCGCATCGTCGCCGGCCTGCAGGGCACCCGGCCGGCGTTCGGGCGGGCAGAGACCGTCACGCTTTCCACTCCCCGCGGCCCGCGCGAGCTGCGGATCCTGCTCGTCAAGAACCCGGCCGGCGCCAACGAGGTGCTGCGCACGCTCACGCTCGAGGACGGCAGCCACGACCTGCTGGGGATCCTCAACGACCAGATCGCCGACGGGCGCGACGTGTCGTGGATCTGGGACGCCGACTTCGAGCTGCTCGCCGGGCGCATCGCGAACGTGGTCTGCTCCGGCAACCGAGCGGCCGACCTCGCCGCGCGCCTGAAGTACGCAGGAGTAGAGGAGGAGCGGATCAGGGTCGTGCCGGAGCTGCCCGCGGCGCTCGCCGCCGCCGCCGAGCAGGGCGAGCGCGGGCGCCCCCTCTTTGCGCTACCGACCTACACGGCGATGCTCGCCCTGCGAGAGCTGCTGGCCAGCCGCGGCGAGGTGGCGGGCCGGTGGTCGTGACCGACTCCCCCGCGCTCGGCGTGATCTGGCACGACCTGGAGTGCGGCGGCTACGACGCCGACCTGCCGCTGTGGCGTGAGCTGGCTGGCGAATCCGCCCCGGGTGGCGCCAGCGCGCGGGTGCTCGACATCGGCTGCGGCAGCGGGCGCGTCGCGCTCGACCTCGCCCGGGCCGGGCACCTCGTGACGGCTCTCGACGCCGACGGACAGCTGCTGGCGGTGCTCGCCGAGCGGGCCGGGGGGATGGCCGTGGAGACCGTCGAGGCCGACGCCCGCGACTTCTCGCTGCAGCGTCAGGGCTATGACCTCTGCCTTGTGCCGATGCAGACTCTGCAGCTGCTTCGCGGCCCAGACGAGCGCGCCGCGCTGTTCACGCGGGCGCGTGCGCATCTGCGGCCAGGCGCGCGCCTCGCATGCGCGATCGTGAGCGATGTGGACTGCTTCGACAGCAGGGCCGGCGGCCTCGGCCCGTCGCCCGAGCGAGCCAAGCTCGGCGACGCGCTGTACCTGAGCCGCGCCGTACGCGTGCAGCGACGCGAGCACTTCATCAGGATCGAGCGAGAGCGGCTCGTGTTGCCCTCCGGCGGTGCGCCGCCCGCCCCCGTCGAGCACGACGTCGTCGAGCTCGAGATCCTCACGGAGGCGGGGCTGGCGCAGGAGCTGCGCGCGGCCGGGCTGAACCCGGAGCCGGCCCGCACGATCGGGGAGACATACGAGCACTCCGGCAGCGAGGTGATCCTCGCCCATGTCTGAGTCCACAGCGCCGGCGGCGCCGTCAGGCCGCACGCTTCGCGTCTGCGCGCTCTACCCGGACCTGATGAACATCTATGCCGACCGCGGCAACCTGATCGTGCTCGAGCGGCGCTGCGCCTGGCGCGGCATCGGCTTCGAGCTGAGCGCGAGCAGCCTCGGCGAGCGCCTGGACTCCGAGGGCTACGACCTCTTCTACATCGGCGGCGGCCAGGATCGCGACCAGCGCCTGTGCGCCGAGGACCTGCTCGCGAGCAAGGCCGAGGCGCTGCGAACAGCCGCTGCCCGCGACGCGGTGATCCTGGGCGTGTGCGGCGGCTACCAGCTTCTGGGGCGCTCCTACACGCTCGGCTCCGAGCGCATCGAGGGGGTCGGACTGCTCGACCTCGAGACGATCCGAGAGGACGGCCCGAGGCTGATCGGCAATGTCGCGATCGAGCCCGCGGGGCTCCCGGGAGCGCCGGCGGGCGCGGTGCTGGCCGGCTTCGAGAACCATGGTGGGAGGACTCATCTCGACAGCGGCCAGGCGCCGCTCGGGCGGGTCCTGCGCGGCCTGGGCAACGACGGGCGAGGCCGCTTCGAGGGCGCCGTCGCCGGAGCGACGATCGGCACCTACCTGCACGGGCCGCTGCTGCCGAAGAACGTGTGGTTCGCCGACTGGCTGATCGCTCGCGCTCTCGGCCTGGACGCACAGGCCCTGCCGCCGCTCGAGGACGAGATCGAGCGCCAGACGCACGCTGCCGCGCTGCGGGCCGCCGGCGTCTAGCCCGGCCGCGCGCTCTAGGCGACGGCGAAGCGGGCGAAGCGCTCGGCCAGGCGCGCCGGCACGAGGGCATGCACGCGCACGCCCTCGGCTGTGTCCTCGCGCGTCACGTCTCCGGCCAGCTCGTGCAGCTCGGCGAGGCTGCCCCCGTCGGCGTAGGGAACGAGCAGCTCGAGCGGGCGCAGCGTGTGGGCCAGCTCCGCCTCGATCCGCTGCTCGAGCTCCTCGAGGCCCTCGCCCGTCTCGGCGCTGATCAGGGTCGCCTGCGGATTGTGCAGGCGCAGCTCGCGCCGTTCGTCGTCGTCGAGCAGATCGGCCTTGTTGAGGACGAGCAGCCGGGGCTGGTCTCCGGCGCCGATCTCCTCCAGCGTCCCCTCGACGGCAGCCTTCATCGCAGCCGCGTGCTCCTCGCCGGCGGAGGCGTCGAGAACGTGGACGAGCAGGTCGGCGCGGCGCGTCTCCTCGAGCGTCGCGGCGAAGGCGTCGACGAGCTGGTGGGGAAGCTTGGAGATGAAGCCGACCGTGTCTGTGAGCAGATGCGTGCGACCGGCGATGCGCAGCGTGCGGGTGGTCGGGTCGAGCGTGTGGAAGAGCCGGTCGCGGACGCCGACCTCCGAGCCGGTCATCGCGTTCAGCAGCGTCGACTTGCCGGCGTTCGTGTAGCCGACCAGGGAGATCGTCGGCATCGCGGCGCGCTCGCGCTCGGCGCGCTGCACGGCGCGCGTTCCCTTGACGTGCTCCAGTCGGCGGCGCAGCGCCGCGATGCGGTTGCGCGCGAGCCGGCGGTCCGTCTCGATCTGGGTCTCACCGGGGCCCCTCGTGCCGATCCCGCCGCCGAGTCGCTCGAGGTGGCTCCACAGCCCGCGCATGCGCGCCATGTTGTATTCGAGCTGGGCGAGCTCAACCTGGAGCTTGCCCTCGGCGCTGCCGGCGTGCGAGGCGAAGATGTCGAGGATCACGGTCGTGCGATCGATCACCGGCAGGCCGATCGCCTCCTCGAGGTTTCGCTCCTGGCGCGCGGTCAGCTCATCGTCACAGGCGATCAGGTTCGCATCGGCGGCCTTCGCCGCAGCCTTGGCCTCGGCGACCTTCCCGGGTCCCAGGTAGGTGTTCGGGTGCGGGGTCTCCCGTCGCTGCAGCATCTCACCGACGACTGCGACGCCGGCCGTGCGCAGCAGCTCCCCCAGCTCCTCAAGGTCGTCGCCCTGCTCGATCGCGCCCACGCAGAACGCCCGCTGGCGAGCCCGCTGGGCGGGCTCGGATCCGTTTCGTGATGCGCTTTCGGCGCTGCGGCCGCTTCGGCTCCTATCCATTCACAGTCAAGTCTAGGAGGTGTGCAGGGCGGGCCGTGGCGATTGCGCTAAGCGGCGGCGAGCCGCCCCAGGCGCTGCACCGCCTCGAGCAGCCGCTCGTCGGGTGTCGTCAGCGAGATCCGGAACCAGCCCTCCCCGGCGGGCCCGTAGATCGCCCCCGGCGAGATCACCACTGCGGCCTGCTCGAGGACGTGCTCGGCGTAGGCGGCCGAGCCCTCGAAGCCGTCCGGAACCGGCGCCCAGATGTAGATCGTGGCGTGCGGGCGGCGCACCTGCACCCCGATCTCCTGCAGCGCGTCGCAGACGAGGTCGCGCCGGCGCTTGTAGAGCTCGATCATCGAGGCGAGCTCGGGTTCGGTGTCGGGCGA
>JAOPZS010000080.1 GCA_025963965.1 Solirubrobacterales bacterium
CACCCTGCGCCGCCGGCCAGCTCTTGAGAGCTTTGCGTCGCTATGCGCAGTGGCGCCATGCCAATCCGCCGACTGGCGACGTGCACGAATGCAGGTAGGAGCCCGGGCGCCGATCGCCTACCCGTGAGTCCAAACGACGGTCACGAGGACCGATCGCCCGACTCGGAGCTGCGCGGGCAACCGCGTGAGACGAGCGGCGTGACCTCGGCGCTGCTGCTCGCCTACCTGGACAAGGTCGGAGGACCCAGCGCGGTCGAGGCTGTGCTGAGCCGCTGCGGGCTCTCCGCGTGTGAGGCTGAGCTGCGCGACGAGAACTGCTGGTTCTCCTGGCAGACCAAGATCGAGCTGTTCGAGGCGAGCGCCGCGGTGCTGGAGAACCCAGGCTTCCTGACGGAGATGGCGGGCCTTGCTCTCGATCTGAAGGTGGCCGGCGGCTTGAAGGTGGCGCTGCGCACGCTCGGCTCCCCGCAACTGGTGTATCGCAGCGTCGTGCGAGCCAACGCACGCTTCAACGGGAGCCACGCGATGGAGCTGATCAGCATCGGCAGCGGTCACGCGCAAACGCGCTTCGTGGACATCTCCGGAGCGCATCGCTTCCACCGCCTCGATTGCGAGTACAGCGCCGCGCTGCTCAGCATCATCCCGGAGCTGTTCGGACTGCCTCGAGCGCAGCTGACGCACCTCGAATGCGTCGGCGACGGAGCCGACTCGTGCGTCTATGAGCTGCGCTGGCATGAGCACACCTCTGCCGGCAGGCGCATGCTGGCGGCAGGTCTCGGCAGCGCGGCAGCCCTGTCGGCCAGCGCCGTGCTGCTGCCGGCCGCCCTGCCGGCCGCCGGCGCACTGGCGCTGACCAGCGCAGCCGTGCTCTTCGGTTCCGACGTCCGGCGCCGTCAGCGCGCCTGGCGTCAGCTTCAGCGCGAGGCCGAGGACAACGCCGATGTCGCCCAGCGGCTGTTCGCGAGCCTTCAGGACCTCGTCTCCGATCTCCAGCTGGAGGAGGTCTTGAGCAAGGTCACGCGCAACGCGCAGGCCGCCGTCGGCGGGCGGGAGTTCGCTCTGCTCGTCCGGGAAGGCGACGGCTTCGTATGCCGGAGCTCATCCGACCTGCCGCAGAGCTCGACGGAGGCGCTGGAGGCGTGGGCCAACGGCAACGCCCGGGCCTTCGAGCAGTGTGTTGTGATCGACGACGTGAAGACAGTGCCGGCGCTGGCGCCGCTGGCCGATTCCTCGATGCCGCTGTGCTCGCTTGCAAGCGCGCCGCTCACGTTCTTCGGGGACAGCGGCGGCCTGCTGGTGGCGCTCGGCACGCAGTCGCGCACGTTCCTGCCACGCGATGTCGAAGTGCTGCAGTCCTTCGCCAGCCAGGTCGCCATCGCGCTCAACAACGCTCGCCGCTACCACGTCACAAAGACGCAGGCCGACCGTGATCCGCTCACCGGCCTGCTGAACCACCGCAGCTTCCACGACGCTCTCGATCGCGCGCTCGAGGAACGCGATGCCACCACCGGAACATGCGTGGTGCTGATCGACCTCGACAACTTCAAGCGGATCAACGACGAGGACGGTCACGGCGGCGGCGACCGGCTGCTGCGGGCCGCCGCCGCCGCGCTGGGCGAGGCGTGCCGGCGCGGCGACCTGGCGTTCCGGGTGGGCGGGGACGAGTTCGCGCTGCTGCTCGCCGGTCTCGACGAGGAAGCCGCGGCTGCCGTGGCCATGCGCACGTGCGCCGCCGTGGCCGCGCTCGACCCACGGCTCGGCGCGTCCGCCGGCCTCGTCGCCCTGGGCCCGGACAGCCGGAAGGACGCTCTGCTCGAGCAGGCAGACCAGCGCCTGTACGCGGCCAAGCGCGGTGCGCGACCGGCTCCCGGAGGCACCTCGGCACGGTCGACGCTCGCCACCCAGATCACGGTCGAGGTCCTGGTCGCGGCACTCGAGTCACATCACGCGGCCACCGCCGGCCACTGCGTCGACGTGGCCGAGCTGAGCGCCCGCGTGGCCGCCCGCCTGGGCGCCGGCCCGACAGAGCGCGAGCTCGTGCGCCAGGCGGCGCTGCTCCACGACCTCGGCAAGCTGGCGGTTCCGGCCGACATCCTCAGCAAGGCGGGCCCGTTGGACCCGCACGAGTGGGACATCGTTCGAACCCACCCCGATCGCGGTGCGGAGATACTGCTGCGCGCACCGGAGCTCGAGAGCCTGGCCGCGGCCGTCCGCGCCTCGCACGAGCGCTGGGACGGCGGCGGCTATCCCAATCGGCTCGCCGGTCAGGACATTCCTCTGGCCGCTCGGGTCGTGGCAGCTTGCGACGCGTATGACGCGATGGTCTCCGAGCGCCCGTACAGCGCGGCGCTCGCGCCCGCGGCGGCGATCGCCGAGCTGCACGAGTGCGCGGGCTCGCAGTTCGATCCGGACGTCGTCGCCACCCTGGTCGCCGAGCTCTCCTCGACGCGTCTCGAGCAGTCCGCGGCGTAGATCGAGGTACTTGGAAGGCATCCGAGAACGGGCGATGATGCGTGGCCGGCCCGAGCGATGAGCTCCGTCACCCGCCACGTCTCGATCTCGCCGGCCCGACGCTCACCTTCCGCTGGCCGTCTCTGAACGCGCCACCTCCTCCATCAACTCCGCCCGAGCCGCGGCCATCGCCGTGCGCGTGTCCGCGTCGACGTCGGGGTAGCGCGGGTCGATCTCCGCGAGCGTCCCGAGGAGTATCGCCGCCGTGGCGAGACGCGCGAACCACTTGTGATCGGCCGGGACCACATGCCACGGTGCCCACTCGGTGCTGGTGTGGCTGAGCATCGCGTCGAACGCCTGCTGGTAGTCATCCCATCGCTCGCGCTCGCGAATGTCGCCCGGGGCGAACTTCCAGTTCTTCTCTGGTTCGTCGATGCGTTTGATGAACCGCCGGGCCTGCTCTGCCTTGGAGAGGTTCAGGAAGACCTTCACGACACGGATGCCGTTCTCTACGAGGTAGTGCTCCCACTCGTTGATCTCTCGGTAGCGTCGCGTCCAGACCCCGCCGCTGCGAGCGGCCGCCGGCAGGCGCTGCGCGTCCAGCAGCTCCGGATGGACACGCACCACGAGCACCTCCTCGTAGTGGGATCGGTTGAAGATGCCGATGCGCCCGCGTTCGGGGAGCGCGCGCTGATAGCGCCAGAGGAAATCGTGGTCGAGGTCCTCTTCGGATGGTGGCTTGAAGTTGTGCACGGTCACCCCCTCCGGGTTGATGCCGCTCATCACGTGCTTGATCGTGCTGTCCTTCCCCGCCGCGTCGATTCCCTGGAGGACCAGCAGCACCCCGAACGTGTTCTCGGCCGCGAGGCGCTCCTGGTAGTCGGCGAGGAGGGAGACGAACTCTGCCAAGCGGGTGCTCGCCTCCGACTTGCTCGTCAACCCGTCGGTGTAACCCGGGTCGAACTGCCGTGAGACCTCGATGGCCTCACCCGCCGGGACCCGGAGTGGCTCTACGAGCTGATGGGCGTAACGAAGGTCGCGCCTCATGGCGAGCACTCTTGCACAGGCGCGCTTGCGCTTTCGCCGGCGTCATCGGCTCCTGGGCGGGCGTGGTCATCGACGGGGCGCCTGGCGGGCGAACGCCGCGGTTCCTGCGAGCTTTCCACCGTCGATCGGGATCGTCGCTCCTGTGATGAACGAGGCGCTGTCGCTGCACAGCCACACGACGGCCGCGGCAACCTCCTCGGGGCGCCCGATCCGCTTCATCGGCATCGCCTGCGCGGCCCCCTGTTGGGCGCCGGCGCCGGCCTGTTCGAGATGCTCGGTGAGGATCGGCCCGGGCGCTACGGCGTTGACCCGGATGCCACGGGGGGCGTACTCGAGCGCGGCGGTCTTGGTCAGCCCGACGATCGCGTGCTTCGTGGAGACATAGGCGGCAAGGCCGCCGACTGCCTCCAGGCCCGCTGTCGAGCTCATGTTGACGATCGCCCCCCCGGCGTCGCCCCCCAGCATCGCGGCGATCTCGTGCTTGAGGCACAGGAACGTACCGCGAAGGTTGATCCTCAGCGCGCTCTCGAAGTCCTCGATGCTGACCTCGCTCAGCGGCGTCGGCGGGTGCCCGCCGCCGGCGGCGTTGTTGAACGCGATGTCGAGGCGGCCGAAGGCGTCGAGAGTCCGGCTGATCATCCGTTCGACGTCCGTCGGCTCGCCGATGTCGGTCGGGATGCCGAGCGCCGTGCCGCCCGTGGCCGTGATCTCCGCGGCCAGCGCCTGAAGCCGGGACTCGTCGCGGGCCGCGAGGACGACGCGGGCGCCGGCCCGGGCGAGGGCGCGCGCGGTCTCTGCGCCGATGCCTCTGCTCGCGCCCGTCACGATCGCGACGCGGTCGGTGAGTGTGCCGTTCATGGTGTGCTCCTTTCGGGAGTCCTCTTGGCAGGTGGTGAGGCGGGGAGCAGCGCCACGGGCACGAGCGACGGTCCGTGAAGATCCTGCTTGGAATCAGGGAGCGAGGAGGAGATGGTCATAGATCGATACTAGTAGTAATCATTTCGGACCGTATTTATTCTGCTTCAGGTGTATCCTCGGTCTATGGCCAGGACGCGCAGCGACAAGCAGGCAGAGCGGGGCGACGGAGTCGCGTTCCTGCTCGCCCAGCTCGGCGCGCACGCCGCCGCTGCCTTTGCCGAGCGCGTCGGGCCGCTGGGACTCACACCCCCCGAGGCGGGCATCCTGCGCCGGCTCGGACAGGTGCCGGGCCAGAGCCAGCGCGAGCTCGCCGACGCGCTGGGGATGCACGCGCCTCGGCTTGTCGCGTTGATCGACGAGCTCGAGGAGAGGGGCCTGGTGACCCGCGCCCGCGATCCTGAGGACCGGCGTAACTACGCGATCTCGCTGACCGACGACGGCCGACGCACGCTCGCCGAGCTCGCGCGCGCCGCCCGCCGGCACGAGCTTGCGATCACCTCCGCCCTACAGCCGGATGAGCGTGCCCTGCTGGCGAGGATGCTCCGGCGGATCGCCGAGGAGCAGGACCTGGCGCCGGGGATCCACCCGGGCTACCGGCGCCTCGGGCGCCGCGGCGAGAAGCGCTCGAGCCCGCCCTCCTAGCCTGCCGGCCGTTTCAGATCTCAGTTCCGTCCGCCCGCGAGGAGGATGCCTGATGGGCGAGCGGGCGGTGGTTGGCCGGCTTGGGGCCGTGGAAGTACCAGGCGACCGTCGCCGCGCGCAGCAGCGCCTCCTGGTTTCGTGCGCGGTCGCTCTCCTCGCCGGCGAGCAGCGCGAGCACCCGCGGTCGTGAGATGAAGTCCCAAAGCGGCGACTGCTCCTGCGCGAACAGGTCCCCGACCAGCTCGAGGCGCGACTCCAGCCACTCGTGCAGGAACGGGTATGGAGGCTGCGGCGCTCCTGTCTCCCCCGTCGTGCTGAGGCGCTGCTTTCGTCGAGCGCGCAGCGCGCCTCGTGCGTATCCGCTACCGACCGTGGCGAGGTCACGGCTGGCGAGGATCGGCGCGACCCACCGGCTCTGCGGATGAAACGGCGTCTCGAAGCGGTGTCGAAGAAGAGCCGGAGCGAGCTCCGCCAGCAACCGGTGGTGGGCGGCCTCGATGTAGCGCTCGCTGGAGCTGAGCGAGAAGCAGTATTCGATGAACGTGCGGGTGCTGAGCGGGCTGAACCCGTCGTCGGTGCCGGCGACGCGGCGCGTGCCGGTCGCGGCCCAGCGTCCCACGCGCTCGAACGCGTAGAAGGCCTCGGCCAGCTCCGGAGTCCGCCAGCCCTCCTCGAGGCGTTCATCGACGAACCGGTCGAGGTAGCGCGAGAGCTCGGCGGTCGCCTCACCGGTCATCACGCCGCCGTCGTTGCGGACTTTCATCGCCAGCAGGCGCCGCTGGAGCGCCTGCGAGCGTCTGAGCAAGGGAGCGTTCGTGGCGATCGCCGTTATGTAGCCGGTGCCGGCGCGACCGATCTCACCGCCTGCGCCGCCGAGCTTCACGCCGAGCGGTGGCCACGTCGCCGTCAGGTCGATGTAGTCGGGGAGCTGCAGCAGGCTAGAGAGGCCGTCGTTCTGCGCGATGAAGCGCCCGGCCGCGTCGGTCCAGTCGAGCTCGGAATCGGCCGGGTCGTGGCACACGACTTCGTGCGCGACGCCCATGTGCTCCGCCAGCTCGCTGGCGATCACGACGTCCGGATGCCCCGGCGGACCTCCCGTGAAGTAGAGCGCCTCCTCGCCGGCCGCCTCGAGCAGCGCGGCGAGTATCCGGCTGTCGCGCCCGGCCGTCAACGCGCAACCGACGGGGTCGATGTCGTGCACGGCACTGCGTGTCAGGCTCGTCAGATGCCGCGCGAGCTCGCTCAGCCCGATCGCGCCGCGCTCGGTTCGCGCGACGGTCGCCGGGCCGAACGCGCGGTCGCTGAGGAGCTCGCCGCGCCTGATCGTGTGACGCGAGCCGCCTGCGAGGGCGCGAACGTCCGTGACCAGCACGCGGTCCGCCGCCGCCCAGCCGAGCCCGAGGAACGAGCTGACACCGAGCGGGTCGGGGCCGCTCAGGTTCAGCAACGAGATCAGCACGGCCACGCTGTTGCTGATGAGGACGCCCGAGTCGCGCCGCGCGACGTACACGGGGCTCAGGCCCATCGCGTCCAGCACGACCTCCACGAGGCCTGTCTCGCGGTCCAGGCGGACGGCGCTGAAGGCGCCCTCGAGCCGATCGGACTCGGCCCAGCGCGCAGCCAGCTGAGCGGCGTCGTGGCCGGCGAAGCGACCATCGGGCTCTACGGGCAGGCCGTCGAACCACGTCCTCGTTGCGTCTGCCCCGTGCACGTACCGGCGTGGACCGCACCGGTCCAGGCTGTGGTGGATGCCCGCTGCGCGCACGTCCGAGTCCGTCGACGCGACCTCCCAAAGCGTGGCCGGGTCGAGTGCGAAGTCGCCTCCGACTGCCTCGATCGCACTCGTCAGATCAGTCGCCGTGAGCGCAGGTAGCCCCGCGCTGATCACGTAGATGTGCACCGTCCCCCGCTTCCCATGTTGCAAGGCTGCTGCCTGCGCGAGCCGCACCCGGGCTCACATGAGAGAAAACTTAGACGGGTGCGAGGTCGCTCGTCAAGCCGAACAGCCCGAATTGTTCAAGCAAGACGAGTCGAGCGTCAGAAGACGGACCTGAGCAGCCCCTCTGCAGCCGCTCGCCGGGCGGCACGCCTTCGCGCCGGCGCTTCGGCGGTACCGCGCCGGCGTGCTCGTCCTCATCAGGAGCTGTGGCTGCTGATGATCTCCCCCGCCTGCTCGTCGGGCCGGCCCTCGAAGCCGCCCTCGATCGGCATGCTCGCCATCAGCACGTCTCTGACGAACAGCTCGCTCTGCTCCTGGGATTCCCAGACCGCCGTGATCAGGATGCCGCCGTCCGCCTGCGCCGCCACGTGGTGGGTCTGACCCGCCGGCAGTCCCTCCGGCGGATGCACGACGGCGACGGTCGCCTCGTACTGCGATCTGGTCGCGCCCGGCCAGAAGTGGTGAATCATGTACGCCATCGTCTCTCCTCCGTTTGGGTGAGATGAGCCTAATCGATGGCCCGCGGCCCGCCGACGGAAGCTCCCGGCCTACCCCCGCTTCCGATCGTCTAAACGCGCCTGCACAACAAAATAATTTCGCGTCTCCGGCTCACCGTCGTGCCGCGGCCGCGTTCTCTAGGCAGCGGCGGACAGCACCCCGGGCTGCCCGGTGCGCCCCTGCGCCACCCTCCGACGATCCCACCTCGAGACGATGCAACAGAGCCCCCCCTCCGACGCCACCACCGAGCGCGCCGCGCCGGCCGCCGCGCAGCGGCCGATCGTCCGCGGCAAGGGGATCTTCCACCGCGGTCGCAAGCTGCAGGTGCGAGGGGTCACGTACGGCCCGTTCAGCTCCCGCCACGACGGTGGGTTCGATCCGCATACGGCGGCACTCGACTTCTCCCGCATGGCCGCCACCGGAATCAACGCGATCCGCCTGTACGTCCCGCCGGAGCCATGGCTGCTCGACCTCGCTCAGAGCCACGGACTGCTGGTCATGGTTGGCATTCCCTGGGAGCAGCACATCGCGTTTCTCGACACGGGCGCCGCCGAGCAGATCGAGCAGTCGCTGAGGCAGGCGATCGCGCCCTGCGCCGGCCACCCCGCCGTGCTGTGTTACGCGATCGGCAACGAGATCCCGGCTTCGATCGTGCGCTGGCACGGCAGGAGCCGGATCGAGCGCTTCCTGGCGCGGCTGGGCGATGCCGCCAGAGAGATGGATCCCGGCGCGCTGATCGCCTACGTGAACTTCCCGCCGACCGAGTACCTGCGGCTCTCCACCTTCGACCTGGTCGCCTTCAACGTCTACCTGGAGCGGCGCGACCAGCTCGAGGGATATCTGGCTCGTCTGCAGAACATCGCCGACGACAGACCCCTGCTGATCGCCGAGCTGGGCCTCGACAGTCGCCGAAACGGCCTCGAGCAACAAGCGCAGTCGCTGTCCTGGCAGCTGGAGTCGTGTGCCAGCGCCGGTTGCGCCGGGACGTTCGTGTTCGCATGGACCGATGAGTGGCATCGCGGCGGCGCCGAGATCCTCGACTGGGACTTCGGGCTGACCACGCGCGCGAGGGAGCCCAAGCCGTCGCTCGCCGCCGTCGCTCAGGCATTCGCCGAGGACGGGCCGGCAACGGCGGACGCGCCGGAGACACCCCGCATGTCGGTGGTGATCTGCACGTACAACGGCGCGGCCACCCTGCGGGGGTGCCTGGAGGCGGTGCTGGCGCAGGACTATCCGCGCTACGAGGTGATCGTGGTCTCGGACGGCTCGAGCGACGGCAGCGCCGGCATCGCGGCCGAGTACCCCGGCGTGACCGTGGTCGAGACGCCCAACCGCGGCCTGGCGGCCGCCCGCAACTCCGGGATGGAGGCGGCCGGCGGGGAGATCATCGCCTACACGGACGATGACGCCGAGCCCGACCCCTACTGGCTCGGGCACTTGGCTCAGAGCTTTGCATCGGGGGAGCACGCCGCCGTGGGGGGTCCGAACGTGCCTCCTCCGGACAGCACCGCGGTGGCCCAGTGCGTGGCCAACGCCCCGGGCGGACCCGCCCATGTCCTGCTCGCTGATCGCGAGGCCGAGCACATCCCGGGCTGCAACATGGCGATCGAGAAGTCTGCCCTCGAGGCGATCGGCGGCTTCGACCCCCAGTTCCGCGCCGCCGGGGACGACGTCGACGTCTGTTGGCGACTGCTCGATTCCGGTCGGCGAATCGCGTTCAATCCCGGCGCGGTGGTTCTCCATCATCGCCGTGCGACGGTACGCGGATACCTGACCCAGCAGCAGGCGTATGGCAGGGCCGAGGCGCTCCTCGAGCGCAAGTACCCCGAGCGCTACAGCGCGGCCGGACACGTCAGCTGGCAGGGCAGGCTGTACGGCAACGGTGCCGCCCAGCATCGCGGCGGGTGGCGCTGGCGCGTTTACTACGGCGGCTGGGGCACGGCTTTCTACCAGTCCCTCTACGGACCGCGCAACACGCTTCTCGAGTCTCTGCCGCTGATGCCGGAGTGGTACATGGCGATCGCGGTCCTGGCCGTGATCGCAGCACTCGGTGCCCTTTGGACGCCGCTGCTGGCAGCGGTCCCGTTGCTGCTCGGTGCGGTCTTCGCACTCGGCGTCGATGCCGCGCTGGGCGCGACGCGGGCTCGGTTCCCCGCGGGCACGAGCAGCCTGCGCAAGCGCGCGCTCACCGGGTTGCTCTACCTCGCACAGCCGCTCGCGCGCCTGCAGGGGCGCCTCGCGTTCGGGCTGACGCCGTGGCGCCACCGCGGACCGCGTGCGCTCGCCCTGCCGGTGCGGCGGCGAAGGCAGTTCTGGTGCGAGCAATGGCAGGGAACCGAGGAACGGGTGCGCTCCTTGATGGGCGCGCTGCACCGCGAGGGAGTCGCTGTGCGCTCCGGGGGGGACTGGGACCGGTGGGACCTGCAGGTCCGTGGCGGATTGCTTGGCATCGCACGCCTTCGTCTGGCGATCGAGGAGCACGGCGGCGGCCGCCAGCTGGTGCGGGTCGCCGTGTGGCCACGGCCCCTGGCAGCCGGCGTGAGCCTTCCCGGGCTGGCGATTCTGCTGACCGCGCTGGCCGTGCTCAGCGGCGGCGGAGCCGCTGCGATCGTGCTGGCGACGCTCGCGGTCCTGCTGAGCGCCCGGACCCTCTACGAGTGCGGGCTCGCCGCGGCGATCCTCGGCCGCGTGCTGAAGGCCGACGTCCCGGATGAGCACATCGACCAATCAGCTCCTCTGCCCGGTCCACCGTTGCCGGTGCCCCGGCAGGGCGCCGAGCGTGAGGAGGCCTCTGAGGTCGCAGAACCTTTCCCGTCCGCGGGCACGCCCGGCCCGTGGAGCGAGCCTTCGAGCACGCCGGTGCGCGAGCCCAGGCCGAGTCCGGCGTCGAGCCGGACAGTGACGCGGATGCCGAGGGCGGGCGAGGCGGCCGGGACGCATGAGCCCGCGCGCCAGCCGGAGCGCTCAGGGTCCAGGTGACCGGGTGGTCGCCGGCGCGAGGCGCGCTGCGATCGCTGGCCTAGGCTTCTCGCGATGGGCCGACCGTCAGCTCGACACCTCCTCGCAGACTGCGCGCGGCGCAGAGGGATGAGCTCGTGAGCGACCAGGCGATCGGTGCGGCATGGGCGCCTCCGTCGGAGGAGGTCTCCCCCGGCAGCTCCCTGCGCCGCCAGGCGCGGCTGGTGCGCTACGCCCGTCCGCACTGGCGCGGGCTGGTGCTGATGCTGGTTGCGATGCTCGGCGAGGTCGGCTTCGCGCTCGCCCAGCCGTGGCCGCTGAAGCTCCTGATCGACAACGTCATCGGTCATCACCGGATCCCTCACTGGCTGAGCGTGCTGCCGGGTGCCGACAGTCGCCACGGGCTGCTCGTGTGGGTTGTCGTCGGCGAGGTGTTGATCTTCCTCGCGATGACGCTGACGACGACGATCGCCAACTTCCTCTCGCTGAAGCTCGGCCAGCGCATGACGTGGTCGTTCGCGGAGGACCTCTTCCGCCACCTGCAACGGCTCTCGCTCCTGTTTCACGGCAAGCGCTCCTCTGGGGACCTGATCGAGCGCGTCACCACCGACTCCTACTCGATTGACACGCTCATAACGGGTGCTGTGCTGCCGGTGATCCAGGCGCTGTTCACGCTCGTCTCGGTGTTCGTGATCATGTGGGCGCTGGAATGGCGGCTCACGCTGCTCGCCGTCGGCGTCGTGCCGGTGATCGTCCTGATGGTGCGGGTGTTCGGACGCCCGATGAAGTTGAGATCCCGTGAGCAGCGCGACTCCGAAGGGCGCATGACCGCCGTCGTCGAGCAGACCCTGAGCGCGATGCCGGCCGTGCAGGCGTTCACGCGAGAGCGCCACCAGGCGGACCGCTTTCGCCAGCACGCCGATCAGACGGTGCGCGCGTTCGTCCGCTCGACGACGGCCGGGATGTGGTTTCAGCTGTTCACCGGGCTCGCCACCGCCGTGGGGACGGCCGCGGTGATGTACGTCGGCGGCACGCTCGCACTGGAAGGGACCTTGACGGCCGGGACGGTCGTCGTCTTCATCTCCTATCTCGGTGCGCTGTATGTCCCGATCGACACGCTCTCGCACAGCGCGCAGACCGTGCAGAACGCCGCCGCGGAGACGGACCGCGTGATGGAGATCCTCGAGATCGAGCCGGCCGTCCGCGACCTGCCGGGCGCCAGCGAGAGAGTCCTCGCAGGAGCGATCCGCTACGAGCACGTCCACTTCGGCTACGAGCGCGAGCGGCCGGTCATTCACGACGTGTCGCTCGAGATCCAACCGGGTGAGGTGCTCGCGATCGTCGGGCCGACGGGCGCCGGCAAGACGACGCTCGCAAGCCTGCTGGTGAGGTTCTTCGATCCGTGGCAGGGCCGCATCACGATCGGCGGCGCCGACATCCGCGACTTCACGCTGCACTCGCTGCGTAGCCAGATCGCGCTCGTGCTGCAGGACCCGTACATCCTTCCCACGTCGATCGCGGAGAACATCGCGCTGGGCCGCCCCGACGCGCCCCACGAGGAGATCCTCGCCGCCGCCCGCGCCGCCAACGCGCACGAGTTCATCACCCGGCTGCCCGACGGCTACGAGACGATCGTCGGGGAGCGCGGCGCGACGCTCTCCGGGGGCGAGAAGCAGCGGCTGTCGATCGCCCGCGCCTTCCTGAAGGACGCACCCGTCCTGATCCTCGACGAGCCGACCTCGGCGTTGGACGCAGGCACCGAGCGTCTGCTGCTTGACGCGTTGGAGCGACTGATGAAGGGGCGCATCACGCTCGTGATCGCACATCGCCTGTCGACGATCCGCTCCGCCGACACGATCCTCGCCGTCGATCGGGGGCGCATCGTCGAACGTGGCTCACACGCGGAGCTGATCGCCGGCGGAGGACTCTACTCATCGCTTTATCACCAGCAGATGCAGATCGCCGAGCACGACGCTCAGGCCGTCGGCGCCGAGCGGGGAGCATGACCGACGCCGCCACCCACACCGGAGTGGATCTGCGCGTGGCGACGGACTTCCAGGCCGCCGTGCCCGGCGACGGCGGATGGGACGCGTTGGTGGCCGGCGCCCCGGACCTCGTGTTCCTCACCAGCGAGTGGCAGCGTCAGTGGTGGGACTCGTTCGGCCGCGGGCAGTTGCTGCTGGTCGTCGCTGAGCGTCGCGGAGAGGCCGTCGCGATCGCGCCTCTCTACGCCGACGAGGGGATGCTGTTTCTCGTTGGATCAGGTGGCTCGGACTACCTGGACTTCATCGGGGCTCCGGACGCTGAGCTACTGGGGATGATGCTCGAGCAGGCACGGCGCAGGGTGGATGACTTCGCCGGAATCGGCCTCTACCACCTGCCAGTGGAGTCGAGCACCACGCCCCTGCTGCCGGACGTCGCGGCTCGGCTCGGCCTCGAGCTTCACCGCGAGGACACGATCGGCGGCCCGTACATAGAGCTTCCCGACGCCGATGCCGTGACCCGATTCTGCGGACGGCGCAAAGTGCGAAAAGAGGAGGCGCGGATGCGCCGGGCGGGAGCGCTCCGCGTGCGCTCGGCATCCGGCGCCGAGCTGGATGAGTGGGTCGACCTGCTGCTCGCGCAGCACTCCGCGCGCTGGCGTCCGCTCGGGGTGAAGGGGTTTGAGGGTGAGGACGCCTCGGCCTTCTGCCGGGCGATCGTGCACGCCGGTCACCGCGGGGGATGGCTGCGCTTCACGATGCTCGAGTGGCGTGGCGCGCCGGCCGCGTTCGAGATCACCCTGATCCGGGGGTCCCGGCATCTCAGCTACCTCGTCTCGCGCGACCCGGCGATTCGCAGCTACTCGCCGGGCAAGGTGCTCGAGGCGCATGTCGTGAGGGAGGCGTTCGAGGCGGGTGCCCGGTGCTTTGACCTCGGCATGGGCGAGGAGCAGCACAAGCTGCACTCCGCGAGCGGCGTGAGGAGCGTGGCGAACTGGTTCCTCTACCCGTGATCGGCAGGTGGCGGGCGCGATGAGCGGCGCGCCCGCCCCGCAGGCGCGCGTGAGCGTCGTGATCTCGTGTTTCAACTACGTCCGGTTCGTGGCGCCGGCAGTGGCGAGCGCTCTCGATCAGCGTGGCTGCGAGGTCGAGGTGGTGGTCGTCGACGACGGCTCCAGCGACGGCTCGGTGGAGGCGCTCGGGACCTTCGGCGATCGAATCCGGGTTCTCGAGAAACCCAACGAAGGCCAGGGGTCAGCCCTCAGCGCGGGCTACGCTGCCAGCCGCGGAGACGTCCTGATCTTCCTCGACGCAGACGATCTGCTGCTGGAGGGCGCCGCACTCAGCTCTGCGCGGGCGCTGTCGGATACCTCCGTATCCAAGGCTCACTGGTCGATGCCGGTCGTCGACGCCGAGGGCGATCCGACCGGGGAGCTGCTGGACCCGGACCTGGTCGAGGGTGATCTGCGCCGGCATGTTGCCGCCGAGGGCCCGCTCAGCGAGCGCGTTCTGCCGAGCCCGCCTATGTCGGGAAACGCCTTCTCGCGGTGGTTCCTCGATCGTGTGATGCCCGTCCCGGCGCTCTATCGCCTTCGCGCCGATGACTACCTGAGCGGCCTGGCGCCGGCGTTCGGAGCGATCGTGCGCCTCGCACCGCAGTCCCTCTACCGGATGCACGGGGCAAACCTCCACCTGGCGCAGGACTTCGAGCAGATCTACGGCTTCGAACAGAGCCACTACGAGCTGGTCGCGAGGATCGTGGCCGAGACCTATGCCCGCGACGGCGTGCCGCATGAGCTGAGCGCCTGGGATCGCTTCAGCTGGGCCAAGCGCCTCGCTCGTACGGTCCGCGCAATCACCGAAGCGGTGCCGGCGGGCGAGCGCCTGGCGCTGATCGACGAGGGACTGCTCGGTGTGACGGGGGAGCTCTCTGGCCGCGGCGTGATCGCGTTCGGCGAGCGCGACGGGGAGTGGGGCGGCTCGCCGGTCAGCGACGAGGCGGCCCTCGCAGAGCTGGAGCGCCTGCGCGCCGCCTCCGTCCGGTACATCGCGCTGGCATGGCCTGCGTTCTGGTGGCTCGAGGAGTATCCGCGCCTGGCGGCGGCGCTCGGCGACTGCCGGCGCCTGCCGGTCGGCGAGGACGCGGTCCTGATCTTCGGGCCGGCGGACGCGTAGAGATGCGCATCTGCCTCGTCACCCAGGAGTACCCACCCGGGTACATCGGCGGGATCGGAAGCCAGTCCCGCGTGAAGGCTCTCGCCCTCGCGGCACAGGGACACGATGTCGAGGTGCTGACCGCCGGAGCGCAGGACGGGCCGGCGCTGCTCACTCGCGAGGACGGTCCGGTATCCGTCCACGAGGCACGCAGTCCGGGCGGCGAGTTCGCCGTCTATCAGACCGAGACCTACTGGCTCGGGTACACGTGGACGGTGCTCGGCGCGCTGCGGACGCTGTCCGCGTCGCGTCCGTTCGACGTCGTCGACTTCGCGGAGTACGGAGCCGAGGGATTCGCCTTCCAGCTCGACCGCGCGGAGGACGACCCGACCGCCACAGTCGTCCACCTGCACGGCTCACTCGGGATCTTCGCCGAGCAGTTCGGCTGGCCCGAGCCAAGCGGCCGGCTGCACCAGGTCGGAACGTTCATGGAGGACCTCTCGATCCGGGCCGCAGACGGCCTGCTCGCCGCCAGCCGGAGCGTCGCCGAGCTCACGGCACAGCGCCTGAGGCTGCCGGAGCAGGGCATCGCGGTCGTGGGTGGAGCGGTGGATCCGGTTGCCTTTTCGCCGGTCCCAGAGCGGCGGGCGACGGAGGAGCTGCGGCTGCTGTTCGTCGGCAGCGTCGCCGAGAACAAGGGCGTGACGATCGTGCTCGACGCGTTCTTCGGGCTCGCTCCCCAGTATCCGAAGCTCTCCCTGACGATCGCCGGCGGGGCTGAGGAGGATGCGATGCAACCGCTCCGCGAGCGGATCGCCGAGCGCGGCCTGCAGGAGCGGGTGGACCTGCTGGGCTTCGTCGAGCACGCCGAGCTCGCGGACGTGTATCGCGAGGCCGATGTGCTGGCGGCTCCCTCGCTTTACGAGGGCGGCCTGGGCATGGTCTACCTCGAGGCGATGGCCTGCGGGCTTCCGGTCGTCGCGCTGGCGGCAGGCGGAGCGATCGAGACGGTCGCTGCGGACCAGAGCGGGATCCTGCTCGAGCGGGGGGACGTCGAGGAGACGGCAGCTGCGATCGCCATGCTGCTCGAGGATCCAGAGCTGCGTCTGCGAATGGGAGCAGCCGGACGGACTCGCGTGTTGGAGCGGTTCACTCCCGAGCGCTACGCCGCGAACGTGGCAGACACATACGAGCGCGCGGTTGAGAGGCGGCTGGCCGGCGTGGTCGTGTGGTGAGATGCCCGAGCGCCTGAAGATCGTGCTGCTGGGGATGATGGGCAGCGCCCCGTACGCCGGGCAGACATGGCTGTACCTGAACTGGCTGCGCGGCCTTGCCGCCCTCGGCCACGACGTCTACTACCTCGAGGACGACACCGTGTGGCCATACGATCCCGAGGCCGACACCGTGAGCGACGACTGCAGCTACGCCGTTCGTCACGTCGCGGCGAGCATGGGGTCGATCGGGCTGGGCGACCGCTGGGCATTCCGGCTCGCCGATCGGGACGGGGCGTGCTGGGGCTTGAGTGAAGCCGAGCTGCGCGGGCTGTACGAGAGCTGCGATGCGCTCATCAACGCGGGCGGAGGAACCGAGTTGCGCGACGATCAGATGCGAGCCGCGTTCCGTGTGTACCTCGAGACCGACCCGGTCACGGCGGAGCTGCGTATCGCCGCCGGTGACCGCGACGTCGCCGAGACCTTCGCCGAGCATCACGTGCTCGCGAGCTACGGGGAGAACTACGGCGCGCCCGACTGCGGCGTGCCGCTCAACGGGTACCGGTTCGTGCTCACGCGCCAGCCGATCGACCTCGAGCTGTGGCCGATGGCCTTCCAGTCGGACGCCCGCTACTTCACGACCGTCGGCAACTACCGTCAGGACGAGGCCGACGTGGAGTGGCAGGGGACGGTCTATCACTGGTCCAAGCACCACGAATGGGAGCGATTCCTGGAGCTGCCCATGAAGAGCGAGCAGGAGTTCGAGCTCGCGCTCACGGGCTTCGCGCACGGCGATCGCGCTCGGCTGGACGACCAGGGCTGGCACGTCGTCTCGCCTCTGCCGATGTCGCTGGACGCCTTCGGCGCCTACCGCCGCTACATCGCCGGCTCGCGTGGCGAGTTCACCGTCGCCAAGGACCAGAACGTGCGCCTGCGCAGCGGCTGGTTCAGCGAGCGCGCCGCCTGCTATCTGGCATCGGGCAAGCCGGTCGTCACCCAGGACACGGGATTCTCGAACGTGCTCCCCACCGGCGAGGGCCTGTTCGCCGTCGAGAACGTCGAGCAGGCGGCGCAGGCCGTCGAGGAGATCAACATGGACTACCGGCGCCACTGCGAGGCTGCACGCGCGATCGCTGCGGAGCACTTCGAGGCGGCCGCGGTCGCCCGCAGGCTGCTCGACCAGCTGGGGCTCACGTGATCGACCAGCCGGGGCGAATCGCTTGAGCACCGTCCTCGTGATCTGCGCGCATCCCGACGACGAGGCGATCGGGTGCGGCGGCACGCTGCGCCGCCACGTCCTCGACGGGGACGAGGTCAGCGTCGTCTTTCTCACCTCCGGCGAGCGCGGCGGACACGGCAGCGAGGACCCGGGTGGGACCCGCGAGCGCGAGGCGCACGAGGCGGCCGGCGTCCTCGGCATTCAGCGTGTCGAGTTCTGGCGCGAGCCGGATGGTCGCCTGCGAGCGAGTCGCGAGCTGACCGGCCGCCTCGCGGCGCTGATCGCGAGGCTCGGTCCGGCGGTGCTGTACGCGCCACACCGCGCCGACGATCACGCCGATCACCGGGCAGCGGCGAGGCTCACGCGTCGTGCGCTCACAGCCGCCGGACATCACGCGGAGCTGCGCTGCTTTGAGATATGGGCGCCGATCATCGAGATCTCCGCGGTGATCGACATCTCCGCCGTGATCGAGGACAAGCTGCGCGCGATTCGCTGCTACCGCAGCCAGTGCGCCGTGATGCCGTTCGACGCCGCCTTCGAGGGACTCGCCCGATATCGCGGCGAGATGCACAGCTGGCCGGGCGGCCCCTACGCGGAGGCGTTCTCCGAACGCTGAGAGGCGCGCGCTGACAGCGCGCCGTCGAGGATCGCGGCCGCGACCTTGCGCGCGTCGAAATGCGTCTCCGCGAGCTCGCGTGCCGCGGACCGCTGCCGCTCGTAGTCGCCGGCGATCCTGTTGATGCCATCAGCAGCCTCCTGGAGCGAGCGAAAGCGTGCGAGGCCGTCGCCGCCATCGAGGGCCGCGTTCGGACCGGTGTGCTGGACGACAGCCGGCCGGCCGCTTGCGAGATAGCACACGGTGCGATCGCTGATCCAGGCGTTCTGCAACCGCATGCACGAGGGCTTCGCGCAGCTGAACTCGCCCTGTGAGGAGCGCACGTAGTCGCGGTAGGCCTCCGGCGTGGCGGCGACGTCGCGCGTGTGCCGCAGCCGCCAACCGTGCCCCTCGAGCAGCCCGATGTCGGCTGCGTCGCCTGGGCCCGAGTTGATCGCGAGCTCCAGCGGCGCCGCCACCAGGGGAGGGAGCGCCGCGTACTCGAGGAACGTCACGCGCTTGTTGTTCTCATACCAGGGCTCTCCTTTGCCATCGGTCATCCACTCGTCCCCCCACCAGCTCGAGACGGTTGTGAAGCCACGGCTCGGCGCCTCCTTCGCGAAAGGCCATTGAGCGAGGCTCACGGGCGGGCGGATGTGAAGCCAGTCGAGCCCGCACGAGGGAAACCTCGCAGCGGCTGTTCCCACGGTCTCACCGGTCGTGAAGTACACATCGTGATCAGCCACGTGCAGATGCCCCTCGTCGATCCACAGCTGCAGCAGGCCCGGGTCGATGTCGACGAGGCTCGTCCGCGAGAAGTGGCGCAGCAGGTCGGTATCGATCTCGTAGTGGAAGTTCACCAGCAGCTCGGCCTCGCGAAAGATCCTCTCCGCCTCGCGCTCGTCGAGCGTGAGATAGCTGCGCCGCTCGTCGCTTTCGCCGGAGTACACGATCAGCCTGTCGCGGAGGCCGGCCCCCTCCAGGCGGGCCGTCAGAGCCGCGATCCGGTGGGCGTCGGCGGCATGATCGCCGCTGGGTGTGATGCGCTCGAGCCACCAGACGTCACATCCCAGCTCACGCAGTCCGTGGACGTACTGGACGTACGCAGAGAAGTGCCCCCCGCCGCCGGGGAACTCGACAACCTGGTGCGCCGAGACGACGACCGTCGACATGGCGCGGAGCTAGTGCCCCCCCGAGGGCGACGGGAGGCTCGCGAAGTTCACGAGCTTGACCCCGATGCGCTCCAGCCGGTCGCGAACGCGCGGATCGCACAGCGTCCTCACCTCGGCCTCGCGCTCCACCGAGTAGGAGGACTCGAAGCCGTCACCCATGTAGCCCGGATGGCAGCCGAGCTCGGTGATCCCCGGCCCGAGCTCCGCATCGAACATCTCGAGCAGGCTCGCCACGCTGATCTGCTCGAGATGCGTCTCACCATCCCATTGGCCGTAGAAGCTGGAGAAGTAGCGCGCCTGGGAGTGCTCGCGCAGCGGCCGGCCCAGCTCGGCTGCGAAGGCGACGAACGAATCGCGCAGGCGCGGGTCGCGGTGGATGTTGTGGTGGGAGTCGACATGCGTCGGTCGCGCCCCCGTGATCTCCTCGAAGCGCGACAACTGCCGGTCGAGCTCGGCACGGCATTCGCTCGGGTCGATCGCCAGCTCGCCTCCCTCGGTCGTGAGCGTCGCGTGGAGTCCGACGCTGAGCTCAAGCGGATCGGGCAGCTCACCCGCGAGCTGCGCACTGGCCGGCGCATCCACCATCAGGCTTGCGCTGGTCACTACTCCATCGGCGCAGGCCTCGAGAATGCCCCGGTTGATGCCGGTGCTCGCACCGAGATCGTCGGCGTTGACTATCAGGTACCTGGTGGCGGACTCCACGGCGATCAGGGCCTCGGGCGGGCCGCGAACTCTATCCGAGCGAGGCCGCTTCTAGCCGGTGCAGCCGCTCGCTCGCATCGCCCAGACGCCGATGCTCTCACGCGCCTCCACGTGACAGTGGGCGCGCGCCCATGCCATCGCGGCCCCCGTTCTCGGGTCGCTCTGGAGCTGTGTGTCGACTTCCGAGACGATCAGCCAGACAGTTCCGGCGCCGCGCCGCGCGAGGGCGGCGATCGTCGCGGCGCTCGGCGGCCCGTTCGGGACGCTGCCGTATCCGGTCCGGTCCTTGAACCCGGCCACGCCGGCGGGGAGCGGCAGGTCGCGCCATTCCTGGACGATCAGCTCCCCGTCGGTGGCCTTGAAGTCGCGGTCGTAGTACCCGAGCGAGGGCAGCACCTGGGCGCTGTCGATGATCGTCGGCTGACCCGCTGGGCGCTCGGCGCTGAGCCACGCCGCGACCGGCCGCCAGTCCTGCTGGACCTCGTCCCGCTGCCGGGCGTCGGCGAACACGGCGAGCGCCGCGAGCGCCGCGACGCAGGCGGCGGCCGGGACCATCGCGCGCGGACTGTCCCAGATGCGCTCGGCGGCGAGCCCCGCCAGCAGGCACAGGCCCGGCACCGACAGGATCACGTAGCGAGGCCAGAACAGCGGCTCCACGAAGGAGACCGCCAGCAGCGCCACTGTGGGCAACAGCCCCCAGGTCGCCGCGACCACCATCGCCGAGCGCTCGCGCGCCATCGCCGCGCCACGGGCGCGCAGGAGCGCCACCCCGACCAGCACGAGCCCCACGAGCAGGGTGAGCCAGCCGACGGCGCTGACTTTGGCGAACCCCGCGCTGAATTCCTGCAGCGCCAGTTCCGCCAGCGCACGATCTGTTTTGGGCAGCCAGTAGAGGGCGTTTCTCCTGGAGCGGGAGATCGAGGCGAACACGAGCAGCGGCAGGCAGCAGACGAGCAGCGCGAGCAGGGACCGCAGCCACGCCCGCAGCGCGGCGGGGCCGGCTTTGCGCGCCAGCAGAGCCTGCGCGGGCAGCGCCAGGGGTGCGGCGAACAGGTCGCAATAGGCCAGCGCGGCCATCGCCGCGACGTAGCCGACCCACGCCGCCCGTCCGCCCCGGACGTCGGCGGCTTGGCCTCCCGCCTCACCGTGTACGGATAGCGCGCGCGCCAGCGCTCCGAATGCCAGGCATGCGGCGAGCACGGTGAACGAGTACGCACGCGCCTCCTGGCTGTACCAGACCGCCATCGGGTTGACCGCCAGCAGCCCGGCTGCGACCCATGCCACGCGCCGGCCTCCGAACTGCCGGGCGCACCACCACAGCGCGGGCACGCTCGCCGCACCGGCGAGAACGGACGGCAGGCGCACGAGCTCCACGCTTGTTCCGAACAACCGGGTCAGCGGCCACAGGACGATCGAGTACAGCGTGCCGTTCGCTTCGTATGCGAACAGCGTCACCATCTGGCCGAGGCTGCGCTGGGAGAGCGCGAGCGAGTAGGACTCGTCGTTGAAGAGGCTGCGCGAGAGGCTGGTCGTCCGTAACGCAAACGCGATCACACTCAGCGCGAGCAATGCCGCCAGCTCGTTGGGTGAAATTTTCGACGCGGGGCGCGGGCGCGGCGCCGCGTCGGGTCGGTTCAGTAACTGCACATCGCCAGACACCGGCGCAGCGTACCGGTGTGATCCCGCGTATGTGAATCGCCTGCTGGATCACGGGCGCCGCGCGCGCCCCGTCGGCCAGGTGCTCAGCGCCCCGCCACACCCGCCGGCAGCAGCGCCTGGAAACTCCGATCGAGCTGGCTGACGATGTCCTCGAACTCACCGGGGGAGACGGCGTCGGAGAGTGCCGCGAAGACCGCTCGGACGTGCTCGCGCGCCTCCTCCGGCGAGGCGCCCTCCCGATCTGCGACACGCGCGACGAACTCCTCGGCGTTCCAGTGGACGCCGGCCCCGGCGCCCGTCGTCAACGCCACCGTCTCCTTCAGCTCCTCCGGAAGCTGCGAGGCAAGGTCGTAGGGCTCACCGCCCGCCAGGCGCTGCGCCAGCGTGTTCAGCGTCGCTCGCACCGCCTTTTCAGCCTGCTGCCTGTCGAGGCCTGTGCGCTCCCGCACGTCTTTCATGAAGTCGCCGTACTGCATCTCGACCTCCTTCGAATCGCAGTGTGGGCTACGTCTGCCCAGAAGCAGGCCCGTCAAACCCCCGTCACCCGACGTGCTGTGCGGGCACTCACGAGGTCCAGGTGGTCCTACGTGAGCCCGTTCGCCGGGCGCCCGGGAGGCCTGATCGACGGCCGCAGGGCGCGCGTCCTCAGCGCGCCCTGCGGAGCATCCGTCAATGAGCTGTCGAGAACGCGTAGATCGTGCTCGAGGTGAACGTCTGCCCGGGGTTCAGGACGGTCGTCGGGAAGCCCGGTTGGTTGGGCGAGTCGGGGTAGTGCTGGGTCTCCAGCGTGAACGCGTCGGACTGGCGATAGGTGCGCCCGCTGGTCCCGACGAGCTCACCGGCCAGGAAGTTGCCCGTGTAGAGCTGCACCCCCGGTTCGGTCGTGTATGTGCTCAGCACGCGGCCGCTGTACGGATCGAACGCACGGGCGGCCAGGTCCAGGCCGGAGCGGTCGCGGTTCAGCACCCAGTTGAAGTCGTAGCCGTGCGCCAGGACCATCTGTTCAAAGCCGCTGTTGATGTCCCGGCCGATCGGCTTCGGCCTCGTGAAGTCGAGCGGTGTTCCGGCGACGGGCGCCAGCTGCCCGGTCGGGATCAGGTTCGTGTTGACCGGCGTGTACCTGTCGGCGTTGAGCCACAGGACCTGGTTGTTGACGGTTCCCGTCCCCTCCCCGGCAAGGTTGAAGTACGAGTGGTTCGTGAGGTTGATCACCGTCGGCTTGTCGGTGCTCGCCCTGTAGTCGATGCGCAGGGCGTTCCATCGGCTCAGCGTGTAGGTGACGGTGTTGGTGACTGTGCCCGGGAAGCCGTTGTGAGCATCCGGGTCGCTGTACGTGAGCCGCAGCGACGCGCCCCATGGGCCGCTCGACGGGGTCGCCTGCCAGACCTGCGTGTTGTAGGCGCCCGGACCGCCGTGCAGGGTGTTGGTGCCGTTGTTCTGCGGCAGGTGGTAGGTAACGCCGTTCAACGAGAACTGACCACCGGCGATCCGGTTCGCATAGCGCCCGACGATCGCTCCGAAGTACGTCGTCCCTGAGCCGCCGGACGGTTGCGGGTAGACGTTGTTCTGCACGTAGCCGGCGAGATCTTTGAATCCCAACGCCACGTCAGCGGGCCTGCCGAAACGGTCCGGGACGTTGATCGCCTGGACGATGCCGCCGTAGTTGGAGATGTTCACGCTCATCCCGTTGCCGTTGGAGAGCGTGTAGAGGTTGACGGTCTGCCCGCCGACGGTGCCCCACGGCCGGCTCGTGATGTTGAAGGAGCCCGGGCCGGGGCTCTCGTGCCAGCTGCGATGTGCGCGGCCGTGGCGCTTTCCGCTGTTCGCGGCGCCGGCGCGCGCGACGGCTGCGGCGATGACCGTCGCGGGCGCGACCGCCGCGGCTGCCGTCAGGGTGAGCGCGAGAGCTGTGCCCCTCGCGACGATCCGTGACATGACGTCCTCCCTCGGTTCGACTGGCTCTGCACTGGTGGTATGTGCGCGTTACCCCCGAGCGACGCCGGTATTCAACGACACGTGCGCCCCGAACCTGCTGCCCATGCGGCAGCTAGGAACTGAGCCGAGAAGCGCCCAGCACCTCTGTGCGGCGCGATTTAGAGATTCCCCCCGTTGTTCGGCTCTGCATGTAGCATCTCGAGGCGAACGGGTAGCTCTCGTCCTGGAGGTCGCTTACGATTGCCGGCGCCGACTTTGCATAGGCAGTATTTGAAGACATCGATCGCGGTCGCGGCAGCGGCGCTGCTCGTGGCGCTGCCCGCGGGGTCCGTCGCGCATGCACAGGTCTCGGCGAAGGCCGCCGGGAAGGCACCGGTGTCGGTGCTGTTCGCCGGCTCGCTCGTCAACTACGCCGAACACGACCTCGGACCGGCCTTCCAGCGCGCCGCCGGATACAGCTTCGAGGGGTTCGGAGGAGGCTCGACCGAACTCGCGAACGAGATCAAGGGCGGCGTCCGGCAGGGTGACGTGTTCCTGAGCGCCTCGGCCACGGCGGACAGGGCCTTGGAAGGCTCGCGAAACGGCAACTGGGTGTCCTGGTACTCCTCGTTCATGGCCTCGCCGCTCGTGCTGGCGTACAACCCGCGCAGCAGGTTCGGCGCGGAGCTTGCCCACGGGAAGCCCTGGTATCAGGTGCTGACGCAGCGAGGGATCCGCGTCGGGCGGACCGACCCGAAGCTCGACCCCAAGGGAGTGCTGAGCGCTGAAGCGATCAGCGGCGCAGCGAGCAAGCTCCGCCTCCCGGCGCTGGCACGCGCAGAGGCGCGCTTCGAAACGTTCCCGGAGACGACCCTCGTCGGGCGGATGCAGGCCGGGCAGCTCGACGCCGGCTTCTTCTACGCGGTCGAGGCGAAGACCGCGAAGCTGGCGACGGTCAGCCTGGCCCCGGTGTACAAGTACGCCGAATACACCATCACGATCCTCAATCGGGCGCCTGATCGCGCAGGCGCGGCGAGCTTCCTCGGATATCTGCTGAGCGCCGATCGAAGCTACACGCTGAGGAAGGACGGGCTGAACCCGATGAAGCCACGATTCTCGGGCAGTCGCACCGCGGTGCCCGCGGCGCTGCGCAAGCTCGTGGGCACGCACTGAGAGCGCTGCGCTCGAGCGCCGGCACCCCGCTGGCGTGGCTCGGCGGGCTGCTCGCGCTCTACCTCCTCGGGCCCGTCCTGGCATTCGCGATCCGCCTCGGCGGCGGAGCGCAGGCACCGCCGGGGCTCGGCTCGGCGCTGGTGATCTCGCTGTACACGGCCACGATCTCCACCGCGATCGTCGCGGCGCTCGGCATCCCGCTGGCGTACCTGCTGGCGCACGGCCGCGCCGCGCTGACGCGCCCGCTCACGGCGCTGATCGCGCTCCCCCTCGCGCTGCCGCCCCTGATCAGCGGATTGCTGCTGCTCTACCTCGTCGGTCCCTATACGACGCTCGGCAGGCTCCTCGGTGCCAACCTCACCGACAGCACAGTCGGCATCGTGCTCGCCCAGACGTTCGTCGCCGCGCCGTTCCTCGTGATCGTCGCGCGCGCCGCGTTCGCGTCGGTGGACCCCGAGCTGGAGAACGTGGCGGCGACGCTCGGTCATGGCCGCACCGCGCGGTTCCGGCTGGTCGCTCTGCCGGCCGCGCTGCCCGGGGTCGCGGCGGGGCTGCTCCTGTGCTGGCTGCGCGCCTTCGGCGAGTTCGGCGCCACGTTGATCCTGGCCTACCACCCCTACACGCTGCCGGTCTTCACCTTCGTGCAGTTCAACGGCACGGGCCTGCCGGGGACGATGCTGCCGACGGCAGTGGCCCTCGGCGCGGCGCTGTTCGTGCTCCTGCTCGTCCAGCTCCCCCTCCCCCGCCGGCGGCACAGGGCTCCGGCGCCGGGGGCACCGCGCCCGCCGGTCCCCAGGAGTCCCGCCCTGCTGGACTTCGCCGTCTCGAGGCAACTGGGGGGCTTCACGCTGGAGACGGCCCACCGCGCAAGCGGCGCACGGCTCGCGATCCTCGGGTCCTCCGGTGCAGGCAAGACGCTCACGCTCCGGCTGATCGCCGGCCTGAGCCCCAATGCCCGCGGCCACGTCGAGGTCGGTGGTGATCGCGTCGATCGCGTCCGGACCGAGCGGCGTGGGATCGGCTACGTCCCGCAACAGCCTGCGCTGCTGCCTCGGCGCAGCGTGTGGCGGCAGGTCACGCTCGGGGCGAGGTGCGACGACACGCTCGCCCACCTCTGGATCGAGCGCCTGGGCCTCATCGGTCTCGAGGACCGCTACCCCGAGGAGCTCTCAGGAGGACAGCAGCGGCGCGTCTCACTTGCGCGGGCGCTCGCCAACCAGCCACGTCTGCTGCTGCTCGACGAGCCCTTCACGGGCCTGGACGCGCCGGTCAGAAGGCGCATGGCGCGTGAGCTGCGCCGGCTGCAGCGAGAGTCGGGGATGAGCACGGTGATCGTCACGCACGACCCGGAAGAGGCCGCGATCCTCGCTGACGAGATAATCGTGATCGGCGCCGGACGGGTGCTGCAGAGCGGCACCCCGCGGGAGCTGTTCGGCCAGCCGCGCTCCCCGGAGGTGGCGGCGCTCCTGGGTATCGAGAACAGCCACGTCGGCACGGTCCTCGACGACGCGACGATCGTCTGCGACGGCGTCGAGATCGCGGCGCCCACCGAGGGAATGGAGCCTGGCGCACCGGTGGGCTGGGCGGTCGATCCCGAGCGGATCGCGCTCAGCGCGGACGGCCTCTACGCCGCTCGAGTGATCGACGTCATCGAGCTCGGCCGAAGGCGCGAGCTGACGTTGCGCGTCGGCAGCCTCGAGCTCGCGGTGCGCGGCGATCAGCTTCACGCCGACGTCGAGGACGCCGTGATGCTGGACATCCCGGCCGATCACATATCGGTGTGGGCGCTCGGCGGGTGACGGAGCCTGCCGGCCGATCTCCGGTGATACGTTCCTGCGGTGCCCAGGCAGGAACGCCCCGACTTGTCGCTTGGTGAAGCCGCCAAAGCACTGGGCGTGAGCGTCGACACGCTGCGGCGGTGGGATCGGGACGGCAAGATCGAGACGAGACGAGATGCACAGAACCGACGGCGCGTGGCTGCGGCCGAGGTCGAGCGTCTCACCGAGCGGCCCCCGCGCCATCTCACCGGTGCCCGCAGCTCCGCGCGCAACCGCCTCTCCGGCGTCGTACGCTCGGTCGAGGTGGACGGCGTGATGGCGCTCGTGGAGATCGAGGCAGGGCCGTTCCGGCTCACCGCGGCCGTCACGCGCGACTCGGTCGACGAGCTGGGACTCGAGCCCGGCGTGCAGGCGACGGCGATCGTCAAGGCGACCTCCGTGATGGTCGAACGCGGCGCGGGTTTCGCCTGAGCCGGCCGTGATTCTCCGCGGTCGAGCGGCGTGGTGAACGTCAGCCGCCGGAGACTGAGCTCACAGCCCGCTCCCAGCCCGCGCGTCAGGAGCTCTACGCCGCCGAGTCGCCTACCCGATCAGGCTGCGGTGTGGCCGCGGGAGTGAAGGCGTCCGCCGCTGCGCGAAGCCGGTGCGCTTCGAGATGCTCCGCCTGCTGTTCGGCGCGCTCGATCAGGGCATCGATCGCGCGACGCTCCAGGCGCGGCTCTGCCGGCTGGATGTGCCGGAGCGCCAGCCACATCGCGAGCTTGCCCTGCACGCCGAGACGCAGGGTCTCAAGCTCCAGGGCACGGCTGTACGGCGAGTAGCCGAGGAGCCTGCCGTTCAGCTTCAGCCGGCCCGCCTTCTCCAGCGCCCACGCGGTTGCGAGCTTCAACCGGTCCTCTCCCACGCCGAGGACCTCCATGATCGCCAGCAGCGAACCGCGGTCCTCGTCGATTTCCACCCGCAGGTGTTCCAGAAAGTCGCCATAGGCCGTGCCGCGGTTGCTCCGCGCCGAGCGGGACGCCAGCTCACGCGCGAGCGTCGCGCCGGCCAGGTGGTCGTTCAGATAGATACCGAGCAGCATCTCGCCCTCGCGGTTTGCTCCTGGCTGTGGCGCTCCATCGGCTATGGCTTCAGCACCACCTTCACGCATTCGTCGCGCTTGTGCTTGAACGTCTCGTAGCCTTCAGGCGCATCGGCGAGCCCGAGGCGATGGGTCACCACGAAGCTCGGGTCGATGTCCCCTTTCACGACGTGATCGAGCAGGGGCCGCATGTAGCGCTGCACGTGACATTGCCCTGTGCGCATTGTCAAGCCCTTGTTCATGAAAGCCCCGGCCGGGAACTTGTCCATCATCCCCCCGTAGACGCCGATCACCGAGACGATGCCGCCTGGGCGACAGGCCATGACGGCGTCACGCAGGGCGTGTGGCCGCTCCGTCTCCATCCGCGTCGCCTGCTTGATGCGGTCGTAGGCGTGAAGCGCGACGCGGCCGTGGGTCGCCTCCATCCCGACCGCGTCGATCACCGAGTCCGGCCCGCGTCCGCCGGTGAGCTCCTTGAGCTCCTCGACGACATCGGGTGTCTCGTCGAAGTTGATCGCGGCGGTGGCGCCGGCTTCCTCGAGAGCCATCCTCAGGCGGTACCTCTCCTTGTCGATCACGATCACGTGCTCGGCGCCGAGCAGGCGAGCGCTCGCGATCGCGAACTGCCCGACAGGACCTGCGCCGAATACCGCAATCACCTTCTCCGGAGAGGGCTCGGCCATCTCGGCGCCCATGAAGCCGGTCGGGAATATGTCCGACAGGAACAGCACCTGCTCGTCGCGCAGCCCCTCCTCGATCTTGATCGGGCCGACGTCGGCGAACGGCACGCGGGCATATTCGGCCTGTCCGCCCGCGTAGCCACCCGTCAGGTGCGAGTAGCCGAAGATTCCGGCCGTCGGGTGACCGAACATCTTCTCCGCCATCCCGCCGTTGGGGTTCGTGTTCTCGCAGAGGGAGTACAGGCCCTTCTGGCACTGCTCGCAGCGCCCGCAGGCGATCGGGAACGGCACGACGACGCGATCGCCGGCCTTCAGTCGCGCGACGTCCGGGCCTGTCTCGACGACTTCGCCCATGAACTCGTGGCCGAGGATGTCTCCCCTCTCCATCGTCGGGATGTATCCGTCGTAGAGGTGGAGATCCGATCCGCAGATCGCCGTCGAGCTGATCTTCACGATCGCGTCGTCGCGGTTGATGATCTTCGGGTCGGGCACGTTCTCCACCTGGACCTTGTTTCGGCCAGACCAGACGTTCGCGCGCATGGTGATCTCCTTTCTCAGCTGATGGCGTGTTCGAGGGGCTGTGCCGGGCGCTGCTTCGGCTGGTGCTTCGCGCTCGAGCCCGCCGGCGCTCCCTCCGAGCGGACGATCTCGCCGGTTTCGACGAGCTGCTTGAGGCGGCGCAGGTCGTCGCGCACCAGTTGCAGCGGCTCCTCGCCGGTGATCTTCTTGACCGCGTCGCCGAGGACGCCGCCCGGCAGGTCGTGTTCGATGCGGACGTGAACCTCGGTGCCTCGGTCTCCCGGCGCGAGGCCGAAACGCGTGACGCCGCTCGCCTGCACGGGCGCATCTGAGACCGTGCGCCACTCGATCCGGCCCGGCTGCTCGTCGAGGATCTCGATCGGGCCCAGCCGCGAGCCGCTGCCGGCGTTCTGCTCGAAGCTGCGCCAGCGCTCGGTCAGCTCTTCGCGCGATGCGCGAACGGTGATGCTCGCGTGTCCCTCCACTGTTCGATCCTCCTCGCTCGCATGACGTTGGGTGCTGCGGGCGCCGGCGAGCGCATCGGCGGCGAAGCAGCCGATGACCGAAACGATCGCGGCGGTCAGGCGCGGGCTCGACTCGCGATGCCCGCGGTAGGCACGGGCGAGCATCCCCAGGTGCAGGACGTCGCCGACCGTCCTTCCCCACAGCGACAGGGTGGCTCGCCGCGCCACCAGGATCCCGCCGGCCGCGCTCAGCTCCTGCACGCCGACGACCCTTTGCCAGAAGCGGCTCTCGGCGTCGTCGCGCACGCCGAGCAGGCGGTTGACAGCGCCCGGTGAGACGAGCTGAACGGAGCCGAGCGCGAGGCTGAAGTAGCCGAGCCCACGTTCGAGGCCGCCGAGCGGCTGGGAGCTCCTGCGTGTTCGGGTGCTGCCGACGAAGGACGGCATGTCCACTCCTTTCGGGCTCGGCCGGGGCCGAGCGTGGTCGCCTGGCCGTCGACTACCCGGCTCACATGCGTCTACCACCCGGGGCACGAAAAAACTTTGTGGAAGTCACGATTCGAGCTGGACGCCGCCCTCCCCCACGATCCGACCGGCGTCGCCGAGGACCGGGCGCCCTCTACAGCCACGCGTCGGCCGTCCCCGGTGTCGGTGCCATCGTGACCGTGAGCTCCCCGCTCTGATCGAGCAGCGCGAAGCCGGTGACGTCGTCGGCGCGGGTGAATGCGAGGCTCACCTCGGCGTCGCCGACGAGGAGGCGGCGGAGCTCTGCGCGCTCGATCCACGGCGGCAGGCGCGGCTGGATCACGTCGAGCCGCCGCGCGGGCGCGTGCGCAGTGATTCCGAGCATCGCCTGCAGCAGCATGAACGGTGCCGCCGCGGCCCAGGCCTGCGGCATGCATGCGACGGGGTACCCGACGATCTCGCTCGTCCCGGACCGTTGGAAGCCGCAGTAGAGCTCGGCGAGGCGGAAGTCGCGGGAGTGCGCCGCGATGTCGAAGATGCCCGTCGCGATCCGCAGCGTCTCCTCGGCGAAGCCATAGCGTTTCAGGCCGGCGGCGATGATCGCGTTGTCATGCGGCCAGACGGATCCGTTGTGGTAGCTCATCGGGTTGTAGGCCGGCGAGTCGCTCGATAGCGTGCGGATGCCCCAGCCGCTGAACATGTCGGGGGCCGTCAGGCGGCTGGCCAGCGACGCTGCCTTGTCGGCGTCGACGATCCCGCAGTAGAGGCAGTGACCCGGGTTGGAGGTGACGCTCGCCACCTGCCTCTTTGCTCCGTCGAGCGCGAGGGCGAACGTTCCCTCCTCCGGATTCCAGAACGCCTCGTTGAACCGCTCGCGCAACCGCCCCGCCTCGGCTCGGAGCGCGCGCCCGCGGTCAGCTTCCCCCAGTGCCTCGTAGACCTCCGCGATCCGCAGCTTTGCGAGATAGACGTAGCCCTGCACCTCCACGAGCGCGATCGGGCCGCTCGCGAGGGCCCCGTCGGCGTGAACGACGCAGTCCTCAGAGTCCTTCCAGCCCTGGTTGGCAAGCCCTGCCGGAGAGCGGCGCTGGTACTCGACGAAACCGTCGCCGTCGCGGTCGCCGTAGCGATCGATCCACTCGAGCGCACCGTCGAGCGCGGGACGCAGGGTGCTCATCGTCTCCAGATCCCCCGTCCAGCGGAAGTAGGTCGCGGCGAGCATCACGAACAGCGGCGTCGCATCCGCCGTCCCGTAGTAAGGGGTGTGCGGGATCAGCCCGGCTCGCGCCAGCTCGCCGCTGCGAAGCTCGTGCAGGATCTTGCCGGGCTCGGCGTCGCGCCAGGCATCGTCTGTCTGTGCCTGCATGCCCGCGAGCACCAACAGGCTGTCGCGCGCGAGGCCCGGGTTGAGCAGCAGGCACTGGTGCGAGGCCAGCAGCGAGTCGCGCCCGAACGCCGCCACGAACCAGGGGATGCCCGCCGCCGGGATCCGCCCGCCGCGCAGCGGCGTCAACAGCGCGTGCAGGTCGCGAACCGACGCCGCGATGACCTGCTCGAAGAGCCTGCTGTCGGATGAGATGCCGGTGCAGCGCTCGCACCACGCCTCCAGCTGCTCCTCTACGTCGTCGACGGCCCGCGCGAACCTGCGCGAGCGCGGACGCTCCTCGCCGAGGGCGGGCGAGACGCTGATCAGCACGGACTCCTGGGCGCCGGGGGCGAGCTCGATGCTCCAGTCGAGCTGCGCTCGGGGTCCGTGCATCGAGGAGATCTCCGGGGCGGGCTCGGCGTCGATCAGCGTGCGGCTCGTGCAGCCATCGGCACCCTGGTAGGCGAATGTGACGCCCGACCGGCGTGATCTCACCGATACCGGCCCGGTCGGTTGTGGCCGGCGCCGCACTCCGCGCACCTCGAACACGTCCGCGTAGTCCGCGCCGAACGTCACGGCGAGCGGCACGGCGACCCGGCGGGGAGAGTAGTTGTGCAGCTCGACGTGGCAATAGAGCCGATCCGCCACGACGAGCGTGCGACGAACGTGCAGCGTCTCCTGGGCGATCTCGAGTCCCCGCGCGTCCAGGAACGAGGGGTTCGTCGCGTCGACCACAGCGCGGTGTCCGTCCTCGACCGAGCGTGAGAGCAGGACGGGCGCCACCCCTCCGAGCGAGAGCCGCAGCTCCGAGACGAAACGGGTGTCGTCCCTGTAGAGCCCCTCGCCGCTGGCCCCGTGGGGGTGGAGCTCACCGTCGGGGCGAGCGCACAGGAACATGCCGCCGCACTTCAGGACCAGCAGCTCCGCGCGCGCCTCGGCGGGGATCGGCGGGGCGCCCGCGGCGGCCCGAACGTGCTCATCAGAGCCTGCCGGAGAGCCCGACGCGGTCGACAGGACCGCCACCTCGCTCATGCCACCTGCGTCCGGCCACGCTCACGATCGCGGGCTCCGATCACGCGGCGGTATGCGTTCTCGTACGCCCGACCGACGAGGTCGACGTCATAGCGCGCCTGCACGGCTTCGCGACAGCGCCCGGCGTCGAGCTCGTCGAGCATTCCCACCGCCGCTGCCATCTCATCCTCGTCGCCGACGAGGAATCCCGAGGCGCCGTGCTCGACGATCTCCGGAGCGGCGCCTTCGGGGAAGGCGATCACGGGGGTTCCGCAGGCCAGCGCCTCGATCATCACCATCCCGAAGGGCTCCGGCCAGCGGATCGGCATCAGCAGAGCGGCCGCCCCGGCGAACAGCTCCCGCTTGGCGGCGCCGCCGACCTCCTCGACATAGCGGACCGAATCCCCGTCGATGTACGGCTCCACGTGCCGCTTGAAGAACTCCTCCTGTCCGGGCTGCACAGGGCCGGCGAGCACGAGCGGCCGGCCGGCGCGGGCGGCCGCGGCGATCGCCCGATGCGGGCCCTTGCCGGGTGTCATCCGACCGATCCACAGCAGGTATCCGTCCTTGCGGCGGCGCAACGGCCAGGCCCCCACGTCGATCGGGTTCGGGACGATGTTCACGCAACGCAGATCGGCCGGGCCCGACTCCAGCTGCGCGCGACTGAGCGCGGTCACCCAGAACTTCTGCGCGTGGTGGCGGTAGAAGGCGGACGTCTCGGGCGTGAACGGCCCGTGCAGAGTGTGCAGCACGGGCACCGCCACCCTGTCCGCGACCGCGACCAGCCCGAAGCCCGAGTGGTCGTGGATCAGATCGAACGGCCGGCCCCGCCGGCCCGCCTCGTCGATCACCTCGATCGCGCGTGCGACGTGATCGACCTCGAACAGCGTCTGCCCCATCTCATCGGGGTGCGCCTCTGCGAGCAGCGGAACGACGTGCGCCTGTGACTGCGACCCCGGCGGAGCTAGCAGCGTCACCCGATGGCCGCGTCGCACGAGCGCGCCCGCGATCTCCGCGACAGCCGCCTCGATGCCGCCGTAGCCGCTCGGCGGGACGGCGATCCAGGGCGGCGCCAGCACCGCGATCTGGAGCGAGAGCGAGCGGAGCGCGTCGTGCTCGCGGGCGCCGCGCCGCGCGGGGCGCCGCCGTCCCGGCGTGAGGGGAACGTGCACGTCTGTTGCATGGGCTGCGCTGGACATGGGGATGCTCCTGGCAGTAGGTCGCCGCAGCGTGTTTCAAAAGCCCGGGGCGGCGCCCTTGGCTCGGCTCGTCAGCGGCCTAGCAACGACAGCCAGTACCGAAGATCAGGACACGACGCATTGGCCGTCGGCTCGTCGGTGCTCCGCAGTCCTCGATCCTGCGCGAGGGACCGCCTCCCCTGGCATCGCGTGCGTCGAGGGACGCCGGGCGCCGAAGCCGGCTGTCAAAGTGGCTGAGCCGGGCCGGCTACTGCTCGCGCAGCAGCGAGCCGAGCGGCAGCGCGCGCAGCCGACGGGCGGTGAGCGCGGCGACCAGCACCGCGGTGCCGATCGCGGCCGCGGCGAGCTCGCCGACGTACACCCACGGGATCGCGAGGTGGTCGGGGGGAGGATCGAAGACGTGCTGGAGCATCGCGACGAGCATCGCGGCCAGCAGCACGCCGAGCACAGCGGCAAGGGCGAGCGCCGCGACGAGAACCAGGGCCGCCTCGCTCCAGAGGAACGCACCGATCGTGCGGAGGTTGCCGCCGATAGCGGCCATCGTCGCGAACTCGTGTCGCCGTTCGAGCAGCGCGAGGGCGAGGAACAGCGCCATCGCGGCGGCGGCCAGCGCGAGCGTGAAGGCCTCCTCGATGCTGCTGATGCCGCGCAGGTCCACCGTCGTGATCGAGCTTGTCGTCTGCTGCGCCTGTTCGGAGATGTTCTTGACGATCGTCCCGTCGGTTCTGGTCGCGGCTGCGACCGCGCGAGCGGTGCCGGACGGGTCGGTGGCGCTTGCGAACACGACGTTGGGGCCGCCAGCGTGGTCTAGTGCCTGCAGGTACGCGAGGTTCGCGACCATGAACGAGTCGCGCGGGGCCGAGGGAAACTCCTGGACGATGCCGGCGACGTGGAACGGAGCGATCCTGAACCTGCCACTGCGACGGTCGAGCACGCGGAGGTTGAGAAGGTCACCGAGGTGCAGCTGATAGTCGGCGATCGTCTCCTTCGAGACGAGGATCCCGTCCGGCCGCGCGGCGAGTCGGGCGAGGGTCTGCTTGGCCCCGGAGCCGATGAAGTACGAGTCGCGCAACGTGCTCGCCTTGCCGAAGTTCTTCGCGTCGATCCCGAACGTGTCCTGCAGGTCGGGGCCCACGTAGGCGTAGGAGTGGTCGAGCGCGGTCGTCGCCTGCACGCCGGGCACCGCCGCGATCTTCTGCTGCAGGCGATGCGAGGACGTGACGCCGGGGGGTGCGGTGGCCGTGACGTCGGCGCCCAGCGTCAGCTGCGCGTCGACGTTCGCCTGCTGGTCATAGGTGGCGGTGAAGACTCCGAGGTTGACGCCGAACGCGAGCAGCAGGCCGACGATCAGGAGGCCGCGGTTCATCGCCGGCCCGCGGCGGCTGGCGCTGGCGAGCAGGAATCCTGCCGGCGTACTGGCCCGCCTGCCGGCCGCGCGACTCACCATCCAGGCGAGGGCGCGCCCTCGCAGGCGGACCACGAGCAGCGTCGCCCCGAGCCACAGCAGCGCCGGGGCGAAGAACATGTAGACCGACAGGGACAGCGTCGGGTTGGAATCCGGGTTGACGACCGCCGAGAACCCCGTGCTGGCGGTCAGCCAGTAGATCAGGCCGCTGAGCGCCAGAGCGGCGATGTCGAGGTACAGGCGCTGCCACAGGGGCTTTGATTCCCTGCTGACGCTGCGACGGCCCTCCGAAACGCTCGTCCGCCAGGCCGAGGAGGTCGCGCCGAGACGCGCCGCGGCGGCGCCGCACACCGCCAGCACCACGCACGCCAGCACGGCGATGAGGACCCGCGCCGTCGTCAGCCCCAGGCTGCCCTTGATGATCAGCGCGACGGCCGCGAAGGCCGCCCCGGCGCCCAGCAGCCCGGCCGGGATCCCGATCGCGAGGCTCTCGTAGAGGGCCATGCCGACGAGCGACCGCCGGGTGGCGCCGCGCGCGCGCAGCAGCGCCAGATCGCGGCGGTCGCGCTCGACGGTGCCGAGCGCCGCCAGGTAGGCGAGCCCCAGTGCGACCAGCGCGCCCGGCAGCGCCAGCATGATGTAGAGCGTCTCCGCGTAGAGCGCGTCACCGGCGGCGATGTTCAGTCGTTCTGAGAGGTTGTCGACGAACTGGACCTGGCCGGGAAGGCTGCGTTCGACGCGGTGCGCGATCTGCCCGGCCCGCGTGAAGGCCTGCCCGGGGGAGCCGCCGAGCGCGCTCGGGTCGACCTGAGCCTGGACCTGCCACTGGACCGCCTGCTGCGCTCCCGGCACCGCAGCGCTCCCCGGGGCGCCGGCGGTGCTCGCCGGCAGCTCGCGCGCGATCGTGGAGTGCAAGGTGTCGAGCGTCGTGATCGCGGCGTTCGCCGGCGGCTGGGCGGGGGCCGGACCGAGCAGCGGGTTCAGCGGCTGGAAGAGGATGTCGGGCGCCGTGATCAGCGCGACGCCGGACACCGGAAGGGTCACCGGGTGCGCGCCCGGACGAGGCGTCAGCGAGACGCGGTCACCGATCTGCGCCTGAAGCGTCGCGGCCAGCTGCTGGTCGAGCACGACCGCGCCCGGTCGAAGTTCGCCCTGCAGCAGCCGGTAGGTGTGGATCGCACGTTCGTACCCCGGCGAGACGCCGAGCATCGCGCCGCTGCCGGCGCTCGTGGTCCCGGCGCCGCCGACGTGCGAGGCGGATGCGAACGGCGCCGTCGCCGCGGCGCTCGCCTGGCGGACGCCTGGCTGGCGCGCGACGCCTTCTGAGACCTTCAGCGCCTGCTCGTAGCTGCCCACCGGCCCCTGCCAGTCCAGCGGCACGCTGCGCACGGCCGTGCCGGTCATCGTCCTCAGCGAGTGCCCGACGAACAGCAACATCGAGCCGAGCAGCGCGACTGCCGCCGCCAGCACGAGCATCCGGGTCGCAGTCCGTCCCGGCGCGCGCAGCAGTCCGGCCATCGCGAGGCGCAGCCCGGCGCTCACGCGGAGACCTCCGCGGCGAGCACGCGACCGTCGCGCAGCGCGAGGTCGCGTGGGTACCGCGCGACCACGTCGGCGTCGTGCGTGGCGGTGACCTGGGCGAACCCGAACTCGGCCTGCAGCGCGTCGATCAGGTCGAGCACGCGGATTCCGGTGTCTGAGTCGAGGTGTCCGGTGGGCTCGTCGCAGAGCAGCAGCTGCGGGCGCTGCGCCAGCGCTCGGGCGAGCGCGACGCGCTGGGCCTCGCCGCCTGAGAGCTCCGCGGGCAGCGCGTCGAGCTTCCCGTCGAGCCCGACCAGCCCCAGCAGCTCCTCGGGACCGATCGCGCGCCGGTCAAGGTCGTCGGTGCGAGAGCGGGCGGCGGCGGCGAACGCCACGTTCTCGAACGCCGTGAAGGTCGGCAGGAGGTTCGAGCTCTGGAAGACGAACGCGATTCCGGCGGCCCTGGCGCGGCCGCGCCCGGCAGCATCGAGCGTCGAGAGCGGCTCCCCCTGCCAGCTGACCACGCCGCGCGTCGGGACGAGCAGTCCGCCGAGCACGTGCAGGAGGGTCGTCTTGCCCGAGCCCGATGCTCCGTGCAGGGCCAGCCGTTCTCCGGGCCGGACGGCCAGGTCGATGTCGAGGAGCGCGGAGACCTGCGCGGGGCCGGTGCCGTGGACGACGGACACGTTCCGGCAGCTGATCAGCTCGGCCGAGAATGAGCTCGTCATGAGATCGCCGTGCCGTCGCGCATCTCGATCACGCGGTCCGCCGCGGCGGCGACCTGCGCGGAGTGCGTCACGAGAACGACCGTCGAGCCACGCTCGCTGCGGAGCCGTGCGAGCGCTTCGAGCACGATCATCTCGTTGCTCGCGTCGAGCTCGCCGGTGGGCTCGTCGGCGAGCACGAGCGGCGCCCCCCGCGCGAAGGCGGAGGCGATCGCCACGCGCTGCTGCTCTCCTCCGGAGAGTGCGGCGGCGGTGTGTCGCGTGCGCTGCCCGAGCCCGAACGTCGCCAGCGCGTCGTCGGCCTCGCGACCCGGGTCCTCGGCGCCGGCAAGGCGCAGCGCGAGCGCGACGTTCTCTCGCGCGGAGAGCAGCGGCCACAGGTTGTCGCTCTGGAAGATCAGCGCGAGCTCGCGCGCCCGGTAGCGCGACCGCTCGAGCTCGTCGAGCTGCTGCAGCGGCCTACCGTTGACCCGCACCTCGCCCGCGGACGGCTCGTCGAGCGCCGCCGCCAGCACCAGCATCGTGCTCTTCCCGCATCCCGACGGACCGAGCACGGCGACGAACTCCCCCTCCTCGATCTTCATCTCGAGGCCGCGCAGAGCCACCGTCTCGGTCGGCCCGGAGCGATAGATCTTGAAGACGTCACGCAGCTGCAGGGTCGGCCACGTGAGCTGCTGCTCGTGCTCCGGCTCGCGCCACAGGCTGTGCGGAAGTGCCCGGCTGCTCATCGCCAGCGGAAGCTGTTGATCATTTTCCGGTACGCGTCGACGTTGTCGACGCCGCGCTGGGTGCCGAGGTCAACCGTGGCGTTCCACGGTCCGTGGTTGAGCACGTAGCGGTCGACGATCAGCGTCACGCTGCGGTTGGTGACAGGGTTGGGCGGGCTCTGTGTCGTGTACACGGAGGCGATCGCCTGCCCGCTGCCGAGCCCCACGGCCCGCGGTGGCGTGAACGCCAGCGACGGGGTCTTGGCCTTCAGGGCGTTCAGCGCCGCGGACACCGAGGAGGCACTCGCAGCGGCCCCGTGCGCGAGCACGATGTGGACGATGTTGTTCTTGCTTCGGAAGGTCACGTCGGCACCGGAGCCGCTCTGGGTCCACCCCTCCGGGTACTTGATCGAGTACCCGGCCGCTCCGGTGTCGGTGAACGTGAGGAAGTTCTGGTTGTCGGGGATGTCCCCGGTCGCCGCGGAGCGTGCCTCGGCCGACAGGGCTCCGGCGGCGGCTTCAGGGGTGCTCGCCGACCCGCCGACGGAGCTCGTGCCGGCGCTCGAGCCCGAGCTGGAGGTTTTCGCGCTCGAGCCGCAGCCGCCGGCCGCTGCGAGCGCGACGGCGCAGGACGCGCCTGCGAGGAGCCTGAAGGTCAAGTGCATGCCGGTACCGTCGCGATATCACCTGACGATCTCCTGAACAGCGTCGGGTCGGGCTGGATCGGCGCGCGATACTGGGGCGATGCAGCCGTCCCTGCTGATCGTCGAGGACGACCTGGCCCTCCGCGAATCACTCGTCCGCAGCCTCCGCGCTGCCGGCTTCGCGGTGACAGGCGTCGCGACCGGAAGCGAGGTCCTCACCCACGCCGAGCATCACCCGCCCGACGCGCTCGTGATCGACATCGGCCTCCCCGACGCCGACGGACGCGACGTCTGCCAGGCGCTGCGCGCCGGCGGTGTGAACTGCCCCGTGCTGTTCCTCAGCGCTCGCGATGCGCTGACCGACCGTCTCAGCGGCTTCAGTGCCGGCGGCGACGACTACGTGACCAAGCCGTTCGACGTCGACGAGGTCGTGGCTCGGCTGCACGCGCTGCTCAAACGCGCGAGCGCCGAGCGCCTGGAGCCGCCGGACGGGGCTCTGCGCCTGGACCCCGCGGAGCTGTCGGTGTCGGTCGACGGGCGCTCGGAGACGCTCACGCCGACCGAGTTCAGGCTGCTGGCGGCGCTCGCCTCGCGCCCGGGCCGGGCGGTCGACCGTCGAGCGCTCGTGCAGGCGGCGTGGCCGCACGGCGCGATCGTCCACGAGAACACCCTCGACGTCTACATCGCCAGGCTGCGCCGCAAGCTCGCGAAGCTCGAACCCGCACCGTCGATCACGACCCAGCACGGCGTCGGCTACCGGCTCGCATGAAGCTCGCGAACGTGGGGCTTCGCGGCCGCCTGCTGACCTCCGTCACGGTCGCTTTCGGGCTGTTCCTGGCAGTGCTCACACTCGCCTTCAATCTCGTGCTCGGAGCAAGGCTGAACGCGGACGCCGACGGCGTGCTCGCGGCGCGAGCGGCGGCCGCCGTATCGAGCGTCGCGGTGCGAGGCGGGCGGCTGCGTCTGCCGGACGCCCCCGACGAACGCGTTCCGGACGCGCGGCTGTGGGTGTTCGAAGGCGCCTTGGCGCTCGAGCGGCCGCAGCACGTCGATCGAACCGACGATCGCGCCGCCGCCGAACTCGCGGCGCGCGCTCCCGCGCGCCGGTACATCGCGGCCACCCACACCCGCCTTCAGGCAGTCCCGGTCGTGCAGGGCGGGCGGCGGCTCGGCACGGTCGTGGTCGGTGTCTCGCTGCGCCCGTACGAGGAAACGCGGCAGACCGCGCTGCTCGGATCGCTGGCGCTGGCGGTCGCGATGTTCCTCGCGGTGGCGCTGAGCGCCGCCTGGCTGATCACGCACGCGCTGCGGCCGGTCGCCCGGATGACGCTTCAGGCCGCCGACTGGAGCGAGCACGACCTCGACCGGCGCTTCTCGCTCGGCGCGCCACGTGACGAGCTGACACGGCTGGCCTTCATGCTCGACCGGCTGCTCGACCGGCTCGCGGCAAGCCTTCGCCACGAGCAGCGGCTGTCGGCGGAGCTCTCACACGAGCTGCGAACGCCTCTGTCGACGATCGCCGCGGACGCGCAGTACACGCTGCGCCACACGAACCTCTCCGAGGAGGCGCGGGAGGCCGTCGAGCAGATCCTCGCCGCCGCGCACCGCATGACGCAGACCCTCGACACGCTGATCGCAGCCGCGCGCGCCGAGCTGGACCCCCATCGCGGTTCGAGCAACGCCGCAGCGTGCGTGCGGGCGGCGGTCGAGGTCGTGGGCCGTGCTGCGACCGGCGCTCCGCGGGTGGAGATCTCGATCGAGGACGAGTCGCTGCGTGTTGCCGTCGAGCAGGCGCTGGTGGAACGGATGCTCGCACCGCTGATCGAAAACGCCCGGCGTCACGCCGTCGAGACGGTGGCGGTCGCAGTCGCCCGGGACGGGGACGACGTGCAGTTCTCGATCGCCGACGACGGCGCCGGTGTCTCGCCCGAGGAGCTCGAGAGCATCTTCGAGCCGGGACGGCGTGGCGGCGCCGGCTCGACGGTCGTCTCGATGGGAGCCGGCCTCGGGCTGGCCCTCGCGCGGCGCCTGGCTCGCTCGGCCGGCGGCGGTGTGCAGGCGCACGCCTCGCCACGCGGCGGCCTGTTCACGGTCACGCTGCCACGCGATCAGACGGATCCCGCCTAGCGGCTCGCTCCCTCGGCACCCCGTCCGGAGCGGGGAACTGAACGGCAACCACCGGTTCCGGCGCCGCGATCGGCCACACTGGTAGGGCCTCTCCGGCAGAGCGGCTTGTGCGAGGGCGAGACCCGACCAGAGGAGACCGATCATGAGCGAAGTCAGAACCCGTCCCGCAGCCGACCCCGAGCCACTGGGAGGCGCCGGCTACAACGAAGGGGCCTTCGGCGGCCGGGCCACGGCCCGCGACGAGACGAGGGCGGTGTTCGGACAGGTGATGGGCCTCGTCGCCCTCACCGTCGGCTGCGCGGCGCTCGGCGCCTACCTCGGGCGAAACCTCTCCGGTGGCGCCGGGATCGTGTCGTTCATCCTTGCCTTCGGCTGCATCTTCGGGCTCAACATCGCCGCCACGCGCGGGCGCGAGCAGCTCGCGATCGGGTTCCTGTTCGGGCTCGGCGTGCTGCTCGGCGCCGCCGTCGGCCCGGTGCTGGCGAGGTATGCGGAAACCGATCCCTCTGTTCTCTGGCAGGCGTCGGGCGCGACGGCCGCCTTCGTCGGCGGCCTGGGAGCTTTCGGCTACGCCACGCGCCGCGACCTGTCGTCGTGGGCGCGGACGCTGTTCTGGGCGCTCCTGGCGCTGATCGTGTTCGGAATCGTCGCGATCTTCGTCTCGATCCCCCACGCCAACATCATCTATGCCGTACTCGGCCTGGTGGTCTTCGGCGGCTTCACGATCTTTGACTTCAACCGGCTGCGCAGGGCCAATCCACGCAGCGCCGTGCCGATCGCGGCGTCGATATTCCTCGACATCTTCAACGTGTTCCTGTTCATGCTCGAGCTGCTCGGGGGCTCGCGCCGCTAGATCCCGCGGGGTACGGAACCGGGTGGCTGGCGGCTCACCTCGCCTCCCAGGCGTTTGCCGAGCAGCTGCGCGGCGGCAAGGGCCCGCACGCTCCAGAAGAGCAGGTTGACGCCGACGAGCAGACCGATCGCCCACGCCGCGGAGCTCGGTAGTTCGACTGCGATCAGGACACCGAGCAGAATCGAGACGCCGCCGCCGAGGAAGGCCATCGCCCGCCCCTCGGCGGCTGCCCGCTGCATCGCTACGGCGATGGACAGCAGGCCGCTCGCGAACAGCCAGACTGCGAGCACGAAGGTGAGGGTCACGGTGCCGCTCAGGGGGAACACCAGCAGATAGAGGCCCGCCGCCAACGTGATCAGCGCCTCCAGGCCCCTGAGCGGCGCGCGGTGTGAGACGGCGTGCACGGCCGCGGTGATCCCGCCGAACAGCAGCACCCAGCCGATGAAGACCGCGATCGTCACCGATGCGACGATCGGCACGGCAATCGCCACAAGGCCGCCGAGGAGCGCCAGCGCAGCGGTGACGAACAGCACCGTGCGGGCGCGTCTCATCTCCTCCGGTGCCAAGGGAGCTCCCGCGATCCATGCCGCCAGGCCGCCGGGATAGCCCTCTGCTCGAGCCCACTGCTCGTTCCATTGCTGTGCCATCGTGCGCTCCTCGGTCGTGGTTTCCGATCACTGCAATAGGTCACGACGAGGCGGTTGCCAGTCGCCGCGACTAGCTCTGGTCTGCCACCGGGTGCGCCTCGGAGACCGGGCGCAGATGGGGCTCGAGCCACGCCTGCAGCCGCGCCGGCGGGGCGGCTCCCGTCAGGCGGTCCACCTCGGCCCCGTCGCGGATCAGCAGGAGCAGCGGGATGCCCCGCACGTCGTATCGCGCCGAGATCGCGGGCGCCTCGTCGACGTTCAGCTTGACGACCTTGAGGCGACCGGCGTTCTCGCGCGCGAGCCGTTCGACCGTCGGTGAGACCATCCGACACGGCCCGCACCAGGGCGCCCAGAAATCGACGAGCACGGGCAGTGACGAGGCGAGCTCCTGCGCAAAGGCATCCGGCGTCGCCTCGACGATCCACGGCAGGTCCGCGTGGCAGACGCTGCATCGCGGCGCTCCCTGCGTGCTACGGCGGACCCGGTTGCGCGTACCGCACCGCGGACAGGCGACGATCGTGCCCTCGCCGGCCATCACGCACGAGGGGAGTGGAGATCGGCGACGGGCATAGCGGGACTCCGCTGCTGGGCGGCTGCTCTCACCGCTCCGCGCCCGCGTTCTCGGTCCGGCCGCCGCCGTCGGTCTCCTGCCGGCCCTCCGAGCGCGCCTGCGCGCGGCCGCCGCCGTTCGTCTCACCCTTGATCTCGATGCGCCGTGCGCTCGGCCGCTGCGGCTTGGGAATCCGCAGCGTCAGCACGCCATCGGAGAGGGACGCCTCGATCGCGTCGGGATCGAGGCCCCCGGGCACCCGCAGGCTGCGCTCGAACCGGCCGAAGCCGCGCTCGATGCGGTGCGCCGGCGCGCTGCCCTGGTCACGCTCGTACGGGTAAGGGCGCTCCCCGCGGACGGTCAGCACGTCGTTCTCGAGCTCGATCTCCAGGTCCTCTGAGCGCAGACCCGGCACGTCCATGTAGACGTGGACCCCGTTGTCGTCGACGAGCAGGTCGGCGGGCGGAACGAACGCGCCCACGGACCCGGGCGTCTGCATCGCCTGGCTCAGCTCTCGCAGCCACGGCGCGAATGGCTCGACCAGCATCGTCGTCATCGGACTCTCCGTTTCTCTCGCTTCGAGGTCTCGCGGTGCGAGCCTCCCGTCTCGGTGGTAGGACGCGTGGCGGCCCGGTCAACCGCGCGCTGGGCCCGAACGCGGCCGCGGCGCCGGCTGGAAAGTCAGCGCAGCGCGTGCCGGCGGCCGGCCGCCGGCAGGGCGTATCGCAGGGTGCACGCGGTCAGCTGCCCGGAGAGCTCGCGGGCGGCACGAAGCGTCCTCACGGAGCCTCCCTCGGCGAGCACGGCGGCCGCCAGCTCTCCGATCACGTCGGCCGTCGCGCGCATTGGGCGGCCGCACACGGGGCAGGCCGTCCCGCCCAGCGCAAGCCACCGCGAGCGGTCACAGACGACGCCCGGTACAACCGCACCCTCCTGGACGTAGAGAGTCTCGACGGCGGCCGCCGAAGCGGCCCACAGGCACGCGGTCAATCCGACTGCGGCAAAGCCTTCCGCCGCGGCGATCGCGATCGTCGCGGTGACCGAGGGCTGCTGCTCGTCCGGAGGCACTCCGACCATGGCTCAGCGTCCGATCAGCGTCTCCACCTTTTCGAGTAGCCGCAGCTCACCCTGCGTGATGCCCGCGTGATGTGGGTTGGCGATCGTCAGCCGCACGCGGTTGAAGGCGAAGATGCACATGTCGGGGCGGCGCAGGTGGTCCTCCGCCGCCGCCGCCACCCGCTCGACGAATCCGAGGGCCTCCTCGAAGTCTCGAAACGAGAGCTCGCGTGTGAGCGATCCGCCGCGGCGGCGCCAGCCCTGAGGCAGGGGCCGGCGCCGCGCAGCGACGAGTCCAGCGCTCATCCCGGCTTGACCTCGATCCGCCGTCGCCGGGCACGCTCGGACTTCGGCACGCGCACGCTGAGCACGCCGTCGTGGAGCTTCGCTTCCACGTGCTCCTCGTCGGCCTGACCAGGAAGCACCACGCGATACTCGAACTCACCGGTTCGCCGTGTGCGCTTGCGCAGGACGCCCTTGCGTTCCTTCTCCTTGATCTCGCCTGAGATGATCAGCTCGGAGTCGCGCAGCTCGACGTTGATGTCATCCCCCTCGACGCTAGGCAGCTCCGCCTCGACGATCCAGGCGTCCTCGGTCTCCTCGACGTCGGCCAGCGGCGTCCATGTTCCTCCGTTGCCGCTCGCGACCGGTGACCAGACGCTGTCCAGCAGCCGACCGAACTGTCGATTGAACTGCTCCAGCTCTCCGAACGGCTCCCAGCGGGCTTCCGCCTGCTGCGGTCGCGTTCTGGCCGGTGAATCGCTCTGTCGCGTTGGCAGGGCCATCGTCGCTCCTTTCGCCGCATGTCGTATTGGCGTTGGTGTTAGGCCACCATGCGCAAACGCAAGGCAGCGGCGAGTGTGCGGCGGTGGAGGTTGACGACCCGCGCCTTTGCCCTAGCGACGGTTGTAAGGAACTGCTCGCTGAAGATGAGAGGAGTCGGCATGGCTAAGGCGGTAGGCATCGACCTGGGCACGACCAACTCGGTGGTCGCCGCCACGATGGAGGGAGGCCAGGTCGAGGTGATCCCGAATGCCGAGGGTGCCCGCACGACCCCCTCGGTCGTGGCCTTCACCGATGACGGGCAGAGGCTCGTCGGGCAGGTCGCAAAGCGCCAGGCGATCCTCAATCCCGAGGCCACGATCTACTCTGCCAAGCGCTTCGTCGGCCGCCGCTGGGGCGAAGTCGACGAGGAGGCGAAGATCGTCTCCTACAAGGTCGTCAAAGGGCCCAACGACGCGGTGCGCTTCGAGATCCGTGGCAAGCAGTACGCGCCGGAGGAGATCTCCGCCCAGGTGCTGCGGAAGCTGGCCGACGATGCCGCGAAATTCCTCGGCGAGAAAGTCACCGAGGCCGTGATCACGGTGCCGGCCTACTTCAACGACGCTCAGCGTCAGGCGACCAAAGACGCCGGCAAGATTGCCGGCCTCGACGTGCTGCGGATCATCAACGAGCCGACAGCCGCGGCGCTGGCCTACGGGATGGACAAGAAAGGCCAGGAGACCGTGCTCGTGTTCGACCTCGGCGGCGGCACGTTCGATGTCTCGCTGCTCGACGTCGGCGACGGCGTCGTGGAGGTTCGCGCGACCAGTGGCGACGGGCACCTCGGCGGCGACGACTTCGACAAGCGCATCGTCGACTGGCTCGCCGATCAGTTCAAGGCCGACCAGGGCATCGACCTGCGCGATGACCCACAGGCCCTGCAGAGGCTCTACGAGGCCGCCGAGCGCGCCAAGGTGGAGCTCTCCACGGCCACGCAGACCCAGATCAACCTCCCCTTCATCACGGCCGACGCGGCGGGCCCCAAGCACCTCAACCTGTCGCTCACGCGGGCGCAGTTCGAGCAGCTCACCAAAGAGCTCATCGAGCGCTGTCGCGGCCCGGTCGAGCAGGCGCTGAACGACGCGAAGCTGTCCGCCGACGACATCGACGAGGTGATCCTCGTCGGTGGCTCGACGAGGATCCCCGCCGTCCAAGAGCTGGTGCGCAGGCTGACGGGCGGCAAGGAGCCGAACATGACCGTCAACCCTGACGAGGTCGTCGCGATCGGCGCGGCGCTTCAGGCGGGCGTGCTCAAGGGCGAGGTCGAGGACGTCGTGCTGCTCGACGTGCTGCCGCTGTCGGTCGGCCTGGAGACGCTCGGCGGCGTGATGACGAAGGTGATCGAGCGCAACACGACGATCCCGGCGCGCCGAACCGAGACGTTCTCGACCGCCGAGGACAACCAGACCGCCGTGGACGTCGTCGTACTGCAGGGCGAGCGCGAGCTCGCACGCGACAACCGCCAGCTGGCGCGCTTCCGGCTCGAGGGCATCCCCCCGGCGCCGCGCGGAGTGCCGCAGATCGAGGTGACCTTCGACATCGACGCAAACGGCATCCTCAACGTCTCGGCTCGCGACAAGGAGAGCGGAAAGGAACAGCGCGTCACGATCTCCGAGACGACGAACCTCGACCCGGGCCAGATCGAGCAGATGGTGCGCGACGCCGAAGCCCATGCCGAGGAGGACCGGCGCCGGCGGGAGGAGATCGACGCGCGCAACGAGCTCGACTCGCTCGCCTACCAGGTCGAGCACATGCTCGGCGAACTCGGTGAGAGCCTGCCGGTCCACGAAAAGGCACGCGCCGAACAGCTCGTCGCCGGTGCCCGCGAGGCGGTCAAGGACGAAGCCGGCCTCGACGGGACGCGCGCGCTGATCGCCGATCTGCAGCAGCTCGTGCACAGCCTGCCGTCGAGCGCCTCGAGTGCCGGCGGGAACGGAGCCGCGCACCGCGGGGAGGAGGCCGCCGGGACGGAGGCCGACGAGGAGGTGGTCGATGCAGAGTTCACGCGGGACTGAGTCGGGCGAGCAGCCCGGCGCCGAGCGCATCGGCGCGGACGACGGGCAGCAGGCCACGGGCAGCCCGGAGTCCGAGGCGGTGCCCTCTCCGGAGCCGCCTCGTGAAGCGGAGGACCTGAGTGGCGAGCTTGCGCGCATCGAGGATCGCTACAGACGCGCACTTGCCGATCTCGACAACTACCGCAAGCGTGCCGGCCGTGAACTCGAGCGACGGGTCCTGGAAGCTCAGGAGTCGGTGCTTCGCGACTGGCTCGACGTCGTCGACAGCGTCGAGCGGGCGATGCAGATGGAAGCGAAGGGCCCATGCCGGGAGGGACTCGAAGCGGTGCTCGCGCAGATGGACAGCGTCCTGCAGCGGCACGGAGTCGAACGGACAGGCGCGCGGGGCGAGCGCTTCGACCCGGAGCGCCACGAGGCAGTTGCCACCCGAGCGGGCGGCGAGTCACCGGACCAGACGGTGCTCGACGTGCAGCGCTCGGGCTTTGCCCGCGCGGAGCGCGTGATCCGCCCAGCCCAGGTGGTGGTCGCGCGTGCGGGCGAGCATGCAGGCTGATGGCCGTCTCATTCCAGGACTACTACGAGGCGCTGGAGGTCCCACGCGACGCCAGCCCGGATGACATCCGCGCCGCCTACCGCAGGCTCGCTCGCAAATACCACCCCGACGTGAACAAAGAGCCCGGCGCGGAGGACCGCTTCAAGGAGATCTCCGAGGCCTACGAGGTTCTCCGCGATGAGGAGAAGCGCGCACAGTACGACCGCTTCGGCCAGAACTGGAAAGCCGGTCAGGACGTCTCTGACGCCGGCGGGTTCGAGGGCTTCCGGGGCGGAGAGGGATTCCGGGGCGGGGAGGGCTTCTCCGACGTGAGGTTCGATTTCGGCGGCGGGGACTTCAGCGACTTCTTCGAGGGGATGTTCGGAGGACGGGGGCGCCGGGGCGGCAACGGCAGGGCCGGGCAAGCCGGCTTCGACGGCTTCTCGATGCGCGGCGGCGACCAGGAGGCCGTCCTCGAATTGACCCTCGAGGAGGCAGCCCGAGGCGGCAAGCGCCGGATCTCGCTCGGCGACGGTCGCGACTTCGAGGTCGAGATCCCGCGTGGCGTGCGCGACGGGCAGCGGATCCGGCTCGCCGGACAGGGCGGCTCCGGAGTCGCCGGCGGATCCGCCGGCGACCTGCTCCTGCGCGTGCGCCTGAAGCCAGACCCCCGATTCCGCGTGGAGGGACGCGACCTGTACGTCGAACTGCCGACCTCACCATGGGAGGCGGCGCTCGGAGCCGAGGTGCCGGTGCCGACGCTGGAGGGCAGCGCGCGCGTGCGGGTTCCGCCGGGCTCCTCGACGGGCCGGCGCCTGCGCCTGCGCGGCCAGGGGCTGCCCGACCCGGGCGGCAGGTCTGGGGACCTCTACGCCGAGATCGCCGTGCACGTGCCCAAGAAACTGAGCAAACGTGAACGGGAGCTGTTCGAGGAGCTGGCCGCCACGTCCAAGTTCGACCCCCGCAGGGGGCGCTGATGGCATCCGCGACGCGCGCGAAACCAGTGCAGCCACCGGCCACCCGGGACCCGTCCCTGGTGGCGCTCGAGACCCTGGCCCAGCGCGCCGGGCTGCATCCCGAGACGGTGCGGCGGCTGAGCCGCCTCGGCCTGATCGAACCCGGCGGCGGCACCGCGGCAGCGCCCCTCTACCGCGCGCGTGACGTCGAGCTCCTGCTCAGAGCAGTTCGGCTGCGGGGCGGCCTCGGCCTGAACTACGCAGGCGCGGTGCTCGCCTGCGAACTGCTTGCCCGTATCGAGGAGCTCGAACTGCGGCTGCGCGCCGGCGCGCCGCGACACCCACACCGGAGGTGATCGCATGGACCCCAACCGTCTCACGATGAAGAGCCAGGAAGCGCTGCACGACGCCCAGACACGGGCGCTGCGCTACGGCCACACGGAGGTCGACGGCGATCATCTGCTGCTCGCCCTGCTCGAGCAGCCGGACGGGCTGATCCCGCGCCTGCTGAGCCGCGCCGATGTCGATACCGGCGCCGTTCGGGCCGCGCTCGAGCGGGCGCTCGAAAGCCGACCCCGCGTCAGCGGCCCCGGCGCAGATGGCGGGCAGATCGGCATCACCCGCGCTCTGGCCCAGCTGCTCGACGCCGCGCAGCAGGAGGCGGAGCGGCTCAAGGACGACTACGTGTCGGTGGAGCACATCGTGCTCGCCATGCTCGCGTCGGGCAACGACACCGGCGCAGGCAGGCTGCTGCGCGAGCATGGCCTCGACCGTGAGCGCCTGCTCGAGATCCTCACCCAGGTCCGCGGCGCCCAGCGAGTCACGAGCGCAACGCCCGAGACCGCATACGAGGCCCTGGAGAAGTACGGACGCGACCTCGTCGACGCCGCCCGCACCGGTGCGCTCGACCCGGTGATCGGCCGCGACTCGGAGATCCGGCGGGTGATCCAGATCCTCTCGCGCAAGACGAAGAACAACCCGGTGCTCGTCGGCGATCCGGGCGTCGGCAAGACCGCGATCGTCGAGGGCCTGGCCCAGCGGATCGTGCGCGGCGACGTCCCCGAGGGCCTCAAGGAAAAGACGATCTTCGCCCTCGACATGGGGTCGCTCGTGGCCGGTGCGAAGTTCCGCGGCGAGTTCGAGGAGCGCCTGAAGGCGGTTCTCCAGGAGGTCAAGGCGGCGGAGGGGCGGATCATCCTGTTCATCGACGAGCTGCACACCGTCGTCGGGGCCGGCGCGGCCGAAGGCGCGATGGACGCGGGAAACATGCTCAAGCCGATGCTCGCTCGCGGCGAGCTGCACTGCATCGGCGCCACGACCCTCGACGAGTACCGCCGCTACATCGAGAAGGACGCCGCGCTCGAGCGCCGCTTTCAGCCGGTCACTGTCGACGAGCCGTCCGTCGAGGACACGATCTCGATCCTGCGCGGACTGCGCGAGCGCTTTGAGATCCACCACGGCGTTCGCATCCAGGACGCGGCCGTCGTCGCGGCCGCCACGCTCGCCGACCGGTACATCGCAGACCGCTTCCTCCCCGACAAGGCGATCGACCTCGTCGACGAGGCGTGCGCGGTGATCCGCACCGAGATCGACTCGATGCCCCAGGAGCTCGACGCGATCACACGTCGAGTGATGCAGCTGGAGATCGAGGAGGCCGCTTTGAAGCAGGAGAGCGACAAGGCGAGCAAGGAGCGCCTCGAGGCCCTGCGCCGCGAACTCGCGGACCTGCGCGCCCAGGCCGACGCGATGACCGCCCAATGGGAGGCCGAGCGTCAGGCGATCCACAAGCTGCAGGCGCTGCGAGAGGAGCTCGAGCAGATCAGGCGGGAGATCGAGGAGGCCGAGCGCAGCTATGACCTGAACCGGGCCGCCGAGCTCCGCCACGGGCGCCTTCCAGAGCTCGAGCGCCGCCTGGCAGCCGAAGAGGAGCGGCTGAACGAGAAGCAGGGCGGCACTCGTCTGCTGCGCGAGGAGGTGACCGAGGACGAGATCGCCGAGATCGTCGCGCGCTGGACGGGCATCCCGATGACGCGCCTGCTCGAGGGCGAGCGCGAGAAGCTCCTGAGACTCGACGAGGTGCTGCACGAACGCGTGATCGGCCAGGACGAGGCGGTGCGGCTGGTGGCCGACGCCGTGATCCGCGCGCGGGCCGGGATCAAGGACCCGCGACGGCCGATCGGCTCCTTCATCTTCCTCGGCCCCACCGGGGTGGGCAAGACCGAGCTCTCCCGTGCGCTCGCGCAGGCGCTGTTCGACTCCGAGGAGAACATCGTGCGCCTGGACATGTCGGAGTATCAGGAGCGACACACGGTCAGCCGCCTGATGGGGGCGCCTCCCGGCTATGTCGGCTACGAGGAGGGAGGCCAGCTGACCGAGGCGGTGCGGCGCAAGCCGTACTCGGTGGTCCTCTTCGACGAGATCGAGAAGGCCCATCCCGATGTCTTCAACGCGCTCCTGCAGATCCTCGACGACGGGCGCCTGACCGACTCGCAGGGGCGCACCGTCAGCTTCCGCAACACGGTCGTCATCATGACCTCCAACATCGGGTCGCTGCATCTGCTCGACGGGGTGACCGACACGGGTGAGATCCGCGACCCGGCGCGCGAGCTCGTGATGGGAGAGCTGCGCAGCCAGTTCCGGCCGGAGTTCCTCAACAGGGTCGACGAGATCGTGCTGTTCAAGCCGCTGACCCTGCAGGAGATCGAGCGGATCGTCGAACTGCAGATCGCCGATGTCAGGGCACGCCTGGCCGATCGCCGGGTGGAGCTCGAGCTGAGCGACGCGGCGACGCAGCTGATCGCGCGGGAGGGCTATGACCCCGTCTACGGGGCGCGGCCGCTCCGCCGCTTCATCCAGCGTGAGGTCGAGACCCGCATCGGTCGCGCGCTGATCTCCGGTGAGATCGGCGAAGGCGCGAGGATCAGCGTCGAGTCAGACGGCGAGGAGCTGCTCGTGCGCTGGCGCCAGGCCGACAGCACAGACGAGAGCGAGCCGCAGGCGGGACGTGAACGGGCGACCGTCACCGCCTGAGAAGCCGCCGATCGTCACCGTCTCAGCGACGGTAGAACACGCTCGCCGAGGCGCTGGCTCGGCGCTGCTCCGGACAGCAGGAAGACCGGCCAGGAGACGGCCAGCGGCACCAGGTAGTCGAGCGGGCGCCTGCCCGCGGCGTCGAGTAGGCGTGGGCCCCGATCGTCGAGCCGGCGCACGCCGGCGCGTGAGGACTGCCAGGGCGCCCGCCCCGGGGCCCTCGGCAGGTCCAGCGGCGCGCGCCCGGGCCGGCGGCGGGGCTTGTCCGCGCCGATCTCGGCCAGGTACAGCTCGACGAGCGCGAGCTCGCGATGGCGCATGCGCCGGGCGGCGCCCATCGCGGCGAGCTCGGCGGCTTTCCGAGCCTCGCGCAGGCGCTCCTGACCGGCGCGGTTCATGCCCGTACTCCTCCCGGCATGCTCGACGGCGAGCGCTGGACACGCCTCTTGGCAGTCCGCCGGCGCCGCGGGGAAACGGGACCATGAGCAGTGGACGGGTCTCCGGAGTGCCGGTCGCTCCAGCCGGCGGGCCGCAGCGGACGAACTGTTCCGTGACCGACTGCGAGGGAGCTCGCCGGCGGTCTTCCTGTCGCAGCTTCGGAAGCCGCTTGCGCGCACCCAGCCGCGTACGCCGCGCGCATCTTCTCGAGAGCCGACTCCTCGATCTGTCGGACGCGCTCCGCGCTCACGCCCATCGTCTGGCCGAGCTCCCGAAGCGTGCGCGTTTTCCCGCCCAGCCCGTAGCGGACGGTGACGACCATCAACTCGCGCTCGCTGATCTCCCCCAGCAGCTTCGGGAGCTGCGAGACCTCGCGGCGCGTGGCCAGCTCGTCGTACGCCTCCTCGGCCGCAGGGTCGGCGAGCATGTCCCCGAACGTGGCGCCCCCGTCCCCGGCCTCGTGCAGCGGCTCGTCCAGGCCCCGTGAGGGACGGTCGGACACCCTGAGGCTCTGCAGGTGCTCGACCGTCATCTCGCACGCTGACGCAAGCTCTGCGACGGTCGGCTCGCGTCCCTGCTCGGCAACGAACGTGCGCCCTGTGGCGCGCACCGAAGCGAGCTGGCGCAAGGCGCGATCGGAGAGAACGACCGGCCGGGAAAGCTCGGCTACGAGCTGCTGCATCGCCTGGCGGACCCACCACGACGCATACGCCCAGAACGGCGTTCCCAGCTCGGGGTTGAACCGCTCGAGCGCGCGCAGCAGCCCGACGACGCCCTCCTGCAGGAGCTCGGCGCGATCGACTGCGGGCACGTGGCGATAGATCTGTGCGACGTGTCTGACCATCGGCATGAACGACTGGACGAACTCGGCGCGCGCCCCAGGCCGGTGGCTGCGAGCGGCGAGCACGAGCTCCGCCTGTCTCCGCTGCGCTCGGGGGGTACGTGAGGGATGAAGCGCGGCATTCGAGACATCGGCAGACATGATCGGAGGGACCTCCGTCGCTGGGGGGATATCTGGTGCCGGGAAGGGAGGCTTTCGGCTCCCCGCGACCGACCGTGACCCCAGGTCTACCCGGGCGCCCCACCGGCACTCTTGTCACATATGCCGAATCGTTCCTCGTTTTCGTGACGCCTGCACAACAAGCGGACGGGCCGGGCTGGATCTGTGACATAGCTGGATCGAACGACCGGGCACGCCGACGACGCCCCCTCAACCCAGCTCTCATCACATCGTTCGGTAGGACAAGCCGAGTTGGCCTTACGATGGCCCTTGTGGCCTCTCTCGCAGAGCTGGTCGCATCTCCTGCCCTCACCCCGCTGTTGGGCTACGTGTCACGCCCGGCAACGGACGTGGCCGTGGAGGGCGTCGCCCTCGTCGAGGATCTCGGCCACCTCGAGAAGGTCCCGCGGCGCTCGATCGCATTGCTCGCGCGACAGGTGTCGGCGACGGTGAGCAGCTATCGCTTCGACATGGCGCTGCGGGTCGCGCGCCCTCGCAAGGTGGCGGCGGTCGTGGTGCGCGCAGCGGATGTCCCCAGCATCACCTCGACGACGGTTGCGATCGCGCAGCGCTCCGGTACCGCGATCCTCAGAGCCGGGGATGACATCAACCTCGCCGAGGTGACGGTTGCGATCGGCCGCGAGCTCGCCGGCAGCGCGGACGTGGCGTTGCTGCGCGCGCACACGGCGTTGCGCGCCATCGAGGCGCACCCGGCGGACGCCGGAGTCGAGTCGCTGCTCGCACGCACGAGCGGCGCGCTCGGGGTGCGGATCTCGATGACCGAGACCCAGCCGCCGGATCGCCCGGCGCGTGCGATCCGCGGCGACGGCGGCGTCGCCGGCTGGCTCACGGCACCGCCACAGGAGGGGGACATGGCGATGGGGGTTGAGATCGTGCTCTACGTGGCCGTGCAGCGCGTCGCGGAGGCGCTCTCGCGCGCGCAGCGCGCGGCGGAGCTCCCGACCCGATCCCGCCTCGATGCGCTCACGGACCTGCTCGCCTCGACGCCGAAAACGAGAGAGCAGGCGACCCTTCGCGTTCGCAGCCTCGGCTTTCCGGTCGACAGCTGGCATGTCGTGGTCAGGTTGGACTTCGAAGACCTGTCGGACCCTCCCGCCGGCGGGGAGCTCGCCGCATACGACGAGCGGGTGCGGCTCGGAGCTGCCGCTCTGCGAGCCACGCGCACAGCTGGCGGAACGTGGCACGAGGCGCGCACCACCGACGAGCTGCTCCTGATCCGGAGCTACCAGTCCGACCCGGGGCCGCTTGCCGCACGAGAGGTCGCAGGCGTGATGGAGACGGTGCTCGTGACCGTGCGCGAGAAAATCCCCACGGCCGTGATCCGCTGCGGTGTGGGCATGGCAGCGGCCGGCGCGAGCGGCCTGCTCGCCTCATCGGGGGAGTCCAAAGCCGCCGTGCTCGCCGGCCGCACGGGCCAGTCCGGCTCCGTCGCCGTCGCGTTCGACAACTTCGGCCTGCGCCGCACGCTCGTCGAGTGGTACGCCTCCGACACGGCGCGCGAGGCTGCCACGGCGGTGCTGGCGCCACTCTCCTCGCTCGGAGGGGTGCGCGCCGAGCGCCTGATCCAGACGCTGCACGTCTACCTCGACGAACGCGGCTCGCTCACGCGCACCGCGCAGCGCATGAACCTGCATCGCAACGCCGTCGCCTACCGAGTGAACCGCGCCTTCGAGCTGCTCGAGGTCGATCGCGAGAGCGCCGACGACCTGCTGCTGCTGCAGCTGGCCTGCCGCGCGCGAGACCTCTCCTGAGCGCACTTGCGACGGCACTGCTGCGCACCGGCGCCTACCGCTGGGCCTCGCCCGGGCCGCGCGCGGGTTTGCCGCCGCACGCCTTTGGCCTATCCCCTTAACTGCGCCGAGCTGCGTGCGCAGCCGGCGAACTGCCGACGTGACGGAGACGACCGAACAGCTCGCCGAGACGCCCGACCAGGACGGTGCGTATCCGCGGCTGAGCGATGAGCAGCTCGCGCGGCTCGAGGCGCAGGGTCGACGCCGGGCAACGCGCGAGGGGGACGTGCTCTTCCGTGAAGGCGACGAGCGCTACGACTTCTGCGTCGTGCTGGCGGGGAAGGTCGCGGTGATCGACGGGTATGGAAGTGCCGAAGAGCGTCTGATCGCCGTTCACGGGCCGCGGCGCTTCCTGGGCGAGCTGGGCCTGCTCGCCGGCCAGGCCGCCTTCTACACGGCGGTCGTGCGGGAGCCGGGCGAGGTGCTCGTCGTACCGGTCACGCGCCTTCGCGCCGTCGTACTGCAGGACTCCCACCTGGGGGACCTGCTGCTGCGCGCGTACCTCACGCGCCGGGAGCGGCTGATCGGTCTCGGCGCCGGGTTCAAGGTGATCGGCTCGCGCTCCTCACCGGACGCCAGGCGCGTCCGCGAGTTCCTCGCACGCAACAGGCTGCCCCACCGCTGGATCGAGCTCGAGCAGGATTCCGCGGCGAGCGCGCTGCTGCATCAGACCGGCGTCGCGCCGGAGGAGACGCCGGTCGTGATCTGGCACGGCGAGCTGCTCCGGAACCCGTCCAACGAGGAGCTGGCCCGCGCGGTAGGGCTGAGCGGCACCGCGGCTCCAACGGGGGAGGTCTGTGACCTGCTGGTCGTGGGAGCCGGACCGTCCGGGCTGGCGGCATCGGTGTACGGCGCCTCCGAGGGGCTAGCGACGGTCACGCTCGACGCCGTCGCCACAGGCGGTCAGGCGGGCACCTCCTCGAAGATCGAGAACTACCTCGGCTTCCCGGCAGGCATCTCCGGCGCGGAGCTCGCCGAGCGGGCGGCGATCCAGGCCAGGAAGTTCGGTGCGCGGATCGCCGTCCCGGCGCAGGCCGTCGGGCTGGAGCGCGAAGACGGCAGCTACCGCGTGCGCCTGGCCGATGACAACGAGCTCCTGGCGCGCGCCGTGATCGTCGCCAGCGGCGCGCGCTACCGACGACTGCCGGTCCCGCGCCTGGATGAGTTCGAGGCCACGAGCGTCTACTACGCGGCGACCCTGATGGAGGCGCAGCTCTGCGCGGGGGACCCGATCGTCGTCGTGGGCGGCGGCAATTCGGCGGGCCAGGCGACACTGTTCCTGTCGCGCTATGCCACCGAGCTGCGACTCGTCGTGAGAGGTGACTCGCTCGATCGGGACATGTCGCGCTACCTCGCCGAGCGGATCGAACGGAGCGCCGTCGAGGTGCTCCTGTCGAGCGAAGTTCGCGAGCTCGACGGCGAGCGCACCCTGGAGGCGGTGGTCGTGGAGAACCGCAGGACGGGCGAGCGCCTCCGCCTGCCGGCGAAGGCTCTGTTCGTGTTCATCGGCGCCGACCCGCACACCGGCTGGCTCGCGGGGGCCGTCGCGCTCGACCGCAACGGCTTCGTGCTGACCGGGCCGGCCGCCGCCGCGGCCACGGGAGATCACGGCGATCCGCAACACCAGCCGCTGCTGTTGGAGACGAGCAGCCCGGGCGTGCTCGCCGTGGGCGACGTACGCAGCGGGTCGGTCAAGCGGGTGGCTTCCGCGGTCGGGGAGGGGTCGATGTCGGTGCGCCTCGTCCACGACTTCCTGGAGCGCGCCCACCAGCACCCGCACCACGTCCCCTAGTCACACGAAGGCTTCGTCCACGTAGCACCACCGCCATGCCTCGCCCGGCTCGAACGAGCGCACGATCGGGTGGCCGATCGCATGTGCGTGAGCGCGCGCATGACGGTTGGGCGATGAGTCACAGCAGCCGACATGGCCGCACGTCAGGCACAGGCGCAGGTGCAACCAGGGCGAGCCGAGACGAAGGCACTCCTCGCAACCCTGCGGCGTACGCGGAACGACCGGACGGATCGCGACGAGGTGCGGGCAGGCAGACGACGCCATGCACCTCTCGGCTAGGCCGTCCTTGTCCAGTTTCCAGCCCGGCCTACCGACAGCGATCATGCGGCACGCCAGGGAGATGACGTGACCAGCCTCGTGACCGAGCGCTTCGCGCGCCCGGCCAGCACGCGCGACGCTCATGCGCTCGACGCCGCCGGGCGGCGCGTGGGCGATGTGCTCGCCGGTCGAACCGTGTGGTGCGCTACGTCTCTGCCTCGCGCCCGCGACGCGGCCGAGGGGCTGCGGATCCGCGTGGGCGCAGGTCCGGAAGGCGTCGCGGCCGGGCTTCGCGTCGCCGGGGACGAGGACCTGCTCGCGGTGGCCGAGCACGTCGAGGACATGCTCGGGGGCGCGACGGCCGGGTGGCCCGAGATCGGACAGCCCGAGCGCAGCGCCTACACGCGAGCGGCCATGCACGGCGAGGAGATGTTCGCGGAGAAGGTCGGCGCCGACGACGTGTTCGTCGCACACGATTCGCTCAGCGCGATCGCCGTGGAGCAGATCCGCGAGCGCGGCGCGCACGCCGTCTGGCGTGTGCGAATCTCAGGCCGCTCGGCGGCGGCCGCGGTCGAGGCGCTCGAGTTCCTGCGCAGGTTCACGCCCGGCATCGACGCCTACCTGTTGACATGGCAGGGCCGTGGTCCTCGCGGCGAGCCCCTGGAGCGCGTCGGCGCGGCCCTGCCGTCCGCTGCGCTGCTGGCGATCAAGGAGTTCCCGGCACGCTTCGGTGGCGAGGAGCCACGCCGGCTGGCGTGGAGGATGGCGCTCGCCGAGATCGTCCGCAGCGACCGCGGTGAGCGTGTCGGCGGAACCCTGCGTCCCCGCCCCGTCGTGGCGGCGAGATGAGCTCGGGCGTTCGCTCCGAGCAGCCAGGTGCAGCGGTCAAGCCGGGGGCTGAGAGCCGGGTCGCTGCCGCCCCTGAGCCGAATGATCCGCGTGACGGGCGAGTCACGGAGACGGCGGTACTGACGTTGTGGGTGGGGCGGGTGGTGATCTGGCTCGTCTATGCCTTCGTCACGCTCGGCGCCCTGCTGCTGCTGATCGCGTTCTTCCTGCAGCTCACGGGCGCCAACCCGGCGGCGCCTTTCGCAGCGTGGGTATATCGCAGCAGCGACGTGCTGCTGCAGCCGTTCCGCGCGTTGTACCCGACCGAGCGGCTGCACACCGGCAAATCCGAGCTCAACCTGTCGATCGTGTTCGCGATCTTCATGTACGGGCTGTTCGCCGTCCTCTTCTCCGTGGCCCTCGAGCACCTCGACCGCTGGATCCGGCGGGTGCGGCTGCGCTCAGGCGGGCCCGCGTTCGAACCCTAGGGAGGGCCTGACCGGTGCAGGCGCTGCTCGACGTCGTGGTCACGCTGCTGCTGGTGGCGCTCGAGTTCGCGTTCGTGGCTGTGATCGTCGCGCCCCACTGGACCTGGCGCGAGGTGCGCCGGATCGCGGCCGCCGCGGCGCACCCGCGCTTGAAACGCCCCGGCGGGGTCGCCGGGGTCTCCTGAAGCCGGTGTCCGCCGCGTGCTCGGGTGCCCCGTCGATCAGCCGGTTCGAGCCGTTGACACGATCGAACCGCGCTCGTGCGCGAGCAGCCAGCGCTTTCGCTCGAGCCCGCCCGCGTAGCCGACGAGGGAGCCCGTCGAGCCGATCACGCGGTGGCAGGGCACGATGATCGCGAACGGGTTACGGCCGTTCGCGAGCCCCACGGCGCGAGCGGCGCCGGGCCTGCCGATGGTGTGCGCGATCTCCCCGTAGGAGCAGGTCTGGGCGAACGGGATGCGCCGCAGCGCCGCCCACACGGTCCGGCGGAACTCGCTTCCCCGCATGCGCAGCGGCAGGTCGAAGACGCGACGCTCCCCGGCGAAGTACTCCCCGAGCTGGCGGGTCGTCTCGGCGAACGGCTCAGCCGCCGTGCGCCAGTCGCAGCGGATCTCATGGCTCCAGCGCTGCCCATCCATCCAGACCGCCCACAGTGCCCGCTCGTCACCCGCGAGGAGCAGGGCTCCGACGGGGCTCTCCACGCGCGTGTAGAGCGCCGCGGCGAGCGGGTCCGCGCCGCGGCGCGCAAGCTGACTGCCGGCGGTGGCGGGACTCACGCGGCCAGCTCCAGCCGCCGCCCGCCTCTCGCCGCCGGCGTTCGCGGCAGCGCACCGGCGAGGCTCGCCCACAGATGCTGCGTGGCGTAGGCGCGGTACGGGCGCCAAAGCTCGGCGCATCCCTCGAGATCGACGCCCGTGACTCCCGGGCGCAGCGATTCGAGCGCTCGGCGAACGCCGAGGTCGCCCGCCGGAAACGCGTCGGGGTCGCCCAGCGCGCGCATCGCGACGTAGCCGGCCGTCCACGGCCCGATGCCCGGCAGGGAGAGCAGCACGGTGACGCTCTGTGCGCGGTCGGCTCCCTCGTCGAGGACCAGCTCGCCACTAGCGACCGCCGAGGCCACGCGGACGAGCGTCGCCCCCCGGGCGCGCGGCAGCGGCAGATCGGCCGCGTCGAGCGCCGCGAGCGTCACCGGCGAGGGGAAGAGGTGGGTGACCTCGCCGACGGGCCTGACGAGGGGCTTGCCCCAGCTCGACACGAGGCGCCCGGCGAGCGTGCGCGCGCCGGCGAGCGAGACCTGCTGTCCCAGCACCGCCCGGATCGCCAGCTCGGCCCCGTCGGTGTGACCGGGCACGCGCCGCCCGGGCTGGTCACGGACGAGCGCGCCGATCACTGGATCGCCGCCGAGGCGCTTGAGGATGCTGTGTGGGTCGGAGTCGAGATCCAGCAGGCGGCGGCTGCGGCTGATCGCTGCTCCCAGGTCGCGCAGGTCCTCCAGCCAGAAGGTCGCCCGCACGTGCTCCTGCCCGAGGGTGAGCTCGACCACGCCCTCGCCCCGCGGCAGGGAGAGGCTGCGACGGTATCCGCCGGGAAGAGCCTGCTCGACGCCCGGCACGGCCCGGGCAGCCAGGAACGCGAGCAGGCCGGCGCCGTCGAACGGCGTGCGGTAGGCCAGGCGCACCGTCACCCCGCCCGCCGGTGCGCCCGCCGCGCCGCCAGAGGCACCGGCCGTGCGCCCTGCGCGCAGCTCGCGCGGTGTCCGGTCGAAGACCTGGCGCATCGTCGTGTTGAACTGCCTGACGCTTGCGAATCCGGCCGTCAACGCTAGCTCGCCGATGCCGAGGTCGCTCGTCTCGAGCAGTACACGTGCGGTCTGTGCACGCTGCGCGCGTGCCAGCGCGAGCGGGCCGGCGCCGAGCGCCTGCAGCAGGCAGCGGTGCAGGTGACGCTCGCTGTAGCCGAGCCGCGCGGCGAGGCCATTGACGCCTTCGCGCTCGACCACACCGCCGGCGATCAGCCGCATCGCCCGCCCGACGAGGTCGGCTCGCGTGTCCCAGTCGGGCGAGCCGGGCGCCGCGTCCGGACGGCAGCGCTTGCAGGCGCGAAACCCCGCCGCCTGAGCCGCGGCGGCGGTCGGGAGGAAGCGCACGTTCTCCTGCTTGGGGGTTCGCGCCGGGCAGCTCGGGCGGCAGTAGACGCCGGTTGAGGTTACGGCCGTGATGAACCAGCCGTCGAAACGGCCATCCTTGGCGGTGATCGCCGCGTAACAGTGAGCGAAGTCGAGCACGCGGCCAGCATCGCACGGCAGGGGCGGGATTTCTCGCCGTCATCGGACATCACCGCCGGACCCCCCCGCTGGTCCAATCGTGCGGTGTTTGCGCAGGGCCCCGGTCGTCTCTGCGCCGTGAAGGCGAGGAGCGCCGTCACGTTCCGGGCGCCTGATGCCCGCGCGATTTGGCTGCGCGGCGCATCGCGCCCGGAGGCATCGCAAGCAGCACCCTCAGCGCCGCGCGCGGCGAACGTGCGATCAACGCCCGCCGAAGCGCTGCGCGGCCGCGGGGCTGCGAACGCCGCCCCGGGGGGCCGTAGCGACGGTCACGCAGCGCCGCCAGATAACCGGCCGCGTTCTCCTCTCCGGCCTCTCGCATGCGGCGCTCGAGCTGCGCGAGCGTCGTCGTGCTCGCGGAGCGGCCGAGCTTCTCGAGCACACGACGCAGCTCCGCCACCGCTGCGGCGCTCTCGCCGGCCAGGGCCCCGCGCAGACGCAGGTGACCGCGCAGCCACAGGCAACCCAGCGCGAAAGCGGCGAGCGCGGCCGCAGCCAGAGCCGCGTCGAGCCCGCTCGGGCCGCCCGCACGACGCGGTCCCGGCGTGATGGTTGTGGGGCTGCCGGCGGGCCGTCCCGCCTTGGCCCCGCCGGAGGGTTCGCGGCCGAGGACCTCGTTCTTCGCGCTCGTTGAGCTTGCCGCGCCCGCGAGCGCGATCGGAGCGGGCGGGGTCGGATCGAACGAGATCCAGCCGATGCCGGTGAAGAACACTTCAACCCAGGCGTGCGCATCGACCGCACGGATCTTCCAGGTGGCTGAGACGGGGTCGTACACCGTCGGGCTGAACCCCGAGGCGACGCGTGCCGGGACCCCGTCCATGCGCAGCATCAACGTCATCGCGCCCGAGAACTGCTCGCAGTAGCCGCGGCGCTGTTCGAACAGGAACGCCTCGAGCGGGTAGCGCGCCGTCGGCACGTGTTCGTCGTAGCGGTAGTTCCTGACGAGGTAGCGTTGAACCCGGGCCGCGATGTCGTAGCTGCTCCGAGCTCCGGCGGCGAGACTGCGTGCGAGCCGGAACATCTGGCCATACGGCGAGGCTTCGACACGCGACGCCGCAGTGTGGTCGGCGCTCAGCGCCAGTCCGGGCGCCGGCGGCCCGACCGGGCTCGCAGCCGTGCTCCCGCCGGCGGCCGAGCGCGTTCCGATCAACCCCGAGGCCGAAGGCGCCGGCAGCTCGAAGCGGGCGTACGGCAGATATGCCCGCGGGAAGGCGCGCGGCACGCGCCGCAGCTCCGCGACGGCCGGCCGCGGCCGGTAGGAGGAGACGGCGTAAACACCCGAGCTGACCACCGAGCCCGCTGCGAGCGTGCCGTCGGCTTCGCGGCTGACGAGCGGTGTGACCGTCGACTTCCAGTCGACGCCGAGCGCCAGCCCGTCGCCTCCGACCAGCAGCCGTGAGCGCAGGCCGTCGAGCGTCACCGTGTCGCGCGTGACCCAGCCATCCCGGCGAAGCCCGGCGCCGACGTCGAGCCGTGTGACGCCGGGCGCGGCACCCGAGCGTAGGAAGCGCAGGCCGTCGAAACGGTCGAGGGAGGTGATGCGGAGCAGCCCCGGATGGCGCTCTGCGACCGTGAACATCGTCGCTTCGGTGCGAGGCCATGTGATCGGCCCGTACACCTGGTCCCATTGGAAGCTCGCGACGGCGGAGCCCGCCCCGGGCGTTTCGCGGAAGCCGATCCAGGCGCTCGAGGAGCTGAGCGCTGGGCGCAGCGCGAGCGCCACGAGCGCCGGCAGGATCAGCCAGCGCGCCGCGCGCGCTGCCCCTCCCGCGCCGGCGGCTGGCGCCCACAGCCAGGCGGCGATCAGCACCAGCAGCACCAGTCCCCGCAACCCCGGCTCGGGCTGCGCCGTGTTCGCCGCCCCGGTCAGCAGCAGGGCGAGGAGCAGCGACAGCGCCGCTCCGCGCCGCCCACGCATTCCCTTCGCCGCCGGCCAGAAGCACAGAGCGCCGGCGGCGAGAAGCACGACCGGAACGATCAGCAGCACGACCAGTCGCGACCACCTGTCCCCGCCGCGGTACGGCCAGAGCCATGCACCGATGCCGTCCACACCTTCCCCGACGTGCTGCCCGAGCAGCGACCATCCCGCCGGAGCGAGCATGTGCGCGGGCACGCCGATCGCAAGCAGCGCGAGACCGAGCGTAGCGACCAACGCGAGCGGCCTCGCCACCCCGGGAAGCGCCGGGCGATCATCCCGCCGGCGTATCGACAGCGTCGAGCAGCCGGCCGTCACGACAGCGGCGACCGCGAGCAGACGGCCGGCCGGCGGATGGATCAGCAGTTCGGCGTACTGCAGGGATGCGAACGCCGCGAGCCCGAAGAAGGCACCGGCGCGCAGCGCGCCGCGCTCGCGCACGCCCACCAGCGCGGGACGCAGCGAAAGGCCGCGCATGGCAGATGCGCTCATGCCGCGCTCGCCGCGACCCGTCCGGCGGGCTGCACGGCGCAGCCCGCGACGTCGAACAGCGTTCGCCGGTCGCCGCGCGGCATCGGCGAGACCGTGCAGCACACGACGCCCGCCCCGGTTCGTTCGGCGTGCGGGCGACGGGCCCCGACCCAGATCACCGATCGCGCCCGTTCCGCGACCGCCCAGGCAGGCCGCCCGCCCGCCGCGACGGTCGCGAGCCGTGCATGCAGATACGGCCAGGAGACGAGATCGGGTCGGATCGCCTGAGCCTCCTGGGACCCGGGCAGCAGCAGAGAGCATCCACCGAGGCCGGCGATGCCGACGCACAGCGACGCCGCCGCGCGCACCGCCATGTCGAGCGCCTCGCCGCTCACCGGGGCACCGGCGTCGAGCACGATCATGAAGGGCATGTCCTCCGCGTCGCGCTCCGCGCGCCGCTCGACGAGCTCGCCGACGCGGGCTGCGGTCAGCCAGTGGATGCGCGAGGCGGGGGCGCCGGGCCGGTAGGGGCGCAGGCCCTCGACATCAGGGCCGTCGTCGAGGAGCGCTCGCGCGCGCCCGAGCCCGAGGGCGCGGTCGAGCTGCTCGCGGTGGATGCGCTCGACGCGGGGCAGCACGAGGATGCGCCCGCGCGCGGAGCGCAGCTCGCGCCTGCAGATGCCGAACGGATCGCCGACGCGCACCGTCGCCGGGCCGACGAGATGCTCCCCACGGCGCTCCGGGCGCAGCGCCAGCTCCTGCACCGTGCCGCGGAACGACACGGGCCGCCAGGCAGTGCCGGGCAACGGCTGCAGCTCGCCGCGGCTGAGCGCGAGCGCCCAGCCACCGGCCCGCACCGTCAGCGCGGCCGGCAGGCCCTCTTCCACGCTCGCCTCGTCGAGCTCGAGCGCCACGACGGCGCGGCGGGCCGCGATCCGCACGCTGATCTCGGCGGCGAGCGCCAGCACCAGCAGCGCGATGCCCGGGACGTACAGCGGCGAGACGGCGAAGCCACCGGCGAGCACGGTCAGTCCAAGCCCCAGCGCCGCGATCCGCGACGCGCGGCTCACAACGCCGAGACCGCCGCGAGCGCCGAGTCGACGATCTCCCCGCGGGAGCTGTCCGGCACGCCCGGGGCGAGCAGCAGGCGGTGAGCCAGCACAGAGCCGGCGAGCGTCTGCACGTCATCGGGCAGCACGTGGTCGCGACCCGCCAGCGATGCCTCGACGACCGCCGCTCGCAGCAGCATCAGTCCGGCGCGCGGGCTGCCGCCGAGCTCGGTGCGCGGATCGCCACGGGTGTGCTCGAGCAGCGCGACGATGTAGCGACGCAGCGACTCGCTGGCGTGGACCCGGGTGACGGCGTCCTGTATGGCGACGATCTCGGCGACGGTGCTCACCGGCGTGAGCTCGAGCACGCGGTCGCCGGCGACGTGCTCGGCGAGCATCGCCGACTCGTCGTCGGCAGAGGGGTAGCCGAGCGACAGCCGCACCATGAACCGGTCCAGCTGCGCCTGCGGCAGCGCGTAGGTCCCCTCGAACTCGACGGGATTCTGCGTCGCCAGCACCAGGAACGGCCGCGCCAGCTCGTGCGTCGTCCCGTCGACCGTCACACGGCGCTCCTGCATGCACTCGAGCAGACCGGACTGGGTCTTCGCCGAGGCGCGGTTGATCTCGTCGACGAGCACGACGTTCGCGAACACGGGCCCGGGCCGGAACTCGAAGCGTCCGTCGCGCTGGTTGAAGACGTTGGCGCCGACGAGATCTGCAGGCAGCATGTCCGACGTGCACTGCACCCGCGCGACCTCGGCCTCCACGGAGGCGGCGAGCGCGCGCGCCAGCGCCGTCTTGCCCACGCCGGGGTAGTCCTCGATGAGCACGTGCCCGCCCGCCAGCAGCGCGATGAGCAGCTCACGTGTCACGCGATCGGGCACCCTCACCCCCCGTGCCACGTTCGCCGCGACCTTCGAGCCGAAGGCCGCAACGTCAGCCGGTCCGAGCTGATCGACCGCTCCCATGGCGCAGAGAATGCTACGCCGCAGGCACGCCCGGCGGCGCACCCGGCCGGCGAGTCCCCGCGCGGACCGGGCGAGCCCGGCTAGAGGGCCCGCGGGACCTGCTGGGTGATGCAGTGGATGTTGCCGCCGCCGAGCAGGATCTCGCGGCCGGGAACGCCGAGCACCTCCCTTCCAGGGAAGCATTTCCGAAGCACGGCCGCGGCCTGCTCGTCGTGGTCGGGGTCCAGCAGCGGGAACACGATGCGATTGTTCGCGGGATAGAAGTTCACGTAGGAGGCCGCCATCGGGTCGCCGGCATGTCGCGGGTGCGTGCCGGCGACGACGCTGATGCCCGCCGCCTCGTGTGCCTCGATCGAGATCGCCCCTGGCGCTCGGATCGGGATCACCTCGAGCGGGCGCCCGCGCGCGTCGGTCGCGCTCTGCAGGCGACGGCGCGCATCGGCACAGACCTCGTAGAGCTCGTCACCGCGATCGTCGGTGTCGGTCAGCAGCACGACGCCCGGGGCGACGAAGCAGGCGAGGTTGTCGATGTGTCCGTCGGTCTCGTCGTGCGGAAGGCCTCTGCCCAGCCAGATCACGCGAGTGGCGCCGAGGTACGCGCAGAGCAGGCGCTCTATCTCGGCGCGGCCGAGGTCCGGGTTGCGGTTCGGGTTCAACAGGCACTCTTCGGTCGTCAGCACCGTGCCCTCGCCGTCGACGTGGATCGACCCGCCCTCGAGCACCAGCGGCGCACGGTAGCGGTCGGCCTGCTCGATCTCGAGCACTCGCGCGGCGGCTGCTTCGTCGTGATCCCAGTGCTCGTAGAGCCCGCCCCACGCGTTGAACCGCCAGTCCACGCCGCGCTTGGCGCCCGCGCCGTCGACGACGAAGCTCGGGCCGATGTCGCGCATCCAGGCGTCATCGGTCGGGATCTCGACGACTCGCACCTCCGCGGGGAGCAACTCGCGGGCGTGCTCGAGCTGCGGCTTCGCGGCGGCGACGGTCACCGGCTCGGACTGCGCGATCGCACCGGCAACGGCGGCAAAGGCACGCTGGGCCGGCCCGGCCTCTTCGCGCCAGTTGTCGTGGCGGTGCGGCCACGCCATCCAGCAGCCCTCGTGGGGCTCCCACTCGGCGGGCATTCGGTATCCGTCGGCGGCGGGCGTCGAGTCCAGGGTCGCCGTCATGGCGAGATCATCACAGAAGGGCCTAGAGTCACCACATGGCAGAGTCGATCCGACTGATCGCGGCCGAGGGAGTGCTCGAGTCACCCGCCCGCACGCGCGCGCCGCAGCGCCAGGCGCTGCGGGTGGCCGCCGTCCAGGAGCGCTGGCACCCCGATCCGCAGGAGCACGAGCAGGCGCTCGGGGCGGCGATTCACCTCGCCGCCGAGCAGGGTGCGTCGCTCATCTGCCTGCAGGAGCTCACGCTCTCGCCGTACTTCGCGGTCGAGCCGGCCGGCCCGGGCCGCGGCGGCGCCGAGCCCGAGCCGCTGCCCGGCGGCCCCACCCACGTTTTCGCGGCGCGCATGGCGGCCGAGACCGGCGCAAATGTGCACGCCTCGTTGTACGAGCGCGCCGAGCAGCCCGACGGGCTCGGGTACAACACGGCGATCGTCGTCGCGCCCGACGGCGCTCTGCTCGCACGCACCCGCAAGCTCCACATCCCCGTCACGGCCGGCTATCACGAGGACCGCTATTTCCGGCCCGGCCCTGCCGGGGCCGAGGCCTTCACGCTGCTGAAGGTCGGCGAGGCGCAGGTCGGTCTGCCGACGTGCTGGGACCAGTGGTTCCCGGAGCTGGCCCGCGCGTACAGCCTGCGCGGCGCGGACGTGCTCGTCTACCCGACCGCGATCGGCTCCGAGCCGGATCATCCGGGGTTCGACACCGAGCCGCTGTGGGAGCGCGTGATCGTCGGCAACGCGATCGCCAACGGCACGTTCATGATCGCCGTCAACCGCATCGGCGAGGAGCCGCCGTTGCGCTTCTACGGCTCCTCGTTCATCTGCGACCCGTACGGGCGCATCCTCGTGCAGGCTCCCCGCGACGAGCCGGCTGTGCTGGTCGCGGATCTCGATCTGGACCAGCGCCGGGACTGGCTGGAGCTGTTCCCGTTCCTGGGCACCCGACGCCCCGACGCCTATGCCTCGCTGGCGGCTCCGGCAGGGGACTCGCAGGCCGGCGCGTCGTGAGGTGCCACCACGAGCTCGACGCCGTGCTCGGCCAGCGTGGGGATGCCACCGTCGCTGACATGTATCACCTCGCCGGCGCCGTGCAGCTTCAGCAGGCTCGCCGCCGTTGCCGATCGCTTCCCGGCAGCGCAGGCGACCGCGATCGGCCGGTCCGGGTCCAGCCCGGCTGGGATCGAGTCGATGTCGTGCCACGCCGTCCACACCGAGCCCGCCACGTGCCCGGCGTCCCATTCGTCGCGCTCGCGCACGTCGAGTAGCTGCAGCCCCGGCTCGCGCGCCATCCGTGCCGGCAGGGCATCCGCCGCCACGCGCTCGATGTGCCCGACGTCGTTGCCTTCCTGGCGCCAGTTGGTCATGCCGCCGGCAAGCAGGCCGGCGACGTTGCGCACGCCGACCGACAGCGCCAGCTGCGCGGCGCGCCTGCCGTCGGCATCGTCGCGTCCGATGAACACGACCTCGCGATCGTGGTCGGCCAGCCACGCCAGTTTCGAGCCGAACCCGGGGCTGAACGACGGGATGCAGATCGAGCCTTCTATGTGGACGTCGTCGAATTGCAGGTCGGTGCGGACGTCCACCAGCAGCGCGCCCTCGGCGCGCTTGAGCTCCACCTGGTGGGAATACAGCGCAGGTGTCTCCACGCCGCTCGTGACGAGCGGCCCGCGGTTGATCGCCACGATCTTCTCGAAGTTGGGCGGCTGCGCCCCGAGACGCTCCAGCGCCCGTTCGACGAACAACGCCTCGGAGGTGACCGCGAGCGTCGGGTTGTGCCGGCGCTCGAACCCGATCGTCGAGCAGATCTTCAAGTTCATGCCCGCGCCGCCGCACATCGAGCCGCCCAGATGCGCCGGCCAGACCTCCGTCTCGTCGGGCAGGGTCAGCAGCCGCTCGTGCAGCGAGCGGAAGATCTGGCGCGCGCCCTCGGCGCTCTCCACTGCGAGATCCGTACGCGCGACGTCGCCGACGAACAGGCTGTCGCCGCTCAGCACCGCCCACGGCTCCTCTCCGCGCTCGGTGTCGACGAGCACGAAGGACGTGTGCTCCGGGCGGTGCCCGGGCGTGTGCAAAGCGCGCACGAGCAGCGCCCCCAGACGCAGCTCCCAGCCGTCGTCGAACGGGTCGTGCGCGTACTCGGGTTCGGCAAGCCGGTGAACATGGATGCGCGCACCGGTGGCCGCCACCAGCCGGCCGTGACCGGAGACGTGATCGGCGTGGTTGTGGGTCTCGAGCACATGCTCGATCGTGACCCCGCGGTAGCGCGCGAGCTCGAGGTACTCGTCGATCTGGAAGCGCGGATCGACCACGGCGGCGACGCCGGCGTGCTCATCGCCGATCAGGTAGGAGGCGCAGCCGAGGTCGTCGTGGGTGATCTGGCGAAACAGCATCCTGGCCGGAGATCATCGCACCGGCCTGCGCGAGGTCGGCTGATCAGGCGCGCGGCTCGTGCGGGCGCCGCGGCACGCGGCGACGAACGCCCTGCGCTCCCGTGTCGGTGCGCTCGCGCGCCGGCGGCGGCGTCTGGCGGCGGTCGACCAGCAGCGCGAACGTCGGACAGGCCGCGGCCGCACGCTCAGCGTGCGCGGCGAGAGCCGGGGCGAGAGCCTTGCCGTCGACGATCGGGTAGCCCCACTCGTCGAGCTCGATCATCTCGGGGAGAAGCTCCGCGCACATGCCGTGGGCCTCGCAGGCGATCGGGTTGACGCGCACGTGCCTGCTCGTCACGAGGCCTCCTCGAGGGCCATTCCCCGCACGACGTCCGGCAGCGGCAGCGCCGGCGGAGCGGCGCAGGCATCGCACGGACCGTGCCGGGCGTGGTCGGCCCACTCCTCTGCGAACACTCCCAGCGCGCTCGAGATCAGTCGCAGGGTGCCGTCCGGGTGGCGGCACGCGCCACGGCCGCGGATCACCGCGGCGAGTCGCGAGACCTCGCGCTCGCTGTCCGCGTCGCCACGCCACGCCAGGTCTTCCAGGCGCTCGGACACAGCGGCGAGCCCGTGCACGCACGGGCCGCACTGGCCTGCGCTCTCCTCGGCGAGCCAGCGCGCCACGCGCACCATCTCGGCAACGCCGCAGGCGCTCTCACCCAGCAGGATCACGACGCCCGCGCCGGTAGAGGCCTGGCGCGGCACGAGCCAGCCGTCGTCGAGGGTCATCGCCTCGAGCTCGGCGCCGTCGATCCAGGTGCCGGCATAGCCGCCGACGAGGATCGCGCGGATCCCCTCGCGCTCGCCGCCGGCCGCATCGATCAGCGAGCGCACGGTGGCGCCGTGCTCGATCTCGTAGACGCCGGGATGGTCGACCGGGCCGGAGAGCGTCACGAGCGTCGAGCCGGGGTGCTCGGCGGTGCCGAGGGCGCGATACCAGGCCGCCCCGTGGCGGGCGATCAGCGCGAGATGGGCGAAGGTCTCAGCGTTGCTGAGGAGCGTCGGCCGGCCCCTCACCCCGCGCTCGAAGGTCATCGGCGGTGTGAACACCGGCTTCGCCGCGTTCCCGTTCAGGAAGCTGACCAACGCCGACTCCTGACCGGCGACGTAGCCGCTCGGCGCCGCGGCGAGGCTGATCGCCGGCTCACCGTTCAGAGAGCGCCGTTCGGAGATCGCCGCCGTCGCCGCCCTCAGCGACTGCGGGGAGTCCTCGCTCACGCAGAGGATCACCTCGCTCGCCGAGATCGCCTGAGCTGCCAGCGCCGCGCCGTCGAGCACGAGGTGAGGCGCGATGCTCACCAGTGCCTGGTCCTTGCCGCTGGCCGGCTCGCCCTCGGCGGCGTTGACGACGACCGTGCGCCCGCGCGCCCGCGCACCCGCAACGGCGTGAAGCTTCAGCGCGGTCGGAAAGCCGGCGCCGCCGCGGCCGCGCAGCCCGGCTTCTTCGACGGTGTCGATCAGCTCCCCGGCGCGCCCGCGCCGCGGCTTGGGCTGCACCGGCACGGGGCCGTGGATCGCGAGATGGGCCTCGAGGTCCAGCGGACCGCCCTCGACGCCGGCCAGCAGTCGCGGTAGGCGAGCGGCCGCCGGAGCGCTCATCGCGCGCCCTTGGTCGAGGCTTTCGCGCCCTTGGAAGCGGGCAGCAGCGTCGTCGGCGTACCGGAGCGCCGCGCCCATTCCGAGCCGAGCGGCCCGCTCGGCAGCCATACCGCCAGGAACAGCGCGAACGCCGCGGTCGCAGCGAGCGCCGCTCCGCGCAGGCGCAGGCCGTCTCGCCATCCCGCCGCGGCTCGCGCGATCACGGCGAGCACGACGACGGCAAGGCAGAGCAGGCTGAGAACCATCAGCCACGTGCCTTTGACGTCGCTGCCCGTTCCGAAGCCGTGCAGCAGCGCGACCGGCCAGGAGGCGTAGGAGAGCCAGTGCACCGCCCGCCACGTCCGGTGCCCGACCCGCCGGCGCACGAGGCTCGTGATCGTCACGGCCACGAGCAGGTCGAAGGACACGGCGCCGAGGCCGAGCCAGAACGGCCGGTAGGAGCCGACGAACGGGACAAAGGCGTCGAGCAGCGCGATCGGGGCGAAGCTGTCGAGCACCGACGTGACGATGTGAAGAACCAGGAAGACCATCGTCAGAAGCGCGACGTTCCGGTGCAGACCGTCGATCACGAAGCGTGGCCATCGGGCTGTCGCGTAGCGCTGCACGTCGAGCACGCCGACGGCGACGGTGAGTGTCAGGAGGACCATCGCCACCGCTCCCGTGGAGCGGGTCAGATACCAGTAGGCGCTCGGTCCGGCCGTCGCCGGCAGCACGCTCACGCCTCCACCGCCGGGGGCGGCGCGAGCTGCTCGGCGGGCCAGCCGGCGACGGTGTGCACCGTGCCGTCGAGCTCGACGAGACGCGCCGGCAGGCCGTGACGCTCGAGCCAGGCGATCGCCTCGCCGTCGCGCAGGATCGCCGTCGTGCTTGCGATGTTCGCATCGGTGCAGTCGGTCGCCGCGACGCTCACGGTGCGCCAGCGGGTCACCGCCGGGCGACCCGTGACGGGGTCGATGATGTGGTGCATCGTCTCGCCGCCCCGCCGCCAGCTCCTCGTTGTCGTACTCGACGTGGCGAGGCCGCCGTCCTCGATCGCGACGCGCTGACCCGGAGCCCGCGGACCGGCACGGTGGTCGTCGGTGACGTGAACCCGCCAGCCGCCGGACGGCGACCGGCCGGCTGCGGCGAGATCGCCGCCGAGGGCGACGAGCACGCCGTGCCCGGAGCTTGCGTGCACAGCCGCGGCGGCGCGATCTGCCGCCAGCGCTTTGGCGGTCGCACCGAGGTCGAGCTTCGCGCCGGCGGGGATCTGCACCGTTCCGCGCGTGCGGTCGACCTCGACGTCCCGCCACGCCGCGCGCCGTCTCGCCACGAGACGGGACGCGCTCGGGTGCTCCTCATCACCGCCGAGCACGTCGTCTCGATCGCGCTGGCGCTCGCGCACGAGCTCCCAGTCGCGGTCGTAGCCGGCCTGCTCGAGCGAGCGGCCAAGGCAGGGGTCGAGCGTCCCGTCGGTCAGCGCGGCGCCACGCAGCGCGATCTCGACGGCGTCGGCCATCAGGGGCGAGACCTCGACGGGTCGTCCCGCGCGGGCGTTGACGCTCGTCAGCTCGGAGTCGGCGCGAAACCGGCTGCAGACGCGGTCGAAGCGCTCGAGCGTCGCTCTCACGGCGAGGATCGCCGGCTCGAGCTGCCACGGCTCGGCGACCCGCACCACGGCGATGCTGCCGAGCGCGTGCCAGCGGGCGGTCGGCAGTCCCCTACCGGTCATCCCGGCGCACCGCCGGCCCCTGCACCGTCGGACGCCGGCCTCGCGATCCTCGCCGCAGGCGCCCGAGGAGCGAGCGGCGTCCGCTGCGAGCGCGGCGCTCGTGCAGCCGTTCGGCGCCGATCCAGCCGGCGCACCCGGCGAGCACCGCGAGCGCGGCGACGGCGAGGATCGCGAGGCCGGGCGCGGCGATGAAGCCGAACAGCGCGAGACCCGTTCCGGCACCGAGATCGACCAGCAGCAGGCGTCGGCGGCGAACCCGCGCAGCGGCCACCCGCCGGGCGCGCAGCGAGGCGGTGCGCGCCTCGTAGAGCTGGTGCTCGGAGGCGGGCAGCTCACCGGTGTCGAGGGGAGCCTGGCGACTCACGCCGGGAGCCTCCGCAACAGCGCTCTCGGCAGCATACGCACCGCGAGCATCACCCAACGAAGCGTACCGGGGGCCCACACGGTTCGTGAGCGGCGGTGCAGGCCGCGCACGGTCTGGCGCGCGACGGCCTCGGCGCTGGTCGCCAGCGGCGCCGCCGGCAGCCCCTCGGTCATGCGTGTGCGCACGAAGCCGGGCCGCACGACCATCACGCTCACCCCGCTCGGCGAGAGCTCGTCGTCGAGCGCCTGGGCGAGCGCGTCGAGGCCGGCCTTCGATGCGCAGTAGACGGCGTTCGAGGCGCGTGGGCGCTCGGCCGCGACGGATGACAGGACGACGATCGTGCCGTCGCCCTGCTCGCGCATCAGCCGCGCCGTCTCCATCAGCAGCGACGCGGCACCGACGGTGTTGACGCGCAGCACCTCGATCGCCGCGGGGATGTCGTCGGGCAGCCCACCGCGTTCACCCAGCACGCCGATCGCGAGGATCGCTATGTCGATCCGGCCGAGCATCTCGGCTGCGCTGCGCAGCGCGGCGCCGTGGCCGAAGGTGCGCGTCGCATCGAGCATCACCGTCTCCACGCGCTCGGCTCCACGCGTGCGCAGCGTCGCGCCGGAGCGGCTGAGCGCGGCCGCGTCACGGCCTGCGAGGACGATCTCGCGGGCGCCCTCGCCGACGAGCTCGGCGGCGATCGCGGTCCCGATCTCCGAGCTGCCGCCGATCACGAGCACGCGCAGCGGCTGCTGCCGCACGCCGGCGGCGGCCGGCCGGCGGCGGCTCACCGGGTCAGCCCCAGCCGCCGCGACAGATCCGAGCGCAGGGTCTCGTGCGGGTCCACGCGCGCTCGGACCGCGAGGAACTGCGGCAGCGCCGGGTACATCCGAGCGAGCGTCTCGGAGCTCATCCGAGCGTCCTTCGCCAGGTACACCCGCCCACCGGAGGAGGCGACGAGCAGATCGGCGCGGTCCAGCGCGGCGGCCAGCCCGGGCGCGCGTGCGGGGATGTCGATCGCGAGCGTCCAGCCCTTCAGCGGAAACGAGAGCATGCCGCCGCTGCCCGGGCCGAGGCGCTTCAGCGTGGCGAGGTACATCGGCAGCCGCTGCGAGCGCAGCATCTCCAGCAGGCAGCGCAGTGTCCACTCCTCACCGTCCGGGACGGCGCACTGGTACTGCACGAGGCCCCGTCGCCCGTAGAGGCGGTTCCAGGCGCCGATCGCGTCGAGTGGGAACAGCGCAGCGTCGATCGCCAGTGGTCGTTCGCGCGCGCGGCGTGGGCTCGCAAGCCAGCGCATCCGGTTGTAGGCGCGGACGCTCGCGGGCCGCAGCAGACCGGAGGGGAGCCGCGCCGCGACGCCCGCCTGAGCCGGCTTGAGCTCGAGACGGCTCGACCCGGCCGGCTGCTCGCCTTCGCGCGAGCGGGTCACGACTGCGCGCCCGAAGCGCCGGCCGCGCCCCATCAGGTCCAGCCAGGCGATCGCGTGGCTGTGAGCATCGGCGTCGAGCAGCTCGATGGCCTCCTCGAGCGTGTCGACCTTGTCGGTGTCCGCCACCGCGATCGGACGCCGCAGCTCGATCGTGCGCAGTGTCGCGGCTGTGATCACGCCGGTCAGCCCCATGCCGCCGAGCGTCGCCGCCCACAGCTCGGGCTGCTCGGACTCGGAGACCTCGATCTCGCCGTCGGCGGGGGTGCAGAGCGCGAACGAGCGCAGCTGGCGCGCGATGCTCCCGGCACGCGGGTGGTTCTTGCCGTGCACGTCCGCCGCGATCGCGCCACCGACGGTGAGGTGCGCCGTGCCTGGCACGACGGGCAGCGTCAGCCCACGCTGGGCGAGGGCCTCGAGCAGCTCCGCGAACGTCGTGCCGGCCCCGACCTCGATCTCGCCGGTGCGCGAGTCGAGCGCGGTGATGCCGGCCAGAGCGGTCATGTCGATTACCGTCCCGTCGCCGTTCTGCGCCGCGTCGCCGTAGCTGCGCCCGGCCCCGCGCGCGATCAGCCCGCGGGCGGGGGCCTCGCCGGCGAGCAGGGCGGCCACCTGCGAGGAGTCGCCGGGCCGCACGAGCGTGGCCGTGACCGGGCTCGTCCGGCCCCAGCCGCTGAGCACGCCCTGGCGCTCATCGGGCTGCGGGGGCGCGTGCTTGGTGTCAACCGGCGACATACACCCCGGAGATGAACAGCGCCGCCCAGGCGGCGCTGACCGTCAGCAGGAACCGATCCGAGAAGACCGTCTCCTCGGGCGCTTCGCCGCCGCCCTGCTCGATCAGCAGGGCGTAGCGCAGCAGCCACAGCACGAACGGGATCACGGTCAGCTCATACCAGGAGAGCCGCGCCTGGTGGGAGCGCTGGAAGGCCCAGAGGCAGTAGGCCGTCGTCGTGATCGTCGCCGAGAGACCGATGACGAAGCGCAGGTAGCGCTCGGAGTACTGGTTCAGCGAGGCGCGCGTCGGTGAGGAGCCGCCGGTGCGCAACTCTGCGTAGCGCTTGCCGGCGACCAGGAACAGGGCTCCGAAGGACGTCACGAGCAGGAACCAGCGCGAGACCGTGATGTCCGTCGCCACGCCCCCCGCCAGCGCCCGCAGGATGAAGCCGCACGAGATCGAGGCCATGTCGGCGACGGCGACGCTCCTCCACCACAGCGTGTAGCTACCCGTCAAGAGCAGGTACGCCAGGCCGACGCCGGCCAGCCACGGGCGCACCATCAGCGCGAGTCCGAGTCCGCCGGCGGCGAGCGCCACCGCCGCACCGACGGCGAGCGCCGGCGAGACGGCACCGGAGGCGATCGGCCTGTCGCGGCGGCGCGGGTGCAGACGATCCTCGTGGCGGTCGTGGAGATCGTTGAGCAGGTACGTGCAGCTCGACAGGGCGCAGAACGCGATGAACGTGACGGCGAGCCGCCCTGGGACCTCGGGGCGCGTCAGGATCCCGGCGGCCCCGGGAGCGGCGAGCACGAGCAGGTTCTTGACCCATTGCTTGGGCCGGCACGCGCGCAGCAGCGCCCATGCCGTGGCGCGCGCGCCTCGGTGGACCCCCTCCGGGTCGAGGAGCTCGACCGCTTCGGCGGCGGGCATGGCTTGGTCCACCGGCGTTCCCACGTCTGAGGACATGGCATCACGCATAGCTCAGGTCAGCATACGCATCCGGTGAAAATGCTCTTACGCAGGGCGTTTCGATCCGGCGCGGTGCCGAGCATCTGCCACGATGCGGCCATGGACTCGGCGGCTGCCCACGGTCATGGGGGTGCCATCCCGCCACGGGTCCGCGTCGAGGTCGGCTCACCCGTCGCGGCCCGTCGGATCAGGCGCGTGCTCGCCACCGCGGCGCTGATCGTGCTGCTTCCCGCCGGGATCTCCTACGTAAGCGCCCTGTTCGGACCGTCCAACTCGACCGCCGGCATCCGCTCGGTCGAGTGGCTGCGCGACCATGGCGCTGCCGGGCTGGTGGCGAAGGTCGAGTCGATCTACTACTCGCTGACGGCGCCGGCCAAGGGCGGCCCGGCGCTGAAGGCGCTGCCTCGGGTCGGCCTCGGGTCGAGCCAGGCCCAGCGGGCGGCGCGAGAAGGCGCCGAAAAGACCGTCGTCAACCGCCCGCCGCGGATCGGAACGCTGACCCAGCCGGCGCTGCCCGGCGAGGGCGTCTGGAGCGGGACCCTTGAACACGAGAGCCGCAACGATCCGCCGCTGCTCGTGACGACCTTCCGCAGCGACCCGGCCGAATACCCGCGCCTGGTCGCAGGCGTCGCCTGGATCAACACGTCGAACACGAGCGTGTCGCTGATCGCCGGTCGCCAGGAGCCGGCCGTGAAGCTCCCGTCCCGCGGTGCGATGGACGTCCCGTCGGCGAACCGCGAACAGCTGCTGGCCACGTTCAACAGCGGCTTCAAGCTGTCGGACTCCCACGGCGGCTGGGCGCTGAACGGCCACACCTACGCGCCGATGCGCGAAGGCCAGGCGACGTTCGTCCGCTACTCCGACGGCCATTACGACGTGGCCGCCTGGCACGGCGGCCCGAGCGTTCCCTCGAATGTCGTGTTCGCGCGTCAGAACCTGCCGCTGATCGTCAGCGGCTCGCAGTCCAGCTCGAAACTCTCCAACAGCTCCGAATGGGGAGCGACGGTCGGCAACGCCGTGCAGGTCTGGCGCTCGGGGATCGGCATCGACGCCCACGGCAACATCCTGTACGCGGCCGCCAACTACCAGACCGTCTCCAGCCTCGCGAAGATCCTCAGGCACGCCGGCGCCGTGCGCGCGATGGAGCTCGACATCAACTCCTACTGGATCAGCTTCAACACCTATGCCGCCGCCGGCGCCCTGCGCCCCGCGAAGCTGCTCTCGGAAACCGAACGTCCGGCGACCCGCTACCTGACGCCCGACGACCGCGACTTCTTCGCCGTCTACCGGCGCTGAGCACCCACCCCGCGCGGCGCGCGGCACAGCCCCCGCCCGCCCGCCCGCGACGGCGCCCGCCCCACTCCGGCCCGCCGAAGCAACCACCCCCTCGGCCTGCGGCCGTTTTTTCCGCGAGGCCGGAGCGCCTTCTGTATGACACGACTGCCGCGCCAGCGGCACGGAGTGTCATCCAGAAGGCGCGGAGGCCCCTAGGAGCCGCCCGAGACCACAGGTTCAGAGGGTTCTTCGGCCTGCGGAGCGGGTTCGGGGGCCGCGGGGGCGGGCGTTTCTTCAGCGGGCGCCGGTTCGGGCGTCGCCTGCGGAGCGGGCGCGGATTCGGCGGGGGGCTGAGTTTCGGCGGGCGTCGTTTCGGCCGGTTGGGGCGTCGCGTGTTCGGTGCTCGTCGTGGCCGGCTTGGGCGGCTGGGCAGGGGCCTTCAGCGGCTTGTGCTTGGCGTGTTTGCGCTTTGTGGCTGAGCTCGTCGCCTTGCGAGCGGCGTGGCCGGGGAAGGCGTTGGCCGCGACGTCGGTGAGGACCCCAGTGAGGACGGCGCTGCCGGCGATCAGCCAGCGGTTCGTGCGGCTGAGGCGGCGCAGCGCCGCGTCGCGGGTGCGGGGGGTGCGCGGGACGTCGTTGGGATGGATCGTCTTCATCGCTCGTGTCAGTGATCGTGGAGTGAGTGATGGGAACCGACCCAGGCGCCGAAGTGGGGCATCAGCGCGAGCGCCAGGATCAGGCCGGCTCCGAGCGCGCCCGCCAGCGACAGGCCGCGTCCGGCGCTGCCGGGCATCCGCGCGGCAAGCGAATAACCGGCGAGCGCGATGCGCGATCCGCGAGCCGGCTGCTCCGCCGGTGAGCCGGAGGCGGCGGCGAGGATCTCGGCGCGCTCGGCACGGCCGGCGATCAACCCGCGTCGTAGCTCCGGAAGATGTCCGAGCACGTGCAGGGCCATCGCGGCGAGCCACACGAAGAACGCGACCTTGTGCAGCAGCAGCCAGGTCGAACGCGAGCTGGGGCCGAGCAGGAGAAGGACGACTCCGGTCGCGAACACGGCGAGCGTGCTGAGCACGACGAGCGGGCCGAGGACCCGCAGCGCCAGCGGCGGCGGGCCCTTGCGGAGATAGGCGGCGTCATGGGTGTAGTAGCGCGTGAAGCGATAGCCGGTGCTGGCCATCTTCAGGAGCACGGGCCCGACGAGCAGCAGGCCGAGGAAGAGGTGAAGCCAGGTGAGTTGGCCGATCCGCACGATCGTCACACCGAGCACGGCGAGCCCGAGCAGCAGCACCGCCCCGGTCTGGACGGTGAGACGCTCGTTGCCCTCGGTGCCGCCTGCGCGCAGTTGCACACCCTCAGTGTTCGACGCGGCGCTAAGACGTCCGTAACCATCCGATGAGAACGCTCTTTCAATTGATTCGCCCAGGGGCGGGGCTGCTGTCTCCGTGCGGAGGGGGCCGTATCCTGATCGCGATGGGTCAAACCGGCGAGACCGAGCCCCAGACGCCGCCCGCCCTCACCGATGGCGCCGGCGGGAACGTGCTGCTGATCGAGGATGAACCGGGGATCGTCGATTTCGTGCGGCGTGGCCTGGAGGGCGAGGGGTTCCACGTCGAGGCCGAGACCGACGGGGTGCGCGGCGAGGAGCACGCGCTGCGCGAGAGCGTCGACGTGGTGGTGCTCGACCTGATGCTGCCCGGTCGCGACGGGATGGAGGTGCTGGCCAGCCTGCGCTCGGCGCGGCCCGAGGTTCCCGTGATCGTGCTGACGGCCAAGGGCGAGGTCGAGGACCGCGTCGCCGGGCTCGATGCAGGGGCGGTCGACTACCTGGTCAAGCCGTTCTCCGTCGCTGAGCTCTCGGCCCGGATCCGCGCGCAGATGCGGACGGTCGCGCTCGGCACTACGACGCGGCTGCAGGGCGAGGACGTCGAGCTTGACCTGCTGACGCGCAAGGTCTCGCGCGCGGGAACGCCGGTCGCGCTGTCGAGCACGGAGTTCGAACTGCTCGTGCACCTGCTGCGCAACCGCGGCCGTGTCATCAGCCGCGAGGAGATCCTCAGCGCCGTGTGGGGCTACCAGCACGATCCGGCGACGAACATCGTCGACGTCTACATCGGCTACCTGCGCCGAAAGCTCCGCCGCCCGAGCAGCCCGGCGCCGATCCACACGGTGCGCTCGGTCGGATACCGCTTCGGTCGTGCGGGGCGCTAGCCGCCTGCGGGTGCCCCGCTACGCGGTGCGCCCGCTCGAGCTCCGCTGGCGCCTGGCGGCCTCGGTCGCGGTGGTGCTGATCGTCTCCTCCGCCGTCACGTTCATCGCGGTCTATCGAGGCACCGGCAGCCAGCTGCGCCATCAGATCGACACCGAGCTCGCGGGCGACGCGGACGTGCTCGGCCACACGCTCGCCTCCTCTCGAGCGCGCTCGACGAGCGCACTGCAGAACGTCGCGAGCGGCTACATCCGAGCGCAGCCGTTCAGCGCCAGCTCGACGCTGCTGTTCGTGATCCTGCCGGGCACCGCCCCCGTCACCAACCGCCCCGAGCTGTTCAGCCCGCAGAGCGCCGACGACGGCGAGTCCGATGCGCAGCAGGCCGAGGAGAACGGCCTCGCGGCACTCCTGCTGCGCGCGGGCACGGGCTACGTGACCGTGCAGATGCCCGACATCGGAAAACTGCGGCTGCTGCGACGCACCGTGCGCGTGCCCGCCCGCGGCTCGATGCCGGCGCGGACGGTCACGGTCGGCGTGGGCGAGCCGCTGGCGACCGTCTCCCGCGCGCAGGACGTCGTCTCGCGCGCGTTCCTTCTCGCCGGCCTGATCGCGCTGGCCGGCGCGCTGCTGGCGGCACTGGCGATCGGGACGCGCCTGTCGAACCCGCTGCGCCGCATGGCCGCCGTGGCGGCCGAGATCGACGCTGGCGACCTGCACCACCGCATCCACGAGACCGATCGCGGCGCGCGCGAGGTGCGCGTCCTGGCCGAGGCGTTCAACCACATGCTCGACCGGCTCGCCGACGCGTTCGCCGGGCAGCGGGCGTTCGTGGCCGACGCCTCCCACGAGCTGCGCACGCCGCTGACGGTGATCCAGGGACAGCTCGAGGTGCTCGCGGCCCAGCGCCACCCGCCGCCGGAGGAGATCAGACGCGTCGAGCAGCTCGTACAGGCGGAGGTCTCGCGGATCACGCGGCTCGTCGACGACCTGCTGCTGCTCGCCCGCAGCGAGCAGACGGCGTTCCTGCGGATCGAGAGCGTGCCGCTGGAGCGGTTCGTGACGGAGCTGTGGGACAGCTTCACGCTGCTCGAGGACAAGCGCTCCTTCGAACTCGGGCCGCTGCCGGCGGGGACGCTGCAGGCCGACCCGGACCGCCTGGCACAGGCGCTGCGAAACCTCGTCGGCAACGCGATCGCCCACACGACGCCGGGCAGCGGCCGCGTGCTGCTGCACGTCGAGCGAGGAGTCCCCGGGTGGGTGCGGTTCGTCGTACAGGACGACGGCCCGGGAATTCCCGAGGACCAGCGCGAGCTCGTCTTCGAACGCTTCCATCGCACCGACACCGGCCGCGCCCGCGCCTCCGGCGGCGCCGGTCTCGGACTGGCGATCGTCAGGGCGATCGCGGAGGCCCACCACGGCCGGGTGCGCGCCACCGCCGGCGCCCTCGGGGGCGCCCGCATCGAGCTCGAACTGCCCGGCTTCATGGCGGCCCCGCGACCGCTCGAGCGTCCGGAGCCGCACGCGACGAACGCCTGAGCGAACGGCCGGTTACCGGTCGGCGGGATCGGGCAGATCAGCGGGATGGCAACCGCACTGCGTGAGAGGCGCCCGGGGGCGGCGGCGCTGCGCCCGGTCCACGTCGGCTGCTCGGGCTGGAACTACCGCTCCTGGCGCGAGCGCTTCTATACGCCCGGCACGCCCGTGCGGGAATGGCTGTCCAGCTACGCCGAGCGATTCGAGACGGTCGAGGTGAACACGACGTTCTACCGCCTGATCGCACGCACGGCGGTCGAGCATTGGGTCGAGCAGACGCCGCCGGAGTTCATCTTCGCCGTCAAGGCCAGCAGGTTCCTGACCCACGTCAAGCGCCTCACCGAGATCGGCGACGGCGTCGCCCGCTTCTACGAGCGCATCGAGCCGCTCGCCGCGTGCGGCCGGCTCGGGCCGGTCCTGTGGCAGCTGCCCGAGACGTTCCAGCGCGACGAGCAGCGCCTGTCGCGCGCTCTCGCGGCGCTTCCACCCGGCCGCCACGCCTTCGAGTTTCGCCACCCCAGCTGGTTCGCGCCCGAGGTCCTGGAGCTGCTGCGCGAACATGGCGCCGCGCTCGTGATCGGCGATCACCCGGACCGCCCGTTCCAGACCGACCAGGCGACGACGGGGTGGCGCTACGTGAGGTTCCACTACGGCCGGCGCGGGCGCCGCGGCAACTACTCCGAGAGCGAGCTCGACGAGTGGGCCGAGCGGCTGCACCGCTACCGCCGCGCGACGGAGCTGTTCGTGTATTTCAACAACGACTGGGAGGGGTTCGCGCCGCGTAACGCGGCGGGGCTTCTCGACCGCCTGCGCCGGCTCGAGCAGACCGGCACGAGCGACCGCCGGGTCGCCGAGCGCGGTGGCCGCCGGCGAGGCGCCCGGCGGTGAGCGTCGGGAAGCGCCTCGCGGAGGTCCGCCGCGAGGCCGAGCGCTGCCGTGCGTGCCCGCTGTGGAAGGGGGCGACGCAGACCGTCTTCGGAGAAGGGCCCGACGACGCGCGCCTGATGCTCGTCGGCGAGCAGCCCGGAGACCGCGAGGACATCGCCGGCCATCCGTTCGTTGGCCCCGCCGGGAGGATCCTCGACGAGGCGCTGGAGATCTCCGGGATCGATCGTTCGACGGTCTACCTGACGAACGGCGTCGAGCACTTCAAGTACCGGATGCGGGGCAAGCGACGCATTCACCAGCGGCCCTCGGCGGGGGAGGCCACGGCATGCCGGCGCTGGCTGGAGGCGGAGGTCGCGATCGTCGAGCCCGAGGTGATCGTCGCGCTGGGCGCGACGGCCGCCTACTCGCTGCTCGGCCACGCCACCCCGATCGGCCCCAACCGCGGCCGCCTGCTCGACAGCGAGTTGTTCGGGGCGCCGGTGCTCGTCACGACCCACCCGTCGAGTGTTCTGCGCGAGCGCGAACGCGAGGCGCGCCAGGAGGCGCTCAGGGCGCTCGCCGCGGACCTCTCCCGGGCGAGCGCCTGAACAGCGCGTGACCTGCTAGATGCCGCCGCGCCGCGCGCCGAAGCCGCCCCGCGTGAACAGCAGGACGAGGGCGAGCAGCAACAGCAGGAACAGCAGGGGGTGCACCGCGACGCCACCGGCGATCGCGACCACGACAAGCACGATTAGCAACAGCTCGATTATTCCCATGCCGCTTAATTACCCGGCGCGCCGTTCGGCAACCGCGA
>JAOPZS010000104.1 GCA_025963965.1 Solirubrobacterales bacterium
CCGATGTGGGCGTCCCGCAGCTCCCACTCCACCGACTCGAATGGGTGGGTCCCCGGACTGCTCAGCAGGCGCCGGATACGAAGGGCCTGACCGGGGGCCGCCTCCGTGGAGACTGTGGTGTGGGGAGCTTCGTTCATCGGACCTTCCTCCTCTGCTGCGCCTGCGTGCGGTCTGCCCACTCGAAAGCTGTTGACGGGTCGACCATGGTCCCTCGCGGACCGGACGGAAAAACGGGTGCCGACAGGTCGAATTCAGAGCCTGTTTCCATACTTCATTTTAGTCGTTTCGGCTCCAGCTTCCGGCCGGCGAAAGGCGCTCCGAGCGGGGCTTTCACCGACAGGCGGGGCCAATCGCCGGGCTCGCCGCGACGGCGTGACGTTCATTCCCCGCGCGAGGCGCAGGCCGACGGCGCCGAGCGACCGCCGGGCGGGCGCGACCGGGCCGCTAGTGCCCGAGCCTGACCCAGTCGGTGAATTCGGCCCAGGTAGCCGAGGCGCGGAAGCCGGCCTCGGCGAGTGAGTGACGAGCTGACAGCAGCCAGTGCGGCTCAAAGGCTCCGAACCTGAAGACCGCCCAGATCAGGCAGGCAAGCGCGATCAGCGCGGCGATCACGGCGGCCACGATCGCGCCCGTCGAGATGTCGCCTGTCCCGTGCCCGGCGACACTCCCGGTTGCCCTGCCCGCGCCGCGTGCTGTGGTCGGGGCGGCGGGCGTCGTCGGCACGTTGGACCCCGCTGCGCGCGAGGCGGCCGGCGGTGCGGTGGTCGCCGTAACAGTCGCGCCCGGGATGGTCGTCGTCGTGGTCGCCGCTGGGGCTACGGCGCCGCCGGCGTTTTTAGGGGCGGTCTGGACGGCTGACCCATCCGAGGCCTGGCTGCCGGAGCCGCCACCGGCAGCGAGGCTGACCGCGCCGGGCGCCGCGAACAGCGAGGCGATCAGCGCCAGTGCGGCGATGAGCACGAGCGACGCTTGCGCCGGACGGGCTCGTCGTCTGAGCGAACGGAGCATCGGCCCCAGATGCTAGTCGGCAGGCTGGGCGGCGAGAAGGTCCTCGAGCGCGGCGAGCGCTTCGGCGAGCACCTCATCGGGTCGCCGCGTCGCGTCGAGCACCCGGAACCGGCCCGGCTCAGCTGCGGCGAGGTCCTCATAGGTGGCGGCGACGGCCTCGAAGAACGCGTCCGTCTCGGCCTCGAGGCGGTCGGGCCGCTCGGGCGCCCCGCCGGGGCGGGCGCCGAGCCGCGCGCGGGCCAGCGACGGGGGCAGGCGAAGCAGCAGCGTGCGGTCGGGCACGAGCCCGCCTGTCGCGAACTCGTCGAGAATGCGCATCTGCTCGACGCCGAGGCGCCGCCCGCCGCCCTGGTAGGCGAGGGTCGAGTCGGAGAAGCGGTCGAGCAGCAGCAGAGCGCCGCCGTCGAGCAGCGGCCGCAGCAGCTCTGCGACCAGCTGAGCGCGAGCGGCGGCGTACAGCAGCGCCTCCGTGCGAGGCGACACGTCGATGTCCGGGTCGGTGACGAGCGCGCGCAGCCGCTCGGCGAGCTCGACGCCGCCGGGCTCTCTCACGAGCCGGGCGTCGAGACCTCGCGCGGCGAGCTCGCGCTGCAGGCTTGCCGCGAGCGTGCTCTTGCCGGCTCCGTCGATGCCCTCGATCGTGATCAGCGTGCCGCGCGCCACGCGGTCAAGCTATCCGCAGCCCGTGCTCCGCGCCTGCTCGCGGCCGCCACGGCACCCGTCCTCGTCGCGCCTCTAGCATGCGCCCATGTCCGCGAGCGGCCAGCAGGAGCACGAGGCGAGGCTGCCGGACGCGGCGCGCCATCCCCACGCGGCGGCGGTGCTCGGGCCCGCCCTCGCCCCGGGTGGGCGGCCGTCGCATGCCTATCTGTTCCATGGGCCCGCCGGGTCGGGCAAGCGCGCTGTCGCGCGCGGCGTGGCCGCGGCCCTGCTGGCGGAGGGGGCGGCCAGCCCGGACACGGTCGCCGAGCGGGTCGGTCGCGGCAGTCACCCAGACCTGACGTGGGTCCGGCCGTCAGGAGCGGCGGAGATGCTCGTCGGCGACATCGACGAGCCGGTCGTGGCGGCGGCCACGAGGACCCCGTTCGAGTCGCGCCGGCGCGTGTTCGTGATCGAGTCGGCGGAGACGATGAACGACCAGGCTGCCAACCGCCTGCTGAAGACGCTCGAGGAGCCGGCGGCGTTCGCGCACCTGGTGCTGCTCAGCGATCGCCTGGCCGACGTGCTGCCGACGATCGTCTCGCGCTGCCAGCTCGTGCGCTTCGACCCGCTCGCGCCGGAGCTGATCGAGCGCGCGGTCGCGGCCACCGGCGCGGCCGCCGACACGGCGCGTGCATGCGCGCGCCTGGCGATGGGTGACGCCGCGCTGGCCCTGCGTCTGGCCTCCGCTGACGGGCAGTCGCTGCGCACTGCGGCGGAGTCGTTCGCGCGTGCCGCGCTCGCGGCGGAGACGGCCGGCCGGCCGTGGCTCGAGTTGCTCGAGACCTCCCGCAATGCCGGTGCGAGCGCCGGCGAGCTGGCCGCCGAGCGGCTCGCCGGCGAACTCGAGCTGCTTCCGTCGAAGGAGCGCAAACGGCACGAGCGCGAAGCCCTCGAGGCGCGTCGGCGCGGCGAGCGCCGGGCGCGCACGGGCACGCTCGAACTGGGCCTGCAGCTCGCAGAGCTCTGGCTCCGCGATGTCCTGTGCGTCCTCGAGGGCGCACCCGAGCTGATCTTCGCCGTCGACCGGCGGGCGGAGCTGGATCAGGACGCCGAGCGGCTCGGCGGGGACGCCACCCGCGCCGAGCGGGCCATCGAGCTTGTCGGTGCGACCCGCCTCAGCCTCTCGGTGAACGTCTCTGAGGAGCTGGCGCTCGAGGCGCTCGCCTACGAGATCGGCGCGGCGGGCTAGGCGGGAGGGGCCTTCATCAATCGGGGCGTCGGCCGCGCGGCGTGGATACCTTCGCGATCGCCCCGAACGGACTGCAGTTGCGCCTGGTCAGGAGGCGATCGACCCGAGGTTCGGATCGATGCCGTAGGTGTCGAAGGCCATGAAGCTGTGGAACTGCTTGTTTTCGGGGCCGTGGAAGTCCGCGGAGCCGGTGGTGAGCAGGCCGAGCTCGGCGGCTCGGTCGGTGAGAAGCCTCGTCTGGTCTTCGTCATGCGTGATGTAGAAGGCCTCGACGCCGTCGATGCCGAGGGCGTGGAAGCGGTCGAGGCTTGCGAGCACCTCGGCGGGCTGTACGATGTCCCAGAAGGGGTGCGCCCAGACGGCGACGCCGCCGGCCTGGTGGACCGCGTCGATCGCCTCGGCGACGGTCGGTGTCTCGCGCAGGCGGAAGGCGGCCTTTCCCTCGATCAGGTAGCCGCGGATCAGCGAGCCGATGTCGTCGATGCCCTCCTCGCGAAGGCGCTCGGCGTTGGCGGGCGCGCGCAGCACGGCGCCGGCGAGATGTGGCCGCCCGATCGGTTTTCCGGCAGCGATCCGCTCTTCGATCTCGGCTTCGTCGAGGTCGAAGCCGACCTCGCGCAGAGCGTCGCGCATGCGCAGGGTGCGCTTCTCGCGGTCGGCGAGGAACTCGTCGAGGGCGCGCGTCATGACCGCGCCGGTGTAGTCGATGTCGTAACCGAGGATGTGCAGTTCGCGCGGCTGGGAGGCTCCGGCGTCGACGGCGGAGATCTCGACGGCGGGGACGATCTTGACGCCGTGCTCCTCACCGGCGGCGACGGCCTCGGCGACACCGGCGATCGTGTCGTGGTCGGAGAGGGCGAGCAGCTCGACACCCGCCTCGGCGGCTCGGGCGACGACGTCGGCGGCGCTGAGGACGCCGTCGGAGTTCGTCGAGTGCGACTGCAGGTCGAAGCGGGGTGGCACGCGCGGAAGCGTACGCGATCAACCGTCTAGGGGCCGGTGGGCTCCGGGGCAGGCTGCTCGGGAGTCAAGGCAGTCAGATTGCGGACGCGCCGATCGACGGCGTGGCGCAAGCGCCGGACGGCGGCGTGGTAGCGGTCGGCCTTCTCGGAGAGGAGGGTGGAGCTCTCGTTGCGGTCGGGGTCGAGCTTCGCGGCGGCCGTGTCGGTCTCGGCGGCGCGCAGGCCGGCTTCCAGCCAGAGCACCTCGAGGTAGGCCACGGCGGCGCCGTGGTCGTCAGCGGCGACGGCGTCGGGCTGCTCGAGCTGGCGGATCACGGGGATGACCTTGGAGATGAGCCAGCGCTGCTCGGCGTGTACGCGGAGCAGCAGGCAGATGTCGGGGGGATGATCTGTCCGCACGGCGTCGGTCATTTTCGGCCTGTCGCTATTCGGTGGGGTTCGAGGGGTTGCTACTGATGTGCCTTCGACTTCGGCCGGCCCGGGGGGGTGCTTTAGGAGATCGACGGGCCTCTCCACGCATCGCCCGTCGTCCTGACGCGCGGGGGCGCGATTCAAGGGCCGGGCGCCGGCGGGCCGATGAACTGCCAGGGAGACGACGAGAAAGGACGATGTTCGTGGCCCACAGGGACCCGACAGGCCGCACGCCGGGGCAGTACGCGCGCGCCACATGGCGACGGCTGCGCATGCGCACGCTGGTCACATTGGGCGTGCTGGCGACGGCGACAGCGCTGCTCGGACGAGGCTTCGGGCTGCAGGACTGGCGGTTCCTGGCAGCGGAGGTGTCGCTGCTCATCAGCATGTTCGTGATCAGCCGGTACGTGCTGCCGGTGCTCGAGCGGCGCGACCGCGGCGCATTGGCGGAGGAGCACGTGGGGGGCGTGCTCGACAGCTTGCCGCGCGAGCGCTGGCGGGTGATCCACGACGCGACGCTCGGGCGGGGCAACGTCGACCACATCGTGATCGGCCCGCCGGGGGTGTTCACGATCGAGACAAAGAGCCATCCAGGCCCGGTGCGGGTCGGTCGCCTGCATGGCGCGACGATCGCGCAGGCCCAGGCGCAGGGCAAGGCGATCGCGTGGGTGACGGGGTCCGACGTGCAGCCGCTGGTGGTCTTCAGCCGCGCCTGGGTGGACCGCCCGGGCGCCCGCCGAAAGGGGGTGCGGGTGCTGCCGGCGAGAATGCTGCTGGGGTATCTGCAGAAGGGCCAGATGCGGCTCAGCACGAGTGACGTGGACGCCGCGCACAGAGCGCTCGCCGACGCGCTGCTCGAACACAACGGGCGCACGCGCCTGCTGGGCGACCGCTGGAGCATCCGCTTGTAGCTGACGGCCGAGGTGATGGGTAGCGTCAGGGGCCATGATCACGTCGATGAGCGATCTGCCCGAGACGCAGCCCGACGGTCGCCCCGCGACCCCGGAGCAGCTGCTGGCGGGCTTCGGGCTGGCTCGCTTTCGCCCTGGGCAGCGCGAGGCGGTGCAGGCGGCGCTCGAGGGTCGGGACAGCCTCGTCGTGATGCCGACGGGGGGCGGCAAGTCGCTCTGCTACCAGCTGCCGGCGATGGCGGATATCGGGTTGGTGGTGGTCGTCAGCCCGCTGATCGCGCTGATGAGCGATCAGCTGCGCCGCCTCGAGGAGGCGGGGGTGCGGGCCGCGATGCTCGCGTCGGGCATGGCGGACGGGCACAACGAGTCGCGCCTGCGCGAGATCGAGGCGGGGGAGACGCAGTTGGTGCTGGCCGCCCCGGAGCGGTTCGCCTCAGGGGCGTTCCGTCGTGCGCTGGCCTCCCGGCGCGTGGGGCTGTTCGTGGTCGACGAGGCTCACTGCGTGGCGGAGTGGGGGCACGACTTCAGGCCGGACTACCTGCGGCTGGGTGAAGCGATCGAGTCGCTCGGTCGCCCGGCTGTGATGGCGGCGACGGCGACCGCGACCCCGCGGGTTGCCACGGAGATCGCGAGCAGGCTGGGGCTTCGCGAGCCGGTGTCGATCCGCTCCGGATTCGACCGGCCGAACCTGACGTTCGACGTGGCGAGCGTCGAGGGCAAGGGGGCGGTGGCACGCAAGCGAGCCGCGCTGATGCACGCCCTGTCCGGCGCCGAGTCGCTGCCGGCGATCGTGTACTGCGGGACGCGCAAGGACACGGATTCCCTCGCCGGCGAGATCGCGGCGAGCGGCATAAGCGCAGTCGCCTACCACGCGGGTCTCACGCCCGAGCGCCGTCGCGCGGCGCAGGAGGACTTCATGTCGGGCCGCGCCGACGTCGTCGTGGCGACGAACGCATTCGGGATGGGCGTCGACAAGGCGGACGTGCGAACCGTCGCGCACTGGGCACTGCCGACCAGCCTCGAGGCGTACTACCAGGAGGCCGGGCGCGGCGGACGCGACGGCCGTCCTGGACGAGCGCTGCTGCTGGCGTCGCGGATGGACCTGGGGAGGCTGATCCGGTTCATCAAAGAACGCGAGACGAGCGTCGAGGACGTGCGCTCCTACGTCGGGCGCCTGCGCCGCTCGACCGGCGGGGGAGACGTGATGGCGATCGGCCACGGCGAGCTGGGCGAGCGCGACAGGGTGCTGCTGTCGATCGCCGAGCGAGCCGGAGCGGTGGAGCTCGAGCCGGGCGGACCGGAGGGGCTGCTCGTGAGGCTCACCGGCCAGGGCAGCCCGCGTATGGCCGCCGCGGCGATCCGTGCGGCGCGAGACCGCGGGTGGGAGGCGTACAGGTCGATCGAGCGCTACAGCTCAGACGGCGAGCGCTGCCGCCGCCGCCAGATCCTGGACCACTTCGGTGACGAAGAGGAGACGAACCCGTCGGGACGCTGCTGTGACGTGTGCGACCCGGACCCGGCGCTGGCCGCAGCGATGGCGGCGGCCACGAGCACCAAGCGGCGCGGGTCGAACGGCCGCGCGCGCGGGGCGGCCGCCGAGGTCCCGGAGTTCGACGTCCCGGCAGATCAGTTCGACGCGCTTCGGGCGTGGCGGCTGGAGCGCTCGGAAGGCAAGCCGGCGTACACGGTCGCGACGGACGCGTCGCTGCGCGAGCTGCTGCACCGCCGCCCGCGAACGGTCGGCGAGCTGATCGAAGTGCGCGGCATCGGCAAGTCGTTCTGTGAGAAGCACGGGGAGTCGGTGCT
>JAOPZS010000083.1 GCA_025963965.1 Solirubrobacterales bacterium
CGCAGGCCGACAGCGCCCCCACGGTGTCCGCGGCACGGCTGGACAGCCCGATCGAGCGCGCGGAGGCAGGGACGCCCGACACGTTCATCCCAGAGTCAGTCGACCAGCTGCTGGCGCACTCGCGGCGATACCCGCTGCTGACGCCGGCGCAGGAGATCGACCTGGCAAAGCGCATCGAGCGCGGCGACCTGCACGCCAAGGAACTGCTCGTCAACTCCAACCTGCGGCTGGTCGCCTCCAACGCCCGTCGCTACCAGAACCAGGGCCTGCCGCTGGCCGACCTCGTCCAGGAGGGCATGCTCGGCCTGATCAGGGCCAGCGAGAAGTTCGATTGGCGCAAGGGCTTCCGGTTCTCGACGTACGCGACGCTGTGGATCCGTCAGGCGATCCAGCGCGGCCTGGAGAACTCCGGCCGCACGATTCGCCTGCCCGTCCACGTGGCGCAGCGCTCCCGGAAGGTCGGGCGCGTCGAGCGCGAGCTGTCCGTCCGGCTGGGCCGCGAGCCCACGCTCGACGAGCTCGCAGCCGAGACCGGCCTGCCCGTCGACCAGGTCGAGGAGGTACGCCACCAGCGTGCTGCCCTCGTCAGCCTCGACCAGCAGATCGGCGAAGACGGCGACACAGCTCTCGGCGACCTGCTTCCGTCGGACGCCGAGGCGCCCGAGGACACCGCCTGGGAGCACGAGCGTGAGGAGATCGTGCACCGCGCGATCTCTCAGCTGCCCGAAACCGAGCGCAAGGTCCTGACCCTGCGCTTCGGCACGGGCCGCGAGGAGCCCCAGACGCTCACAGCGATCGGCAAGCGCCTCGGATTCTCCGCCGAGCGGGCCTCACAGCTCGAGCAGCGGGCGCTGAAGAAGCTCGCCGAGAGTCCTGAGCTCGCCGCGCTGCGCGAGGCCGCCTAACCAAACTCCCTCCTGGTTCGCCACGACCCCGGGTAGCGCAAGCTCCCGGGGTCGTCGCGTTTCACGGCTCGTGCATACGCCTCGCCTGTGACATCGGGCTCGGGGCTCTCGCCGGACGCTGAGGGCGGCGGGTCTGAGCGAGTGACTAAGCTGAGGCGCGACCCGATCGCCAGGCTGGGGAGGTCAAGGTGGCAGAGAAGTCCCTGTGGGAGCGGACCGTCGAGCTGACGATCGCGCTCGGCGAACGGATCCTGGCGCCAATCGAGCGCTTCATCGGCAAGCGCTCACTCGTCGGCGACGCGACGTTCTTCCCGCTCGATCGCTTTGCCTGGGTCGAGCACGTCGAGCGCAACTGGGAGGTGATCCGCGACGAGGCGGCGGCGCTGCTGGCGAACCGCGAGGCGCTGGCGAACTTCCAGGACATCTCCAAGGACCAGATCGAGATCACAGACGACGACCGCTGGAAGACGTTCTTCCTCTACGGCTATGGCTTCGAAGCGAAGCTCGGCGTGGAGATGTGCCCGCGCACGGCGGCGCTGATGCGGGAGATCCCGGGGATGAAGACAGCGATGATCTCGATCCTCTCTCCCCGCAAGCACATCCTCGACCACCGCGGCCCCTACAAGGGGGTGCTGCGCTACCACCTCGGCCTGATCATCCCGGAGGATGCCGAGAGCTGCCGGATCCGTGTCGGCGAGGACTTCCGCCACTGGGAGGAGGGGAAGTCGATGATCTTCGACGACACCTTCAACCACGAGGTCTGGAACGACACCGACGAGACCCGCGTCGTGCTGTTCGTCGACGTGATGCGCCCCCTGCCGGCCCCTGACGCGGCGATCAACGAGGGGATCGTCAAAGCGATCGGATACTCGCCGTTCGTGCTCGACGCCAAGCGCAACCAGGAGGCATGGGAAAAGCGCTTCCTGGCGCAGCGTGGCGCCCAGGCGGCGGGCGCCGGAACGGCAGAGCGGGTCGGCTGAGCGGCGCCGGTGGCGCTGCGCCCGGCCTGGCGATCACTCTGATCGCGGGCCCCAAGCATGACTTGACGTAGCGGTCCGCCGTCCTACCGCTCACCGGCACAACGGAAAGGTCTCCGCGAGTGGAGTCGGCTGACACGGGCGGCGCTCGCAGGCGCGCAGCCGAGAAGGGGCGGGACGGATCGTTTCGCCGCGCCTACCTGGCGCCGCTCGTGCTCGCGAACATGATCCTGCACTACGCGATCGCGGTCCTGCTGCTCGTCGTGGCCGCGATCGTGCTCTGGCGCGCCGCCCGCGACCTGGCGGACAGCACCCAGCCCATCGTGACCGCCACGACGACCGCGTTGAACGCCGTGCTGTTCGCGATCATCATCCTCGAGGTGATGCGCACCGTCCTGGCGCACCTCCAGGACGCGGGGCTGCAGCTGCAGCCGTTCCTCATCATCGGGACGATCAGCGCGGTGCGATCGATCCTGGCGGTCGGCGCGCGCCTCTCGCTGCAGGGAACCGAGCACGAACCCTCGACGAGCATGATCCACACCGCACTTCGCGAGCTCGCCGTCAACGCGGCCGTGGTGCTCGCGCTCGCGGTGGCGCTGACGCTCGTACGGCGAGTCGCAGGGATCATCGAGGAGGAGTGACCGCGGCCGGATCGCCCGCCGGGCGCATCGATGCGCCGAGCCGGAGAACGCTCGCACCACCGCGGCGGCTGGCGTATGGTCAGCTCAACTCAAATCGAGCAGAGGAGCGTCAGATGGCAATCGTGAGGATCGTCCGGCCGCCGATGGTCACCGCCGAGCTCTACGACGAGGTGAACGCCAGGGCCGGCGTCCACGAGAACCCGCCCGAGGGGCTGATCATGCACACCGCCGGCGAGGTCGACGGGCAGTGGCAGATCGTCGACGTGTGGGAGTCCGAGGAGCACGCGCAGCGCTTCGGCGCAGAGCGTCTGGGACCGGCGATCGAAGCCGTGATGGGCGCCGCGCCTCCCGGTCCGCCGCCGACCACCGTGTATGAGCTTCACTACCTGCAGGCGCCCTGAGAAGCGCTCACACCGAGGTCGAGGGCAACCCCAGTTCGCTCGTCAGTTCCTGGGCCTTGTTGTTGAGGATCGTGAACTCGCCGGTCAGGATCAGGACGCCGAGCGCGACCATCACAAGGCCGCCGACGGCGATGATCACCGGGAAGTGGCGCTTGACGACTGCCAGCGCGGTGGTCATCCGCTCGAAGGCGACGGCGATCAGCAGGAACGGGATCGCCAGACCGGCTGAGTAGAAGGCCAGCAGCAGCGCCCCGTGGGCGGCCGAGCTGGAGATCGCCGCCTGCGTGAGGATCGCTCCGAGCGTGATGCTCGTGCACGGCGTCCAGGCGATCGCGAAGGCGGCTCCGGCGAGCAGCGGTCCGCCCCGGCCGGCCAGGCGCAGCAACGTCTCGGAGTGCCACTCGCGGTTGAACACGCCGACGAACGGCGTCGCCAGGAACACCAGCCCCATCAGCAGGATCAGCGCTCCACCGACCTGCTGCAGCGCGTGTTTGTGGGTGTTCAGCGACGAGCCGATCGCAGTCGCGCTCAGCCCGAGGAGGATGAAGATCGCCGAGAAGCTCGCGATGAAGAGGAGGCTCGGCACGAGCACTCGGCGCAGGCCGACGCCCTCCTGCAGATCGCGCGGGGTCACACCGATCACGGTCGAGAGATAACCGGGCACGAGTGGCAGCACGCACGGCGAGAGGAACGAGACGAGTCCCGCCGCGACCGCCACGGGGATGCCGACACCGGTTGCCGTGTCCGACGAGGAGGCCACGACGAGCGCCAGGTGGCTCATGCGAGAGACTCGCCGCGCTCGGCCGCGCCGGGCTCCGCGACCGCACCGCTGAGGCGCGAGCGCAACTCCGCCACCTCGCGCTCCAGCCGGGCGACCCGCTCGGTCAGATCGCTCGTGCCGAGGCCGTTCAGCGTGGCGGTCTCGGCCGGGGCCGGCACCCGCACGGCGAGCTCCTCGGCGGCGTCGGGCGCTTCAGTGTCCTGCCCCCCGAGACGCTCCCGGTAGCGCTCCTCCTTCTGTCCCGGGCGCCGCTGCAGGCGCTCGACGAGCTCACGCGCGATCAACCGCGTCAGTGTCTCGTGGACCTCGCCCAGGTCCACGAACTCGTGCATCCGATCGCCGCGCTGCTTGAGCTCCCCCGGCGTCTGCGGGCCCCGCAGCATCAGCACGCACATCGCCGCCTCCTCGCCGCGGTCCATCGGCAGTCGTTCGGGCAGCAGGTGGCGATACTTCGCCGCTCGGCTGCCAGCACCGCTGGCAAGCCGCGTCAGGCCGCGCCGTTCGAGCCGGTGCAGCGCATCGCGCACAGTCGCCTCGTCGTAGTCGACGACCGGGTCACGGTTGGTCGCCTGGTTGCACGCGAGCCGCAGCGCGTTCAGCGACAGCGGGTAGGCGTCCGGCGTGGTGCGCTGCTTCTCCAGCAGGCAGCCGAGCACGCGGATCTGCTCGGGGGACAGCTCGAGAGAGCCTGCGATAGCGGACATGGCTTGAGCGTAGAGCCTGGCGGCTGGATCGGGCGTCGCAGCCGTCGTCTTCGGGGACATCCGCCAACAGCCTGCCGGGCGATTCGGCCGGCATCCTCACGTGCGTGGCTCGGTGCTGCGGAATACTGCCCGGATGATGTCCGAGCGGGCCGTGGAGCCTGACCTGGTTGCCCTGACGCGTCGCCTTTTCGACGCCGCGAGCGGCGGAGACTTCGACGCGATGCTGCGCTTCTTCGGCGCGGACAGCGTCTGGGACGTCGAGGCTTGGGGCCTCGGCACCCACGTCGGGCCGGCGGCGATACGGCGGTTCCTCGAAGGCTGGATCGGCAGCTTCGACGAGTACCACGTGACGGTCGAGGAGGTCGTCCAATACGCCAACGGCGTCGTGCTCGCAGTCGCCACCCAGCACGGCCGTTCCGCCCATACGCCCGGCGAAGTGCGGCTTCGCTATGCACCCGTCTTCGTGTGGAGGGAGGGCGTGGCCGTGCGGGTCACGCACCACCGAGACATCGATGGGGCGCGCGCAGCCGCCGAGCGGCATGCCGCCTCCCCCGGCGAGGCGATGTCGGCGAACGGGGACCTTCTGCGTTCGATCTTCGGGGCCTGGGAACGGGGGGATTTCGCCTCCGGGATCGAGCCGCTCGCGGCCGACATCCGCTACAGCGCCGCCCAGCCGGAGGGACAGGCAACCGCGTCGGGGCGCGGCGAGATGACGCGGTTCCTGCGTGATTTCCTGGCCTCGTGGGACCGGTACTGGGTCGAGCTTCATGCGCTTCTGGAACCGGCGCCCGGCCGCTTCCTCGCAGTTGCGACACAGCACGGCCGTGGCAGGGACAGCGGCGCTGAGACGAGCATGCCGGCGTTCATCGCGATCGCGTTTCGCGATGGCGAGATCGCCCAGCTCGAGTTCTTCTACGAGCGCGCCGACGCGCTCGCCGCCCTCGACGGGGAGCTGTAGGCGATGTCCCAGGAGAACGTCGAGGTGGTGCGAATCGAGAGCTAGAAACAGCTTCACGACGCGGCCCCCGATCGTCGCCGGCCGGGCCGCCACTGCCATCCGGCTCGGGCGCCGTCACGCGGAGCCGTTTGCCTGCACGGCGGGTTCGGGTACTGGCTCGTAGAGCTGCAAGGGACGGTTGAGGAGAGCATGATCACGCTGAAGTGCCTCGAGTGCGGTCTCACGACCGCCTACAAGGGGTCCGAGGGAGACCTCTGCCCGCGATGCCTCGTGCGTGAGCGGCGAGCTGTGCGGCTCGTCATGTGCAGCGACGGGCCCTCTGCTCTGTCGAAAGGCGCGATCGGACGGCTGCGCATCCACACGAGCGTCGACGGGCCGCGCCACGTCGTCACGCTCAGCGGCGAGCTCGACATCGCCTCGGCGCAGATGCTGGAAGCGACCCTCGCCGACGCATGCGACGAGGGCGCCAGGGAAATAGTCCTGGAGATGGCGGGCATCGACTTCATGGACTCGATGGGCCTGAACGCGATCCTGCGCGGCCAGAAGCTCTGCGAGGAGCGCCGCTGCACGCTCAACCTGACCCCTGCACGGCGCGCGGTCCAGGGTGTTCTCGAGTCGACCGGCGTGCTGCGCAGGCTGCCGTTCCGCAAAGCCGGCTGACGCCCCGCTGGACGCGATCCGCGCTGCGGACGTCCGGCCCCACGGCAAGACCGCGGCGCGGCCGGCCCCCTAGGGCTCCCCGGTCACACGACCCAGCGCCCTGCAGCGGGCCGTACCGGTGAGGTCGTGAGCCGGCCGACCGCGCACCCGAACCTACGCCCCGGCTCCCAGCCGGTCAAAGCCTGCACCGCGCCTCGCACCGGGCGTCTAGCGGTTCTCCGGGTCCTCGTCGCTGACGCTCAGATGCAGCAGGCGGGCGGCGGCCACCTCGAGCGCTGCGATCGACAGGTACGCCCAAGTGGCCAGCAGTGCTCCGAGCAGCCAGGAGATCCACCCGCCGAGCGCCCACCCGATCAGAAGCGCGACGCCGGCTCCGCCGCTGATCGACAGGACGCTGAACGAGGTGGCAAGCGCGAGCACGACGGGCGGCTCCTGCTCGACCCGCCGGCGAAAGCCGTTGGTGACGAGCGCGTTGACGACGGCAAATGCGACCGCGCTGCCGCTGAGAAACGCGAACACGTGCCCGACGTCCGCCGGTCCGGCGGACGTCGACAGGAGGGCGAACGCCGAGCCGACCGTGACCGAGTAGCCGTACGCGAGGGCGTTGTTGTGGGTCGCCATCCCGAGGCCGCGGACGTAGTCCTCGCCGAACCTTCGCATCGTCCTTTCAGTTGCCCACCCGTCGCTACAGTCAAGCGGTGAGCGCCCAGCCCTTCTCACCGGGGCGGTCGGGGGACGGCCGGCACGGCCGCACCCCGGATCTGCGCCCGGAGGACATCCCCGCGACGCCCGTGTCGCTGCGCCGGATCGCCCGGCTGTTCTCGCCGTACCGCCCCCGCCTGACGCTGCTTCTGAGCCTGATCTTCCTGTCAGCCGGGCTCGGCGTGATCAGCCCGTTCCTGCTGCGGGAAATCCTGAACACGGCCTACCCGAAACACGACACCACGCTGCTGGCCGAGCTGGTCGCCGGGATGATCGCGCTGTCGGTCATCACGAGCGTGATCGGAGTCGCCCAGACGTGGATCTCCAACCAGGTCGGCCAGCGCGTGATGCACGACCTGCGCGCCGCCGTCTACGCCCACCTGCAGCGGATGTCGCTGGCCTTCTTCACCCGCACCCGGACCGGCGAGGTGCAGTCTCGGATCGCCAACGACATCGGCGGGGTCGACAGCGTCGTGACCTCGACCGCCACGTCGATCGTCCAGAACGTCACGACGGTCGTCGCAACCGTGGTCGCGATGTTCCTGCTCGACTGGCGGCTCGCCGCCTTCTCGCTCGTGCTGCTGCCGTTCTTCGTGTGGCTCACGCGCCGCGTCGGCGAGGAGCGCCGGCGCATCCAATCGGTGCGCCAGGGGCGCCTGGCCGACATGTCGAGCCTTGTCGAGGAGTCCCTGTCGGTGTCGGGCATCCTGCTGGGCAAGACGATGGGCCGCTCGCCGGAGCTCGTGCGGCGCTTCAGCGACGAGTCCGGCGAACTGGCCGACCTCGAGGTCAGGGCCCGGATGGCCGGCCGCTGGCGGATGGCGACCGTCCAGATGAGCTTCGCGATCATGCCGGCCCTCGTCTACCTGTTCGCCGGCCTCGAATTCGCCTCCGGCGGGAACGCGATCTCGATCGGCACGGTCGTCGCCTTCACGACGCTGCAGACGCGGCTGCTGTTCCCGATCCAGTCGCTGCTGTCCGTCGGCCTGGAAGTACAGACCTCGCTGGCCCTGTTCAGCCGGATCTTCGAGTACCTCGACCTGCCGGTCGACATCGTCGAGCGCCCTGCGGCGCGCGCGCTGCAGGGCATCCGCGGCGACGTCCGCCTGCAGGACGTCTGGTTCCGCTACGCGCCCGAGGCGCCCTGGACGCTCGCTGACATCAACGCCGAGATACCCGCCGGGACGAGCACGGCGCTGGTCGGCGAGACCGGCTCGGGCAAGACGACGCTCGCCTACCTGGTGGCGCGCCTGTACGAGCCCGAGCGCGGCGGCGTGTCGATCGACGGCGTCGACATCCGCGACATGACGCTCCAATCGCTCGCCGCGACCGTCGGCCTCGTCTCCCAGGAGACCTACCTGTTCCACGCCTCGATCCGCGAGAACCTCCGCTTCGCGTGCCCGGAGGCCAGCGACGAGGAGATCGAGGAGGCCGCCCGTGCCGCGCAGATCCACGAGCTGATCTCCTCGCTGCCCGAGGGCTATGACACACCGGTCGGCGAGCGCGGGTACCGCTTCTCCGGCGGCGAGAAGCAGCGCATCGCGATCGCCCGCACGATCTTGCGCAACCCGCCCGTGCTGATCCTCGACGAGGCCACCTCGGCGCTGGACAACGAGACCGAGCGCGCCGTGCAGCAGGCTCTCGACGAGCTCGCGCGCGGACGCACCACGATCGCGATCGCCCACCGCCTCTCGACGATCCGCGACTCCGACCAGATCCTCGTGCTCGACGCCGGGCGCATCGTCGAACGCGGCAGCCACGACGAGCTCGCCGGCGCGGGCGGACGCTACGAGGCGCTGCTCACGGGCGCAGAGGACGAACCTCTCACCGTCTAGCACGAGCGGGCGCTTCAGGCCCGGGCCGCGATGTTCAGCCTCACGTAGTCGATCACGACCGGCTCGCCGATCGCCTCGAGCACATCGTCCATGAACCGCTCGCGCAGCTCCTCCGGCAGCCGCTGCACATGCGGGCCGAGCACGATCGTCTGCAGGAACTCGCGGGGCTCTTCGGGCTCGGACGGCGCCGGCGCCAGCCAGCAACGCGCCTCGCTGAACCCTGCCGTGCGCAGCCGCTCCTGCGTGATCTCGGCGCCGGCGTAGTTCCACGGCGCCTTCCAGTCCTCGAAGTGCTCTGCGTAGGGAGCGCGCGCCAGCACCCCGCGAGCATGCGAGCGCAGCCCGTCGATGTTGCCCTCCCCCCCACACTGCGCGACGAACCGGCCGCCCGGGCGCATCGCCGCGCGGATCCGCGCGAACAGCCGGTCGTGGTCGGCGATCCAGTGGAACGTCGCCGTCGAGATCACCGCGTCGACGGGCTCCCGCAGCCTCAGCTCGAGCAGGTCGCAACGGAGCACCTCGACGCGCCCGGCGTAAGGGCTGCCCGGGCCGGTCAGCCGCTCCTGCGCCGCAGAGACCATCGACGGCGATGCGTCGACCGCGACGACCCGGCCACGCGGGAGCCGCTCGAGGACCATCTCCGTGACGCGCCCGGAGCCGCATCCGGCGTCGAGGACGCGCTCGTCGCCGGCCAGCTCCAAGCGCCCCAGCACCTCCCCGCCCCAGCCCTGCTGGATCGTCGAGATGCGATCGTAGGAGCTCCCGTCCCAGTTGCACGCCGTCATGGGTTGTACGTTATCACATACGTGCGTCTGCTGATACCTGCGCGATCAGGCGCGACAGCTGTCCGCCCTGCCACGCGATCGGCGAGCGCGGTGGCGTCGAGGCCTCCTCGACGATCAACCCCGCCCTGGGGATCCACTGCGCCCAGGCTTCGCCGATCGCCAACGGGTGGCTCGGGTCGGCGGCGTCGCGGCTGGCGACGACGAGCGCCGGCACGTCGATCGCGGCGAGCTCCGCGACGGACGCGAACGGGCGCGACCGGGGTACGGCTTCGAGCGCGTCGGCAACGGCCTCCGGGTGCTCGTGTGCGGACAGGCGCTGGCGCAGCGCCATCTCGATCGTCGCGCGCAGCTCGAGCGCGACCTCGCCGAGCGGGTAGGCCCCGACGAAGCCCTCGACTCCGCCCGTGCGAAGGCCGTGCGCGAGCGCATCCCAGCCGCTCAGCTCCTGCGCCGAGCTCGCGCGCCGGGGGTCGAAGGCAGGCGTGATCAGCACCAGGCCCGCGACACGCTCGGGCTGCTCGAGCGCGAAGCGGACGGCGCTGTGGGCGCCCATCGAGGCGCCCACAAGCACCGCGCGCTCGATCCCTGCCGCGTCGAGCACCGCGCCGATGTCCGCCGCCAGCCGTGGGTAGCCGTAGTCGCCGTCATGCGCGGCGGCCGAGCGGCCGTGGCCGCGTGCGTCGTAGGCGAGCACGCGGTGACCGGAGCGCTGCAGCGCCTGCGAGCCCATCACGACGTAGCGTCGTGTGGCGGTCAGGCCGTGCAGCAGCACGACCGGGCGTCCGGCGCCGCTGAGCTCACCGGCGAGCACGGTGCCCGCGGCATCGACCGCGAGCGGCTCGGGCTGCGCCGGCTCCCGGCTCAGGCGCGCACCGCCGCGTGCGCCCGCACCATCTCGGCCGAGCGCTCGGGCTGCTCCCAGAAGAACAGGTGACCGACTCCGTCGAGGACCTCCAGCTGCGAGCCGTCGATCAGCGAGGCGATCATCCGGCCGTTCGCGACCGGCAGCATCTGGTCGACGGTGCCGTGGATCACGAGCGTGGGCACTTCGATCGACGGAAGGCGCGCGCTCGTGTCGTGCACGGCGATCGCCTGCATCTGGGCCATGATCACGGGCAACGCGACCGCCCGGCGCGCTGCGATCGCCGCGAAGGCGCCCCACTGGTCGGGGTCGCCGGCGAAGCGCTCGGAGACGTTGACCTCCCATCCGCAGCGGATCGCTCGCTCCCGGTCACCCGACATCATCGCTTCGCTCAGCTTGCCGATCACCTCCGGCGGCGCCAGCGAGCTTCCCTCGCCGCCCGAGTAGGTGCAGCCGAGCGTCAGCGTGCGCACCAGCTCCGGGTGGGCCAGCACCAGCTCCTGGGCGATCATCCCGCCCATCGAGATTCCCATCACGTGGACGCTGTCGAGCTCCAGCGCGGCCAGCAGCCCAGCGGCGTCCTCGGCCATCTGCGCGATCGAGACGCCGCCGTCGGCGAGCTGCGAGCTGGCGCCGACACCGCGGTGGTCGTAGGCGATCACGTCGAAGTCGCGGCGGAGGTGCTCGAGGAACGGCTCGCCCCAGTGAAGCGCCGTCCCGCTCATCCCCATGATCAGCAGCAGCGGCGGCCCCTCGCCGCCGCGTTCGACGTCGAGCTCGACGTCCCCGACCCGGACCAGTGCCATGAGGCGATCCTACACCGGCAGGGCGAGCTGGTCCGCCTCGAGCGCGCCGGGCGCTGCGAGCTGTGGCTCGCCGTCGGCGGGGGCGCACTGCAGCCCCGCCACGCGGACCCCGAGCAGCCGCACCGGCCGCGGCGGCGCGTACTCGGCGAGCAGTCGCAGCGCCTCCGCTGCGACGACGTCCGGATCGCACGTCGCGGCCGCGACCGTGCGCGCCCGCGTCACGGTCGTCCAGTCGTCTAGGCGCACCTTGATGGCGATCGTGCGCCCCCGCCGACGATGGCGCTCGAGGCTCGCGCACAGCGAGAGCGCCATCTCGCGCATCACCGAGCGCATCTCCGCCGGATCCGCAATGTCCGTGTCGAAGGTTCGCTCACGTGACTCGGAGACGACCTTGCGCGCGGAGGAGACCGACCCGTCGTGCTCGAAGCGCGCCCGCCGCGAGAGCTCCCGGCCTAGGTTCGGCCCGAAGCGCTCGGCGAGCAGCGCCTCCGGGGCGCTCGCCAGCTGACCGAGCGTCGCGTAGCCCATCTGCGCGAGTCGCGCCGCCGTCTTCGGCCCGATCCCGGGGACGAGGCTCGGCGGGTGCCCTGCGAAGCGGGTGCAGGCCTGCTCGCGGCTCAGCACCACGAAGCCCGCCGGCTTCTCGGCGTCTGAGGCGACCTTCGCCACGAGCTTGTTCGGGCCGATCCCGACCGAGCACGTGAGCCCCAGCTCGGACTTGATCTCGGCGAGCAGCCGGCGCATCGCGGCGCGTGGCGAGAACAGGCCCTCGAGGTCCAGGTAGGCCTCGTCCAGGCCGACGACCTCGACGCGCTCGACCGTGGCGCGTACGAGCTTCATCATCCGCGCGGAGACGTCGCGGTAGGTCGTGAAGTCGGGCGCCAGGAACACAGCCTGAGGGCACAGACGCCGCGCGCGCGAGGCGGGCATCGCCGAGCCGACGCCGTAGCGTCGCGCCTCGTAGCTGGCGGTCGTGACGACCGCGCGAGGCCCGCTGCCGGAGACGACCACCGGCTTGCCTCGCAGCTCCGGCCTGCGGCCCAGCTCGATCGAAACGTAGAAGGCGTCGGCGTCGAGGTGTGCGACCTGCGGTGCTGGCGCGCTGCTCGTCACGGTGCGAGGAATCTAGCGCCGGGAGCGGCCGTGAAGACGGGCGTGCGCTCAGGCCCGGGGCTGCGAGGCGGCGGCGCTCGAGTGAGGCGCGAAGTGCTGTCCCGACAGGGCTGCCGGCGCGAGCAGCTCGCGCCGTGAGGCGACGCCGAGCTTGCGGTAGATGTGGCGCGCGTGCGTGCGCACCGTCTCGATGCTGATGTGCAGGTCGGCCGCGATCTGCGCGTTGGAGCGGCGCTGCTGCAGGCCGGCGAGCACGTCGGCCTCGCGGGCGGTCAGCAGCCCGGATCCGGGGGCGATGCCCTGGCCGCCGCGCGGCGTGAGCTGCAGCCCGCGCGAGGCGAGATGGATCGCGTTCAGAACATCGCGCGATTGCGTCGTCTTGGCCAGGCACGCCGAGGCGCCGAATGCCAGCAGCTGGGCGCATTCGACGCTCGAGGGCCGCTCGGCCAGCAGCATCAGGTGGGTTGCAGGATGACTCGTCGTCAGATTCCGCACGTCCGCCGGGCTGCGCAGCCGCGTGGCGTCGAGGATCGCGACGCGTGGGCGCCGTGCACGCAGCACGACCGTCAGCTGAGCGACCGCGACGTCCTCGGCGACGAGCTCGAGCAGCGGGTCGTCTTCGATCAGCCCGCGCAGGCCCCGTGCGAGCAGATCGTCAAAGCCGCCGAGCGCGACGGTGATGGTCGCTGAATCCGCCATGTCGGGATCCTATCGGTTTCCGGAACCAAACGGGTGAGGCGTGCATCACCCCGCTCATCACCCTTCGCATCCCCCGAAGATCACCCGCAAAAGATGATCAATACGGGAACTTGGCGCGGGACACTGACGGGGCGGTATGCCGCATCTCCTGGAGGGGGAAGGCGCGGGACAAAGACCAGGAAATGTGGCAGGGCTTCAGACGGGAGAAGCAACCCATGGAGCGGGACCGGATGGACAGAGGCGCATGAGGCGCCCAACAGAAGGCAAGACACCGCGGGGCACCAGGGGCCCGGGTCTTTCGGTACGCCGAAACAGGGTGCTGGCGCTGGCGATCCTCGCCGTCCTCGGCCTGGCGGCGGTCGCGCCGGCCGGCCAGGCGAGCGAAGCGTCGCGCGCCGAACGCGCTGCCCAGCACGCTCTGCAGGCCGCCGAACGCACCGCGCAGCGCGAAGCCGTGCGGCTGCAGCGCGAAGCCGAAAGCGCCGCCCGCCATGCGGCAAAAGCCGTCCGCCACACCGAACGGGTCGCCAAGTTCCAGGCGAAAGTGAAACGCCGCCTCGCCCGCGAGCTGACGCCGTTCGCCGACGTGAACATCGAGTGCACGCGGATCGTCATCGAATATCACGGCTTCAACGCGGTCGCCGGAAGCCCGAACGTGATCAGGCAGGCGGTCTTCTTCAAGGAAGGATCGGGGCCCGCGCCGAACGTGAGCCTGCCGCAGAGCACGTTCAGCTTCGAAGCCTCGGAAGCTACGAGCACGATCCCGATCGCAGCTCCGCTGGGCGCGGCAGCGGTCGTGGTTCGCGGACGCTTCTCCAGCAACGGCGTCAAAGGCGGATTCAACGTCCACCTGCCGATGAACTGCCCGCCGAACCCTGCCTTCACGCTCGCCACGCTTCAGTCGACGGGCGGTCCCTTCACGGCAAGCGCGCTGCCGGGAGCCGTCGGTCAGACGGTCTCCTATGAGACGCTCGCCACGAACACCGGGAACACGCCGCTGTCGCTCACCGGCTTCAGCGACCCGGGCTGCGACGGGACGATCGCCGGCGGCAGCTCCGGCGTCGTCACCGTGCGCGACAGCGTCATGTACCTCTGCACGCACACGCTGACCAACGCCGACCGCGCAGCGGGCTTCTTCGCGAACGCCGCGAGTCTCACCGGCACGCCGGGAGCGGGACAGGGCGGCCCTGTCACGCTGGTCTCCAGCGGGGTGCTGATCACGCCGATCGCCGCGGGTGAAGAGAAGCCCAAAGCGCCCGGACCCGGCGCCGAGGTGACAACGGCCGCGGCGCCCGCTGCGGCCGGGCCTGGCAAAACCGGCGTTCTCGGCTTCTCGTCCTCGGCGATCCCGTCACTTCTCGGGCCCGCCCGCTGCGTGCGCGGCACGTTCACCGTGAGCGTCAAATCGGCCGGCGTCGCGAACGTTACGTTCTACGTCGACGGCCGCAAGCTCGCGCGCCGCACCGCGCACAGCGCGCAGAAAGGCCTGATCTCGATCCACGTCAACGGCGCGCGGCTGAAGTCCGGCACGCACCGCCTGACGGCGAGCATCACGATGGTCCCGGGCTCGCCGACGGCGAAAGCCGTGGTCGCCTCGCGGACGCGGATCGTGCGGCGCTGCCGCGTCGCGAAACACGCCTAGGGTTCAGCTCCGCGCGCCCGCGGGGTCGGCTGATGCGCATTTCGAGGGGCTGGGGCCGCGACACGAGGCGCTGAAGTAGTCTTCGTGTCAACCTCATGGATCTCACGTTCAGCCCCCAGGAGATCGCCTTCCGCGATGAGCTGCGCGGGTGGCTCGCGGCCAACCAGCCCGACGCCGCCCCGGTGGACGGAGGCGAGGATGCGCAGTACCAGTGGCGCCGCGACTGGCAGCGCCGCCTCTACGACGCCGGCTGGGCGGCCCCGGCGTGGCCGGTCGAGTACGGCGGCCGTGGCGCCTCGCTGACCGAATCGGCGATCTACTACGAAGAGATCGGCCGCTCCCGCAGCCCGCTGGCGGCCAACACGCTCGGCCTGCTGCTGGGCGGCCCGACGCTGATGGTGTGGGGAACCGACGAGCAGAAGGAGCGCTACCTCCCGCCGATCCTCTCCGCCGAGGAGATCTGGTGCCAGGGCTTCTCCGAGCCCGAGGCCGGGTCCGACCTGGCCTCGTTGAAGACGAGGGCCGTCAAGGACGGCGAGGAGTGGGTCGTCACGGGCCAGAAGGTCTGGACGAGCGGCGCTCAGTACTCGAAGTGGTGCATGCTCGTCGCCCGCACCGACGGCGACGTCCCCAAGCACAAGGGGCTGACGTACTTCCTGATGGACATGGAGCAGGACGCCGTCCAGGTGCGCCCGCTGCGGCAGATCACGGGTGAGGACGAGTTCAACGAGCTGTTCATCGAGGAGGCCCGGATCCCCGACGCGAACGTCATCGGCGGCGTCGGCAACGGCTGGAAGGTCGCGCTGACGACGCTGATGAACGAGCGCGCCGGCCTCGGCTTCGCGTTGCAGATCCGTCTGCGCCAGCTGCTCGACGACACGATCGCGGTCGCCGCCGAGCGCGGCCTGCTCGAGGACCCGGTCTACGCCGATGAGCTCGCCGAGCTGCACACCCGCTGCGAGTCGATCCGGCTGCTCGCGTGGAAGGGGCTGACCGACGTCGAGCGCTACGGCCAGCCAGGCCCCGAGGGCTCGCTCGTCAAGTGGCTGTGGTCGGACACCAACCAGCGCCTGACGCAGCTCGCGGTCGACATCGTCGGCCCGGCCGCGCTGACCGCCGGGACGAGCTGGAGCTACGAGTTCCTGCGCGCGCGTGGCAACACGATCGAGGGCGGCACCACAGAGGTGCTCAAGAACATCGTCGCCGAGCGCGTGCTCGGGCTGCCACGCCTGAAGGTCGCCGTCTGATGGACTTCGGCCTGACCGACGACCAGCGCGAGATCCAGCGCACCGCGCGGGAGCTGCTGGCCGAGCGTGCGCGCCCCGACCGGGTCCGCGAGCACGCCGAGGCGCGGAGCACCGACGAGCAGCTGTGGAAGGAGCTGAGCGAGCTCGGCTGGCCAGGCATCGCGATCGCCGAGGAGCACGGCGGCCAGGGCCTCGGGCAGATCGAGCTCTCGATCCTGTGCGAGGAGCTGGGCCGCTCGCTCGCGCCGGTGCCGTTCTTGGGCAGCGCGATGGCCGCCACCGTGATTCAGCAGGACGGGTCTGCCGAGCAGCGCGAGCGCTGGCTGGGCGGACTCGCATCGGGAGCGACGATCGGCGCGCTCGGCGCGGCGGTCGACGGCACTGCGGAGCTCGTGATCGGCGGCCGCGAGGCGGACGTGTTCGTGCTGATCGACGAGGACGGCAGCGGCCGCATCCTCGGCGCCGAGGAAGCCGACGTGACGCCGGTCGACTCGGTCGACCCGACGCGCTCGACGGCCCGGGTCAGCGGCGCCGGCGAGCCGGTCGGCGACGGCGGCGCGTGCGCCGGGTTGGGCCGTGCGCTCGTGTCGGTCAGCTCCGAGCTGGTCGGCGTCTGCGACCGCGCCCTCGCAATGACCGTCGAGTACGTCAAGGACCGCAAGCAGTTCGGCGTGCCCGTCGGCGCGTACCAGGCCGTCTCGCATCGCTGTGCGCAGATGCTGCTCGAAACTGAGAAGGCGCGCGCGACGGCGGCCTTTGCGGCCTGGACCGCCGACGCCGATCCCGAGGCGCTCGCCGAGGCGGCGGCGATGGCGAAGGTGTGCGCCTCGAGCGCTGCCCGCGAGGTCACCGCCAGCGCGATCCAGGCGCACGGCGGCATCGGCTTCACGTGGGAGGCAGACGTGCACTGGCTGTACAAGCGGGCCCAGCTCGACGCGGCGCTGCTCGGTGGCGCCAAGCGCCACCGAGCGAGGCTCGCAGCGATCCTCGCCGAGCGCGTCGGCGCCGGCGCAGCGGCCTGAGCGCCCCGAGGCGCGACCCGTGAAGCGGCTGAGCGCCGCCGCTGCCAGGCGCATCGCGCTGGCCGCGCAGGGGTTTGCCGAGCCCCGCCCCGTCGGACGCATCGACGCGCGCCACATCCGCCGCGTGCTCGGTCGCATCGGCCTGCTGCAGCTCGACTCGGTCAGCGTCCTGTGCCGCTCGCATTACCTGCCTGTGTTCGCGCGCCTCGGCCCCTACCCCCGCGCGTTGTTGGACCGGCTTGCCGTGCACGGGGGCTCCGGTGCGGTGCCCAGCGCGGATCCGGCGAGGCGGGAGCTGTTCGAGTACTGGGGTCACGAAGCGTCGCTCCTGCCCGTCGCCCTGCAGCCCCTGCTGCGCTGGAGAATGGGACGCGCCGACCAGGAGGCGTGGGGCAGCCTGCGGACGCTCCAGCGCGAGCGGCCGGGGGTGATCGAGGAGGTGCTGGCGCTGGTCGCCGAGCGCGGACCGCTGCGCGCCGCCGAGACGGGCTACTCGCGGACATCCTCCAAGCCCGCCATGTGGGACTGGCACGAGGGCAAGATCGCGCTCGAGTACCTGTTCTACAGCGGCCGCGTGAGTGCCGCGCGCCGGCGCAACTTCGAGCGCGTCTACGACCTCACCGAGCGCGTGCTGCCGGCCGCTGTGCTCGCCTCCCCCACGCCCCCTGAGGCAGACGCGCAGCGCGAGCTGCTGCGGATATCCGCGCGCTGCCTGGGCGTGGCCAGCGAGCCGGACCTCGGCGACTACTTCCGCCTGCCGCGCGCCGCGTCCAAGGCGCGCGTCGCCGAGCTGCTCGAGGCGGGGGAGCTGGAGCAGGTGACCGTCGATGGATGGGAGACGCCGGCCTACCTGTGGCCGGCCGCACGGCAGCCGCGCCGCGTCCACGCTCGGGCGCTGCTCTCCCCCTTCGACCCGCTCGTCTGGCGCCGCGAGCGCGCCGAGCGGCTCTTCTCGTTCCGCTATCGCCTGGAGATCTACACGCCGGCCGCCAGGCGGGTTCACGGGTACTACGTGCTGCCGTTCCTGCTCGGCGAAGAGCTGGTGGCGCGGGTCGACCTCAAGGCCGACGGCGCCGCCGGGACGCTGCGCGTGCTCGGCGCGTTCCTCGAGAGCGCCCGCGAAGAGACGTTCGTCGCGCCGGAGCTCGCCGCCGAGCTCCGGCTGATGGCGGGCTGGCTCGGACTGGAGCGGCTCGCCGTCTCACCCCGCGGCGATCTCGCCGCCGCGTTGGCGAGCGTGCCGGGGGTCCAAGCGTCCGGTTAGGGTCAGTCGGTGCTTCGTCACGCGGCGTTCCTGAAAGGCATGAACCTCGGCGGGCGCAGGATCACCAATGAGGATCTGCGCACGTCCGTCGAAGCGCTCGGGCTCGGCGAGGTGCAGACCTTCCGCGCGAGCGGCAACCTCGTGTTCGACGGTGGGCGCCGCTCGGACGTGTCGCTGCAGCGCCTGCTCGAGCGAGGGCTTCACGACGCGCTCGGCTACGACGTCGCCACGTTCATCCGCAGCAGGCGCGAGGTCCTCGAGCTCGCCGCGGCCACGCCGTTCGATCTCAGTGGCTCCTCCGGGAAGCTGCAGGTCGCGCTGCTGCACGAGCCGCCAACCACCCGCGCGCGGCGCGCGGCGCTGGCGCTGGCCGGCGAGCGCGACCGGCTCGCGTTCTCCGAGCGCGAGCTGTTCTGGCTGCCCGACGGCCCGATGAGCGCCTCGCCGCTGGACTGGACTGCGATCGAGCGCGCCGTCGGTCCGACGACCGTGCGCACGATCGGCACGATCGAGCAGATCGCCGCGCGGTACTTCGCCTAGCCGACCCGGCCGGCACACACCGCGTCGCGCGGGACCGACAGCGCCGTTCAGCCGAGCCGGACCACTCCGCGGCCGATCACCTCGATCTGCCCGTCGGGGTCACAGCCCGAGATCGCGACCCGCTCGCGAGCCAGCGAGCGCCTGAGCAGTACGAACGCCCCCAGGCCCAGGATCGCCGGCACGAGCAGCGCGAGCGCCCGGTACGCGAGCACCGCGGCGGTCGCCTCGGTGATGGACACGTGGTAGAGCACGAGCGTGCCGACGAGGCCGAGTTCGACTCCGCCGATCCCGCCGGGTACGGGGATCAGGCCGCCGAGCTCCCCGATCAGATAGGCCAGGCAGAGAATCGCGACGGGCGGGGACGCGCCGAAGGCGTGGAAAGTCGCCCACAGGATCGCTATGTCGAAACCCAGGTAGCCGATCAGGCCGAGGATCAGGGCGGGCGTCGGGTGGCGCAGCAGCACGAGCGACTCCCGCACCCCCGAGCCGAGCGCCCCGAGCGCGCGTGCGAGGCGGGAATCGGGTCCTCGTCGCTCGTGCGTGCGCCGCTGGGCCCGCTCGGCCCACCGTCCCGCCACGATCGTCGCCACGACGGCCGCGGCCGCGACCAGTGCCGGGATCAGCGTGAGTGCAAGGCTCACGCGTCCGGGGAACAGGCCGGCGGCCAATCCGAGGCCGAGGATGATCACGCCGGCGACGTTCGGGACGCTCGTCAGCAGGAAGAAGGCGACGCTTCTGCGTGCGATCCGCTCGTCGCTCATGCCGCTGCGGTGAAGAGCCCAGGCGCCCAGGGCGAGTCCGCCCGCGCCGCCTGTGGGGAACAGGGCGTTCGCCCCGAGCTCGGAGAACCCGATCTCGCTGCTCACCCGCCAGCTCATGCGCGCGCAGAAGACGGCACGGAACACGGCGACGTAGCCGGCACCGGAGAGCACCTTCAGCGCCGCGCCCCCGGCCAGCCAGGCCGCATCGGCGTGCGCGAAGCGCGACCGCAGGCTCGCCAGGCCCGGGACGAGCGTGACAACGGCCACCACGACGAGGATCACGCCCAGCAGGATCAGCGCGCGCCGACGCAGCTGAGCACGCGAAACGTCCGGCTGGGCTGTCAGCTCGGACCGGGCGACGCGCGGCGGCTCGGCGCTCGCCGGCTCGGGACGCTCCGCGCTCACCGAGAAAAGGGGCCGAGGAGCCGGGGAGCGAGCGCGTCGTCGACCATGCGGCAAGCGTAGCCCGCTGTCGGCTCGTCGTGGTGGCGGCGACCGGTCGCTCCCGGTGTCCGGAGCGTGCCAACTGCCGTCACGTACGATGTCGAGGTGGCGCAGACGAAGACCGCCCCTCGGCGACGGATGAGCGCCGCGGCGAGGCGCGAACAGGTGCTCGACGTGGCGACTGAGATCGTCGGGGAGCACGGCTTCCAGGCGGTCTCGATCCAGTCGGTCGCGCAGCGTGCCGGCGTCACCAGGCCGATCGTCTACGAGCATTTCGGCAGCCTGCATGGGCTGCTCGAGGCGGTTGTCAAACGCGAGATGTCACGGGCGATGGAGCAGCTGGCCGCGACGCGCCTGCCCGATCTGAGCGACGGCGATCCGGTCGCGCTGATGCTCGGCAGCCTCCGCGCCTACCTCGCGGCGGTGGAGGAGCACCCGACGACGTGGCGGCTCGTGCTGATGCCGGCCGAGGGGGCGCCGGAGACGCTGCGCAAGCGGATCGTCCGCGGTCGAGCGGAGGTGCTGCAGAGCCTGACCGAGGCGGTTCGGCCAGGCTCACTCCCGGTTGAGGCGTCCGAGGACCCGGAACTGACCGCCCGGATCCTCTCCGCGATGGCCGACGAGTACGCCAGGCTGGTGCTTGCGGATCCGGTGCGCTTTCCGCCGGCACGCCTGCTCGAGCACGCACGCTGGTGGCTACGCCAGGCTGCACGGTAGGAGCCTGAGCGTGGCGGCTGTCAGGCACAGGGCATGAGGGCGGTCGTCTGCATCGAGGCCAGGCTCGAGCCCGCCGATGCGCCGCCGCCGGTCCCGGGCCCAGGGCAGGTGCGGATCGAGGTGCTTCGCTGCGGCGTGTGCGGCTCGGACCTGCATGCGCGCGAGCATTGCGACGAGCTTGCCGAGGTGCTCCTCGAGGCCGGCTACGACGGGTTCATGCGCTCTTCGCAGCGTGTCGTCTTCGGCCATGAGTTCTGCGGCGTCGTCGCCGAGCACGGCCCCGCGTGCGAGCGCAAGGTCACCGAGGGCACGCACGTCGTCGCTCTGCCGCTGCTGCGCACCGCCGACGGCGTCCAGGCGATCGGGCTCTGCGCCGCGGCTCCCGGCGGCTATGCCGAGCAGATGCTCGTGCAGGAGTCGCTGATGCTGGCGGTGCCCAACGGGCTGGCTCCCGACACGAGCGCGCTGACCGAGCCGATGGCCGTGGCCTGGCACGCGGTTCGCCGCAGCGAGGTCCGAAAGCGCGATGTCGCGATCGTGATCGGCTGCGGGCCGATCGGCCTGGCGGTGATCTGCATGCTCAAGGCGAAGGGCGTCCGAACGATCGTCGCGAGCGACCTCGCGCCGGGCCGGCGGAGATTGGCCGAGGCGTGCGGAGCGGACGTCACCGTCGACCCCGGCGAGTCCTCGCCGTTCGCCGCGGCCGGCGATCGCGGGCACCTCGAGACGATCCCGGCGGCTTTCGAACTGGCACTCGACACGATCGAGAGGCTGCGGCGGCTGCCGGTCGCCTGGCACCGGATCTGGCGGGGCATCGACGCGATCGGGATCAAGCCGGCGGCGCCCGTCGTGTTCGAGTGCGTCGGCGTGCCCGGCGTGATCGAGCAGATCGTGAGCGGCGCGCCGCTGCTCTCGCGGATCGTCGTCGTCGGCGTCTGCATGGGCGAGGACCGGTTCCGCCCCTCGATGGCGGTCAACAAGCAGATCGACCTTCGCTTCGTCCTCGGATACACGCCGCTGGAGTTCCGCGACACGCTCCACATGCTCGCCGACGGCAAGGTCGACGCGAGCCCCCTGCTCACCGGGCGTGTGGGGCTCGAGGGCGTCGCCGACGCGTTCACGGCGCTGGGCGATCCCGACCGCCACGCCAAGATCCTGGTCGACCCGGCGATCGTGGGCGCCGGCGTTCACGGCTGAGCGTAGCCTTCCCCTCCGCGGGAGCCGAACCGGGCCGGGCGTGCCGAGAGGCCGCTGAAGACAGACGAGAGAGGACGAGCAAATTGCCAGAGCCACTGCCACGCGGGCGCAACCCGTTCGACGAGTCGGGCGTGGAGCGCGACGCGTCCGGCCGCGCCCGCTACGTCGACCGCCCCGCCTCGCTGGTCGCGATGCTGCGTGCGAGTGTCGAACGCGATCCTCACGCGACGGCCGTGCTCGAGGTCGGTGGGCGGGCCGTGACCTACGGCGAGCTGTGGGAGCGCGCCGCGCGCGTCGGCGGCGGACTCGGCGCCCAGGGCCTCGCGCGCGGCGATCGTGTCGCGATCCGCATGGCCAACGGCATCGACTGGGTGCTCGCGTTCTTCGGGGCGCAGCTCCTCGGCGCCGTCGTCGTCCCGGTCAACACGCGCTTCACCGAGGACGAGGTCGCCTACGTCATCGGCGACTCCGAAGCTCGCTACACGTTCACCGACGGCCGGCCGCTGCCCGACGGCGCCGCCGTCGTTGGAGCCGAGCTCGCGCCGGAGGAGCTGGCGGCGATCTTCTACACGAGCGGCACGACCGGCTTCCCGAAGGGCGCGATGACCTCCCACGGGAACTTCCTGACGAACAGCGAGAACGCCTTCCGCTGCCTGTCGGTGGAGCGCGCCGAGGGCCCGGGCATCTCGACGCTCGTGTCCGTGCCGCTGTTCCACGTGACCGGCTGCAACAGCCAGCTGATCCCTGTGCTCGAACTGGGCGGGCGGGTCGAGATCCTCTCGGGCCCGCTGGACTTCGAGGGCTTCTTCCGCGCGGTCGGCGAGCACGGCGTCAACCAGCTCGTCTCCGTTCCCGCGATCTACCACGCCGTGCTGCGCCACCCCGCCTTCGCGGAGCTCGACGTGAGTCGCGTGCGCTGGATCTCCTATGGCGGCGCGCCGATCGCCGAGAGTCTCGTGCATCAGATCAAGGACGCCTTCCCGAATGCCCGGGTCGGGAACGGCTTCGGTCTCACAGAGACCTCGTCGCTGACGTCCTTCCTGCCGCACGAGGAGGCTGCCGAACATGCCGACTCGGTCGGCTTCGCGATGCCCGTCGTCGATCTCGCGCTCCACGACGCCGACGAGCAAACCGGAGTCGGCGAGCTGCTCGTGCGCGGGCCGAACGTCGTTCAGGGCTACTGGAACAAGCCCGAGGCGAGCGCCGAGACGTTCGTCGAGGGCTGGCTGCACACGGGTGATCTCGCCCGTGTCGACGACGACGGGCTGCTGTACATCGTCGACCGCAAGAAGGACATGATCAACCGCGGCGGCGAGAACGTCTACTCGATCGAGGTCGAAAACGCGCTCGCCGGCGCCCCGGGCGTCGGCGAGGCGGCCGTCGTCGCCGTGCCCGACGAGATGATGGGCGAGAAGGTCGGCGCGGTGATCGTGCCGGCCGCCGGCGTCGAGCTCGACGTGGAGGCCGTGATCGGCCATTGCCGCAGGCACCTGGCGGACTTCAAGGTGCCCCAGTACATTGCCGTTCGCGAGGAGGCCTTGCCGCGCAACCCCGGCGGCAAGCTGCTCAAGAGGCAGCTGAGGGAAGAGACGGACTGGGGCCAGCCGCTTCGCTGAGCCGAGGAGGGAGCGAGATGACAGAGGTGCAGACGGTGCAGGGCGCGGTCGATGCGCAGGATCTGGGGATCGTGCTCGCCCACGAGCACGTCCGCTTCCGCGATGAGGCGGTCTCCGAGCAGTGGCCCGGACGCTACGACGAGCAGCTCGAGCTGGATGCGGCGCTGGTGGCCGTGCACGCAGCCGCAGAGCACGGAGTGCGCACGATCGTCGACGCCACGGCGATGTTCGGCGGGCGCGACGTGCGCTTCATGAAGCGCGTAGCCGAGGAGACCGGCGTGGGGATCGTCGCCTGCACCGGGATCTACAGCTACGACTATCTCCCCCACTACTTCGAGAACCGCGACGCCGACGTGATGGCCGACCACTTCGTCGAGGACATCGAAGTGGGGATCCAGGGCACCGGGATCCGCGCCGGCTTTTTGAAGTGCGCGGCCGACGCCGCGGGAGTCACCGAGAACGTGGAGAAGATCCATCGGGCCGTGGCTCGGGCGAGCCTGCAGACCGGCGCGCCGATCATGGCGCACTCGATGCCCGCCGTCCCGACCGGTCCGCGGCAAATCGAGATCTTCAGGGAGGAGGGTGTCGATCTCTCGCGCGTGCAGATCGCGCACTGCGGCGACAGCGAGGACGTCGGCCACATCGAGTCGCTTCTCGCCGAGGGCGTCTACGTCGGACTCGACCGCTACGGCCTCGAGATGTACCTGCCGATCGACAAGCGCAACGCGACCGCCGCCGAGCTGCTGCGGCGCGGGCACGCCGAGCGCCTGATCATCTCCCAGGACTTCTGCGCCAGCATCGACTGGTTCCCGCCGGAGGCCGCCGAGGCGTTCGAGGCCCAGGGCGCGATCCGCAACTGGTCGATGACGCTCGTCTTCGAGGAGGTCGTTCCCGCGCTGCGGGAGCTCGGCGTGATGGACGACGCCGGCTTCCAGACGATCTTCGTCGATAACCCGCGCCGCTGGCTGACGGGCGGGTAGCCGCGCCGCGAACCGGCGCTAGGCCGGCGCGGCAAGCAGCTCCGGTCCCTCGACGGCCGTGTGCACGTTGTTGACAGCCGGGTTGGCCGGATGCGCTGACAGCCGCTCGGCCGGCAGCGGGCCGCACAGCGCCAGCGCCTCGTCGGTGCCGAGCGCCGGGTCGAGCCACGCGCGCTGCGCATCCTCGTCAGCCAGGATCACGGGCATGCGGTCGTGGATCGCCGCGGCGACGCGGTTGGGCGCCGAGTCACAGGTCAGCAGCGAGATGCTGTGCAGCCACTCGCCATCGACCTTCGCGGGCGTCCACAGCGCGGCGAACGCGAACGGAACGCCGTCGTCCACCTGGAAGTGAAACGGCTGGCGGGGCTGCGAGCGATGCTCCGGTTTGAGCCACTCGTAGTAGCCGTCGGCGATCTGCAGCGCGCGCCGCGAGGCACGCGGAATCAGGCGCCGGTAGGCGGGCTTCTCCGCGACGGTCTCCATTCGCGCGTTGATCATCAGCGGTCCCTTGATCTCCGTGGCCCACGACGGGACGAGACCCCACCGCATCAGCTCTGCCTGCGGCTCGCCCTGCGGGGCGGTGATCGCCAGCACCTGCTCGGTCGGGGCGACGTTGAAGCGTCCCGTGCCGTCGGTCCTCTCGATCGGCACGCGAAAGCGGTCGTTCAGTTCTTCGGGCCCGGCGGTGTTCGTGTAGCGCCCGCACATCACCGTTCAGGATACGTCGCCCTACAGCGTCGCCGTGATCGCCTCGAGCATTCGCGGCTCGACCGGCAGGTCGGCCAGCGAGGCGGCGATCTCGGCCGCCTGCTCGATCGTCGCCGTGCCGCTCTCGGCCACCCAGCGGGCCAGCCAGCGCAGCGCGTAGGCGTCGTACTCGCCGGGGCTCGCGGCGGCGATCAGCGGCAGGAATCGGGCGGCCGTCTCCAACTCGATCGGCCGGCCGCGCTCGAGGCGCAGTTCCTCGGCGAGCGCCACGGCGTAGCGCAGCTCCCCCCTCTCCAGCGCCTGCTCGAGCTCGCCGGCTGGTCTCCACGGCCTCGGTCCCATACGAACAGATGTTCGCATTGCTGTCAAGGGCGCCCGGACGTCAGGCGGTAGAGGACGTGGCGCTCGAGGGGATGCCCTGCGGGCAGGCGCGGATGGTCGAAGTCCGCCCCCGTGTCGTGGCGCATCCCCAGCCGCTCCATCAGCCGTCGCGAGCGCGTGTTGCCGGGGGCCGTGTAGGCGACGATCTCGTGCAGGCCGAGCGTCTCGAAGCCGAACTCGAGCGTCGCCGCTGCGGCCTCGCGGGCGATCCCCTGGCCCCAGTGCTCGCGCGCCAGGCGCCAGCCGGCCTCGACGCCGGGCGCGAACGGCAGGTCCTCCGGCACGGGCGAGAGGCCGACGAACCCGGCCAGCTTGCCGGTGGAGCGCAGCTCGACCGCCCAGAACCCGTAGCCGTCGCGCTCGAAGCCGGCCTCCAGCCGGGCGACCGCGAGCGCGCTCTCGGCTAGCGAGTATCTCGCCGGGAAGTGCTCCATCACCTCCTCGTCGGCGTTGATCGAGGCGAACGGCTCGAGGTCGGCGGGCAGCCAGCGGCGCAGCAGCAGCCGCTCGGTCTCGAGACTGGGGCCGCGCTCGGTCCTGCTGCCTCGGGTGTTCAGCGAGTCAGCTCCCGAGCCTCACAGGCAGCGTCTTCAGCTGGTTCACGAACGGCGATTCGGTGTACAGCGGCGCGCCGTCGATCGCGATGTCCGGGAAGCGCGCCAGCGTCTCCTCGATCATGATCCGCAGCTCCAGGCGCGCGAGCGCGGTGCCGAGGCAGAAGTGCCGGCCGCCCGCCCCGAATGCCTGGTGCTCGGCCCTGCGGCGCAGGTCGAAGCGGTCCGGGTCCTCGTAGCGCGTCTCGTCGCGGTTGGAGGAGACGTACCACATCACCACCTTCTCGCCCTCCTTGATCGGCTGCCCATGCAGCTCGGTGTCGCAGGAGGCGGTGCGGCGGAAGTGCGCGAACGCCGGGAACATGCGCAGCGACTCCTCGACCGCGTCGGGCACCAGCGAGGGGTCCTCGAGCAGCAGCCTCCGCTGCTCGTCGTCTTCCATCAGCGCGCGCATGCCGCTGCAGTAGGTCGCCTTCGTCGAGTCGTTGCCAGCAGCCATCAGCAGGAAGAAGCCCATCACGATCTCGTGTTCCTCGAGCTTCTCGCCGTCGACGTCGGCGTGCACGAGCACGCTCGTCAGGTCCTCGGTCGGCGCCTCGCGCCGTGCGGCGATCAGCTCGTTGCAGCGCGCGAAGATCTCGGGGATCAGCTTTGCCATCACGGAGTCGATCC